>JAKSMQ010000001.1 GCA_024400565.1 Bacteroidales bacterium
GCCTGTACACTGCCTGTACACTGCCTGTACCCCCGGGGGTACGGAAAGCATATAGGCATAGGTCCGCCACAACGAAATCAGTCCCGAATCAAATATTTATTGTTTCACACTCAAAAAAGAATTTTCTCAACTATCTAATTTCCTGAACGAAGCCCCTTTTAATTTCTTAGCGAAGCCAATCAATAGCAGTCACCATCATACGGATAATCATTAACAAAAAAAGAAAGACATTGTTGTTTTTGATCAACAGAACCATCTTCAAGAGAGCAGAGACTGGCCGCCCTTAGCCTCAATTTACAAATAGCAGAGACGGGGCGTGCCCCGTCTCTGCTGGTAGAATCATACGAATTGTGGGGGCATTTACATCACCATCGGAAACGGATTTTGAAAGAGACTATAGCTCTATCACTTTCTGGCAAATGGACGACAACCCTCTATCACCATTCCACATCTTCACCTCCCCACAATCCACACTTCCTAGTATTCCATATTGTTGCGGTTGCCGTTGAGGCGTTGTTTCCATTTCTCCTGCTCGGCTTTCTGCTCGATAAGAGCCCTTACGGGAGCCAGGCCTGAGGGACTATTCTGCTCGATAGCTTTCAATACGGCTCCGCCGCCGGTAAAGATGTAGTAGTCCTTGCTGTCAAGAGCCATAATATAGAGACCGGGGAGTAATCTCTTGAGTTCCTGCATGGTATCACCACCTCCATAGAGCTTCACGGCATGGGGATTGCGGTCTATGACCGTATCCAGGGCTATGGTACCGGCGTTGAAGTGGGGAACAAGACCCATTACGGCATTTACAAAAATTGTCTTGGCCGAAAGGAATACGTCGAGAATTTCGGGTTCATCATAGCTCTTGGCATCTACATCGAGGACGTAATTGAGCTCTGTCCCAGGCTCCAGCTGACGTATGTCGTGGGTACGGAATTTTCCTTCAATACGTTCGCCAAACACGTCGCTCTCCTTGATATAGGGCAGTTCGACAATCTTCTTGGGATATTGCTCGGCAAACTTTACAAACTGGGCTGCCAATTTAACATCATCCTCGCCTACACCCTTGATCTTGATGCCGTATTTGGCACAAAGATAGGCATTATAAATTACGCCGCCCAAGATGAGATGGTCGCTCTTCTGGAGCAAAGAATAGAGGGAGTTGATCTTGGTATCAAACTTGCTTCCTGCCACTACCGACACGAGGGGCTGCTTGGCGTGGAAGATACGTTCAAGGTTTTCTATCTCCTTCTGCATCAGGAATCCTGCATAGGATGGCAAGTATTTGGTAATGCCATAGGTAGAGGCATGGGGCTGCCAGGAGCCGAAAGCGTCGTTGACATAGATATCTGCCAGTCCGGCCAGCTGGTTAGCAAAGCGTTCGGCATTCTCGTCGCTTGCTTCCTCGCCTGTAAACCAACGGGTGTTGGGCATATAAACCATGTCTATCTCATGCTCGCGGAGGCGACGGATAGAGTGGTTGATATTACTCTCAATACTCAGGTAGCCCTCCTTGCCGTGGGTGTAGAAATCAGGCACTTCGATGGTAAGATGCAGCTTATTCTGCAGATACTCAACGATAGGCTTTACCGAGGTCGCATCACTCTGGCTGATAGACAGATCAGTCTTGTTGCGAGGACGGCCCACATGGGTCATCAGGATAATCTTTCCTCCCTTGGAAAGGATATAGAAAAGGGTGCCGAAGGTGGCATCAATACGATAAGGGTCGTGGATGACTCCCCCTTTTACCACATTGTGGTCAACACGGACCAGAACGACTTTATTTTTAAGATCTGCCTCCTGAATGAGGGGGAGTTCCCTAAGTGTAACTTTACTCATGCCTATTGCATTTTAATAATCCGAAATAAATAACGAAAAAAAATTCATTTTGGTATAAGGACTTGCAATAATTTATTCCAAGACGCGTTATTTATCATACATTAATATTGTACCATGTCCCATCATATTACACTAGAAGATATACGAAATTCGGAAATCATCCGCACCTATGTAGAACAGGCTGATGCATCTATGAAAGCCATGGGGTATACCGAACATGGCCAGGTGCATGTCAGCATTGTCTCTAAGGTTGCCGGAGACCTATTGCGCGACCTTGGTTTTGACGAACATACTGTAGAGCTGACCCGTATTGCAGGCTATATGCACGATATCGGAAACGTAGTCAACCGAATAGACCATGCTCAGAGTGGCGCCATTATGGCTTTTCGTATTCTCGACGAGATGGGTATGCCGGCCGAAGATATTGCTCCGATTATTACAGCTATCGGCAATCACGATGAGTCAACAGCATTTCCCGTAAATGCTATCTCTGCGGCCCTTATTCTGGCTGATAAGACTGATGTGCGACGTAATCGTGTACGCAATATCAGACCCGAACAGTTTGATATACACGACAGAGTAAACTTTGCTGTTATTGAGAACCATAACACGCTCGACAGAGCCTCTATGACCTTTACCCAGGAGATTCAGATCAATACAGAGATAGGATCGATTATGGACTATTTTGAGATCTATATGAACCGAATGCTCCTCTGCCGTCGCGCAGCCGAGTTTCTGAAACTCCAGTTTAGGGTAACCGTCAACGGAGCAAATCTCTGTTAGTTTTCTCGTTCCCAATAGGGTTCAGCCGTCATCAAATACGATAAACTTCCGAAGACAGGTCCTATTAAGACTGCTGTTTACCGAGGTTCTTCTTGGCCTCTTTCCAGAGAGAACGCATTTCTTCTATATCCAGATCCGAGAAATTTCGGCCTTGACTACCAGCCGCCTGTTCCATATAGGAGAACCGGCTCTTAAATTTCTGATTGGTACGAGAGAGAGCGTCATCAGCATTAAGGCCCAGATGCCTGCCCCACTTGACTAGAGCAAACAGCAAATCGCCAAACTCTTCTTCCATATGCTGCTTATCACCCTCTTCAATCGCTTCCTGCAATTCGGAATATTCTTCTTTAACCTTGTTGAACGCATGCTCTACCGAAGGAAACTCATATCCCACCCCTGCGGCTTTCTCCTGCAGGCGGATACTCTTCACCAAGGTAGGCAAAGAAGATGGCACGCCCTCCAATATCGACTTCCTACCCTCTTTCATCTTTACCTTCTCCCATAGGGGAGCAGCATTATCCGATCCACCTTGCAGATTTCCATTCCGGTCGGGTAAAGCAATATGAGGATGGCGAGATACCAGCTTGTCGCAAATACCATGAATAGCCTCTTCTGTCGTAAACTTATGCTCATCTTCTGCTATCTTGGCATAGAACATAAGATGCATGAAGAGATCGCCCAACTCCTTGCGCATCTCGGAGTAATCCTTGGCAAGAATGGCTTCTGAGAATTCGTAGGTCTCCTCTATGGTGAGATAACGAAGCGAATCAATAGTCTGTACACTATCCCAAGGACATTCTACCCTAAGGATATCAAGAATACGACCCAACCGTTCAAAAGCCGTAAGAGAGGATTCTGTATTGCTCATGGTCTCTTTGCATTACATACGGGCTACACGTTCCACGCCCTCTATAGATTGGATATTGGATATAAGGTCGTTAAGCATACCCAGATTGTCTACATAGAGCAAGATTGTACCCTTGACAATACCCTCGCTGGCCTCAAGGGTAATGGCTCTCATATTTAATGCCATCTCGCTGGTAATAACCTGTGTAAGCTCTTTCAGAATTCCCTGTCGGTCGATAGAGGTAAGTGAGACCCCAGCCAGCAGTTTTACTTTTTCTCCCAAACGCCATTGAGCTTTTACAGTATGTTCTTCGTGGGTCGACATTTCGTGCATGGCATGAGGACAGTTAGATCTGTGTATAGCCACCCTGGATCCATCTATAATACCCACAACCTCATCACCCTGCACAGGCTTGCAACACGATGCAGCATAAGATTCCAGACGTTCGTGGTCCTTATCAAGGAGGAAGGGGCTATGAGCCTGAGGAATGATGCTGGTATGACTCTTGCGGTAGATTCCGAAACATTGGCCTATGGCCTGCTTATCTATCTCGTCGAGAGCAATATGATAGAACAGGTCGGTCTTGCTCGGATAGTTGAAATAGCGTTTCAGGCGGGGAATTGTATCCTCAGCCGGCTTGATATTCAACTCCTCAAGAATCTCCTGCAGCTTATGTTCGCCTTCAAGACGATAGCTCTTGCGTTGTTTGCGAAGGAACTCGCGTATATGCTCCTTTGCTCTGGAGGTACGGCACATCTCCAGCCACCCTTCGTCAGGTTCAATCTTCTTGGAAGAAATAACCTGTACCTGCTCGCCCGAATGGAGCACATAGCTGGGAGGAACCACTTTGGTATTCACCTTGGCTCCCATACAGTTAAATCCCAACTGGGTATGGATGGCAAAAGCAAAGTCCAGAACTGTGGAATGAGAAGGCAATTTAATTGTTTCGCCTTTGGGTGTAAAAAGATATATCTCCTTGGTATAAAGAGTTTCCTTGAATTCTTCTACCAGATCGAGAGCACTCTTCTCGGTATTCTCGAGCGTTGAGCGTATCTGCTGCAACCATTCTTCCACAGTAGTATCTCCCTTGACATCTTCTCCCGGATGGGCCTCTTTGTAGAGGAAATGGGCTGCCATACCTTTTTCTGCAACCTCATCCATCTGTCGGGTACGTATCTGGACCTCAACCCATCGTCCGATGGGAGACATGATGGTTGTATGCAGACTCTCATATCCGTTGGTCTTGGGAGAGGTAATCCAGTCGCGAGTGCGAGCCAGGTTTGGACGAAATCTGGATGTAATGAGCTGATAGACCTTGAAACATTCTGCTTTATCCTCTGTATCAAGGATAATGCGCATGGCATAAAGATCATATATCTCGTCAAACTCTACGCCTTTATTCTCCATCTTCTTCCAGCAGGAAAAGGCTGTCTTGATGCGCGTCTTGAGCGAATACTGATAGCCATTGGCATCAAGCGACTCCCGGATCGGCTTATAAAGACATTCCTGCAACAAAGCCTCCGTACCTGCGCTGGCATTAATCTGCTCGGTTATCTCGGCATAACGTGTGGGATTGGTGTAGCGCATTACCAGTTCCTCCAGTTCTGTCTTTATGCTGTAGAGACCCAGCCTGTGGGCTAAAGGAATATAGAGATATTGCGTCTCGGACGAGATGGCCAGTTTCTTGGTATCTTTCATCGAACCGAGAGTTCGCATGTTGTGGAGCCGGTCGCAGAGTTTGAGGAATATGACATACACATCGTCGCACATAGCCAGCAGAATCTTGCGGTAATTCTCTGCCTGGTGCGAACCGTCACTTCCTTTTGCCATTCCCTGCTGCAGATGCTCGGATGCAAAATCAATCTTTGTCACGCCATCCACAATCAAGGCCACTCTGTCGCCAAACAGTATGCGTATCTGTTCAAGCGAGATTTCTGTATCCTCCACCACATCGTGAAGCAGGGCACAGATAGCTGCAACAGGGCCCAGTCCTACCTCTTCTATGGCTATCTTAGCCACAGCAAGGGGATGAAAGATATAGGGTTCGCCCGATTTGCGACGTACTCCGTCGTGGGCTTCGCGGGCCATATTGAAGGCCCGGGTGATGTCTTCCTCTTCTGTTTTGGTCAGAGGGAGACGCTCTCTGCACGAAGCAATAAGTTCGTCGAATTTTGCCTGTATCTGTTCAGCTTCAGTCATAATTAGAGTGTGGAGGTTAAATAGATATTGAAGCCTTGAGGCTTCGTATATGGGGTAATGTCAGAGGATATCTGACACATATTTTCTACAGGACAGAAAGAAAAACCAACGCAGAGAGACTTAGACTTAGGCCTACGCAATAGTAACGGCAACCCTGGACAGAGGTCATACTCAAAGACCCGCTCAACCAGCAGAATGAGCCGGTATTGTCGAGAGCGCCCGGAGCAAAACGGGTTCCTATCTCGTAGCCTAATCCGTCGGTAGTATAGGCCGGACCGGCAAAAAGTTGCCAGTCGACCATCGAAGGCTCCATTACGGGGCGAAAAACTACGCCCGCGGCTCCCCAGTCAGAATAGTACGAACGTCGGTATTCTCCAAAGAATCCCCAACGATTAGGAACATAAGCGGCTGTAACGCCAAGACCGATATCAAAATCCTGGACAGCGTCGTTAAATCCCATAACAACTTCTGTCTCAACGAATACAGTACTCAGCTGAGGTTCGGCAACTATTGTACCCGACAGCCTGTTCAATGTGCGGTTACCTGCCACGGGTACTCCCTTGCGAAAAGAGATATCGCTGGTGCCGCCTACTATCTCATCCTGTTCAGTATCATCGCTCTGCGCCATGGCAGGCATAATGCCTGCCACAACGAGGAGCATAAGGAGTAGAAATCTCTTCATTCTTGAAAATGAATTATTCTTCTTTACGGCGTGCCAGTTCTTCGCGAACCTTACGTTCTATTTCTTCAGTCAGTTCGATATTGTCACGGAGAGTATTCTTCAGACTTTCACGGCCTTGTGCAAGCTTGGAGTCCTGATAGCTGAACCAGGAGCCACTCTTGTGGATAATATCAAACTCGACGCCGAGGTCAATAATTTCGCCAATCTTGCTGATACCTTCGCCAAACATAAGGTCGAACTCGCAGGTCTGGAAAGGAGGAGCTACTTTATTCTTGACAATCTTCACCTTAACGCGGTTGCCCACATTCTGGTCGCCTTCCTTGATAGCGGCAGCACGACGGATATCAACACGTACCGAGCTGTAGAACTTGAGCGCATTACCACCGGTAGTAGTCTCAGGATTACCGAACATTACGCCAATCTTCTCACGCAACTGGTTGATAAAAATGCAGCAGCACTTGGTCTTGCTGATGGTGGAGGTAAGCTTACGCATAGCCTGCGACATGAGACGTGCCTGAAGGCCCACCTTCGAATCACCCATCTCGCCGTCAATCTCACTCTTGGGGGTAAGAGCGGCAACAGAGTCGACTACCAGAATATCAATAGCACCCGAGCGGATCAGGTTGTCTGCGATCTCAAGAGCCTGCTCGCCATTGTCGGGCTGAGAAATAAGGAGGTTATCAATGTCTACTCCGAGTTTCTTAGCATAACTGGGGTCAAAGGCATGCTCGGCATCAATAAAAGCTGCAATACCGCCCATCTTCTGGCTTTCAGCAATAGCATGGATAGCCAAAGTAGTCTTACCGGACGACTCAGGACCGAAGATTTCGATGATTCTTCCTTTGGGGAATCCGCCAACGCCAAGGGCGCTGTCAAGGCTGATAGAACCAGTAGGAATTACCTCTAAATCCTGGTCGGGACGGTCGCCCAACTTCATAATAGAACCTTTACCGTAAGTCTTCTCGATCTTTTCAAGAGTGCTCTGCAAAATCTTAATTTTATCCAACTTTGATGCTTCAGCATCGTTCACTTCTTTGGCCATTTGATGTATTTTTAATTAGTTAAATTATTATTCCTTCTGGTAACAGACGCACGTGCTGTACATCTTTAATTAATAATAACGGCAAAGTCCCTCAAATATTGCAGCCGACATTATTATTTCCTTCAAAAAAGTCATTAATCTGCTCAATGGCAGAAGTTTTCTCTTTTCTCCAAGGACAAAGATAATAATCCCGATGGGCAATACTTCTTTTAACCGTTGTTTGCCTAATAACAGATGTAGCAAATCCTCCCTTATGGGAGGCCCTTGGGAGTACTCTATACGCATCCAAAAAGGACCTTCTGTCTACATTCTCTCCACATTCTCTCCACTTTTTTCTGTCGCTAGGGCAAGCATGCAGACCCTATATGGAGCCTGCATGCTGGTATAGTGCTGTTTATATGGAACTATAATGATGCCTTGAGGATATTGAGGATATCTTCTTCGCTTAGAGGCACGTACATATGGCTGCCGGCAAGGCCTTCCTGAGAGATATGATGAGCCATTTCAGCCAGTCTGGTTTCGTCAATTCCGACCTCGCGGAGATGCATGGGTATGCCGATACTCTCAAAGAACTGGTACATCTTCTCGATAGTCTTTTCTGCAATTTCCATAGCGGGGAGAGTAGCATCTATGCCGAAGAGATGTGTTCCGAGCGAAACAAAACGCTCTACCGTACGTTCGCTGAGGATGTATTTCATCCAACGTGGGGTGATGATGGCAAGACCCTCGCCATGGGTAATGTCATAGTAAGCCGAGAGAGCATGCTCTATACTATGCATAGGCCATCCGCCTTTAGAATTTCCGAGTGCATAAATACCGTTGCAGCCATAGCAGCAGGCAAGCATCAGCTCGGCACGAGCCTCGTAGTTCTCGGGCTCACGCAAGGCAATAGGACAGAACTGCATAAGGGTACGAAGACCTGCCTCGCAGAATCCGTCAGCCAGAGTATTATGGTCGGCGCAGAAATATTGCTCGAGGATATGGTTGATAGCATCTGCCGTTCCGGCTGCGGTATGCTTCTTGTTGACAGAGAAGGTGTAGGTAGGATCGAGGAACGAGACAACAGGATAGAGATGAGGATCCATATAGGCCAGCTTGTCGTTGGTCTCTGTACGGGAGATAACGCCACCTGCATCATACTCGCTACCGGTAGCCGAGAGGGTCATAATGTCCACAATGGGAAGAGCAGCCTTGGTGGGAACCTTGTGAATGATAAGATCCCAGGTTTCGCCATCATAGCAGGCTCCTGCCGCAATAGCCTTGGTACAGTCGAGTACCGAGCCGCCGCCTACAGAAAGAATAACGTCGATATTCTTTTCCTTGCAGATCTTCACGCCACCAAGCACGCTGGTACTATATTTAGGATTAGGCTCTATGCCGGGAAGTTCGTAGACCTCAAAATCTTTGAGAAGTTCCATTACTTTCTGATAGAGACCAATCTTCTTGATGCTGCCTCCGCCATAGGTAAGGAGAACGCGACGGCCGAGAGGTTTCATTACGTCGGTCAGTTTATTAACCACGTCTTTTCCAAAAATGAGACGTGTGGGGGTCATGTAGTTGAAATTAACCATTTTGATATTCGGTTTTGATAATTAATGTTGTGTTTTTCAATAAATCGGTAGAAGGAGTTCCTTATCTGCAAGCTATTCCGGCTTGGATTTTCCTTCTTTCCACCATTTCAATAGTATTATCTCAGCAGCCAGCATTAGCAGACAGAGAGCTACACACCAGCGCCATAGAGGGCGGTTCTCGTATTGAGAACGGATATACTGGTCGAGAGGCTTTGAGGAGTTCTTTACCACCGAACAGTTGCCCAGATGATTGTCGTCGACCAGTTTCTCTACGAGGTTGCGCGAGAGGAAATGCATATCACTCTCCAGACGGCTGTAGTTGAAAGCAAGTCCGCCCAGGACCTCCTTTCCGTCTGCCGGGGTTATGCTATAACAGCCGGCTTCAGACACCTGATTGTGAGGATAGAGATAGGTTCGGCCGTTGCTCTGCCGCAAGTCGGGAATACATTCGAAAGAGGTCCCGGGCAAAGTGAGGCGGAGGGTTCCTTCCGTAGACCTGATACCGGCAGGAAGCAATACGGGGTTATTGTTGCCCATAATGGTATAGGTCTGCCCTATCGACTGGCTGTAAAGGGCCATATTATAGAGCGTAGGAACAAAGAGTGCCTGCTGGACAAAGTCGGTCTGCTCGGTCTGCAAAGGAGAGGCGATGAGATAAACCTTTCCGCTCCCGCAAGGGGTACAGGTCAGATAAGCGTCGCCCGTAGCCAGCACAATGGCAGGTTCTACTACAGAGGCCGCAGTCGTGGTAGTCTTGAAGTACTTCTGAACTGTAGGCAACTCCACATTCTCTCCCACATTACCTGCAAATACTCCCTTATAGAGAGAGGCCTGCAGATTAATATCGGAGGCTTTTGCCGGATGCTGTACCAACGTTCCTAACTGGGGAGCATGAAGCGCCTGCAAAGCCTGATTATACGAGGAGACATCTGCATCGAGAGCGGGTACGATAAGAAGCGAACCTCCCGACTCTACAAAACTCTGCAGGGTCTGAGCCAGGCCTGAGGGTATGGTCTGCAGTTCGTTGAGGAGGATAAAGTTGTGGTCGGGAAGGGATTTGAAATCAATATTACGGTCGGTCGACGAATGATAAACGACGAGGCTGTCGCCTTCAAACAGTTTCTTGGCATAGGGTTGTTCCCTACCCTCTACCACCAGCATAGAGAGACGTTCGCTGACGTTGAGACTGAAATAGAACCGGTCATCAAATGTGATAGGATAGTCGGTAGTCTCAATCCGGCAATTGAGAACGCCCGAGTTCTCTATGGTAAAAGGAATATCAACCGACTGTACTCCCTCCGAAGAAATATCAACCGAAGCAATAGCACGTTCCTTATCATCACAATAGAGTTTCACAGGCAGATTCTCAATAGTCTGACTTCCATGATTGGAGATATAAATCGTGGCCACTACCTGACTCCCTTTGAGGAATACCGGCGAGGAGAAGAGAACCGAGTCGATAGAAATATTGTCGACAGCCGCAGCCTCGAGATGTACAAATGTAGTAGCGATAAGACTGTCGTTGGGATAGGCATCAAGGTCTGCTGTTGAACTCTGGAAATCGGATACTACATAAGCCAGCTTGTTCTCGGCCGCAGACTGACTCAGGAAATCGTGCTGCTTGGCAGCAATCTCGCTCATGCGGGGGGCTGCAGATGTAGTCTCCAGCTCATCGAGCGAGGAAAGGAACTCATCGCGGCTCAGCCATCGGAACTGGCTGCCGGGGGCATCGTTGGATAATAGCTGAAACTGGTCAGAAGGGCGATAGGCTGCCACTATCTCGCGTGCTTTCTCTTTGGCCATCTCCAATAGAGAAGCCTCGCTTCCGGTATTCTCCATCGAATAGGAGTTGTCGATATAGACGCTAATGGCGCAGCCACCCTCCTTAAGCTTATTCTTTTTGTTGGGAATATAAGGCTGGGCGAAAGCCAACACCAGGAAAACAATAGCCAGGATACGGGCTGCAAGAATGAGATATTCCCTCAGGCGGGATTGTTTTCTCGTCTCGGTCTGCAGCTGTTCAAGATACTCTACATTGCTAAAGTATACCTTCTTGTAGCGACGGAAGTTGAACAGATGGACGGCAATGGGGATGGCCACAGCCACAAGTCCTATGAGAAAGAGCGGATGCATCATGGCTTAAGGGGCTTTTGTTGTTGCTTGAAATAGTCGCAGATTTCGGAGATGCCACACTCTTTACAATGGGGCTTGCGGGCCTGGCATACATAGCGGCCGTGAAGAATGAGCCAATGATGGGCAATAGGAATCTTCTCTGCGGGGATATACTTTACTAGGGTCTTCTCTGTCTGGAGGGGCGTCTTGGAATTCTTGGTGAGCCCTATACGGTTGGCCACCCTGAACACATGGGTATCGACAGCCAGCGCAGGGAGGTTGAATACTACCGAGGCTATCACATTGGCCGTCTTGCGCCCTACGCCGGGAAGGGTCTGCAACTCATCAACATCCGAAGGCACTTCTCCTCCAAAATCGCTCTGCAGCTTGCGCGCCATTCCTACCAGATGTTTACTCTTGTTGTTGGGATAGGAGATGGAGCGGATGTATTCAAACACCTCTTCCTCCGTAGCCTGGGCCATAGCTTCGGGCGTAGGATAGGCTTCAAAGAGAGCAGGAGTGGTCATATTGACCCGTTTGTCGGTACATTGGGCAGAAAGGATTACGGCCACAAGCAACTGGAAGGGATTGCTGTAGTGGAGCTCCGTCTCAGCCGTGGGGCGGGCCTCCTCAAAGTAGGCTATCATGCGTGCGTAGCGCTCTTTTGATATCATTTTCTGCCGGGTATTTCAAATTCTACGGTAATGGGATAGTGGTCAGAGATGTCGCTCTTTACACGCTGATACGACAAGGTCTTCAAGCCTGCAGAATGCATGATGTAGTCTATGCGGAATGCGGGGAATTGCCCACGGTATGTTGTTCCGAACCCTTTACCCTTGTCGCGATAACAGTCTCTCAGGAGGTCCGTCATCTTGAGGTATACATACGATGCCGGGGTATCGTTGAAATCGCCTGCAACAATCATACGATGGTAGTCCCGTTCCATAATAGGATTCAACAGCGACCACTCTTTCTCGTGAGAGAGGATGGTCTGCTTGAATTTGGAGACAGTCTGTCTCAGGGAAGCCTTATGCAGATCGCCGCTGGCTATAAGGTCTATTCCCTCCTTATCATCGTTGTTGAGGCGGTAGGAAGCTAGATGGAGACAATAGAAACTGAGCGTATCTTCATTCACCACAATACCGGCTCTCATCTTGCACACAGAGTCTATATAGAGAGTATCGACAATGGGATAACGCGACCATAGGGCGAGGGATGAACGACCCAATGGGGAGGCTAGGACGTGATAATGATACCCCATATTCCTGAGCGAATCACGGACGTCAATCTTCTTGGTATATGGCAGAAATTCCTCTATGCAGAGCAGATCCGAATTCTCCGAACGTACAAAATCCAGAAAGGCCGTGATATTATTCTCTATATTCGTAGCCTCCCTGCCGTTCTCAAGATACTTAGGGCCATAGAAATGATGCACGTTGAAATTGGTCACCTTGAGCATGAGAGCCCCCTCAGAAGGCTCGTCGGGATGGCCTCCTATCTGGAAACAGGCTGGGATGAAGGTGAAACGCAACAGTATGACTATAGCAGACACAAGGAATTGCTTGCTGCCGCAGATGAGCCAGCCGACAACAAACAGCACATTGAGCAGAAGCAGAGGAATGAACCCGTAGCTCAACAGCGAAGGCCATATCAGGCTACTGGGCTTTACGACACCTGCCAGAGTAGCCCCCAGCAGGAGGACGGCTGCAACCCAGTTTGCTATTACGAATATGAGTTTTATTATCTTCAATGGTTAGAATATTTCTTTTTTGTTAACGTTTGGTTTCTGTCAGGCTACCCTTTGTATCGGAACAGAAATTCTTTTTCTTTCCTGGAGAGACTGTCGTAGCCTTTCTGGGATATTTTATCGAGGATGGCATCCACCTGTTTCTGGTTCTGAGCCCTATTGGCGTTATACTCTTCGTCCGAGAGGGGTCGGCGGGGAGCCTTATTCTTGCTGCTCACCCTCATCCTGGAGCGGTTCCCCGAAGCCCTACCACCTACTGAGATAGGCTTCAGGCGAGGATAAACCCAGGCAAAGAAAAAGCCTACCCCTGCGCCTGCCACACGGGCGATATAGCCGTTATTGCCCGCAGACGAGCAGAACAGCAGATCAACGCCCAGAAACAGCAAGGCCACCACCCACAACGAGAGCGTAAATCCCTGGAAAGGCCACAGCTGGACCTTCTGATCGGGAAAGGAGACGGCAAGAAGCACAAAGACAGCTATCAAGGCTGCAGAAGAGCCTACCAGAGAGCCCCCGCTTACTCCGAAGCAGGAATAGGCCAGCCCGCCGGCTATTCCGCCCAGGAAATAGGTCCACGCAAATCTTCTGCTTCCCAGCCATCCGATACACATCATACCGATGCCGTAAAGCATAAGCATGTTGATAGCCATCTGCAGGAAACTGGAATGAACAAACATATAGGTCAGAACCGACCACGGGCGAGTGATCAGCTGTTGCAAGCTGGAGGGTACACCAAAGATATCATAGCCCACGGAGTATCCTCGCAACATGCCATAAGAATATCCTATCCCCATCAGCTGGAGAATCAGCACGAGGAATCCCATAATGACATTGGCGCCAATAATTCCGCCCAACAGCGGCTGCCTCGCGAAGAAGGTTCTTATTTGTGTCACAATATTTTGACCCTGCATGACCATTACTTTAGCAAGGTGCAAATATACTAAAAAATTTGATTCTATAGATAAAAAAGCTCTTTTCCTGTTATCAGTTATCAGTAATCAGCTATTGGCTATTGGCCATTGGTCATCTATCGGTCCATATATTCCAGGCCATCTCGGCCTGGAGTTCCAACATAGGCTGACCGTTCCGGATGGCAGCCCCCTGACGTTTAGCCTCGGCCAGGAACAGGGTTTCTGCTGGGTTGTATATCAGGTCGTAGCAGAGATGCCTCTCGGAAAGAGCCGGCAACTGAGGAACAGCCATCTCTTCTGTGTGAGGATACATTCCTGCCGGAGTGGCATTAATGAGTAGAAATACCTCTTTTGCCATTTCCGCCGCCTCAGGATAGGAAAGGTAGGGATTACCTTTTCGACTTACCATACAATACTCTATGCCTGACTGCTTTAATGCATAGGCAACAGCCTTGGCAGCCCCACCCGTTCCAAACACAAGAGCCTTAGTGTGCCAGGGTTTCAGCAGAGGCCGCAACGTTTCTGCAAAGGCAGGTGCATCAGTATTGAACCCCCTCAACGAGCCGTCGGGCATCACTTTTACCACATTTACGGCACCTATCAGCCGAGCCTCATCGCTCATGCTGTCGAGCAACGGAATAATGGCTTCTTTGTAGGGTATTGTCACATTCAAGCCCCTAAGATCTTCCCTTCTCACCCATTCGCGAAATCCCTCCAGCGAAGGCAACTCGTAGGGTTGATAGCAGCAGTCGTTCAAACCTTCAGAGACAAACTTCGAGTCAAAAAAACGTTTTGAGAAAGAGTGTCCTAAAGGAAAACCTATGAGACCATATTTTTTCATGTGGCAAGTTACTGGGATTTATAATAAAAAGGATTGCCTACTCGTTGGAAGGGTTTATTAATTCTCAAGGGAGTTATACACGCCGACAGTTATCGTATTCTCAGAATGAATATCAACTCATTACAGAAATCCATCATCATGCACAACTTTTTGCAAAGATACATAAGTCGATCGAAATGGCCAAATTTTTTTACCCGGATTTAGCCTTCTTTTCGGCCTGGGTTCAACCTACGTTCGGCCTGGATTCGGCCTGATTCGGCAAATGGTTTGACCACCATTATCCTAGGGCTCAACCCTCTATGGAATGTCTTTTATGATGCAGAACATTAAAATGTGGCCACTCTATGGGACATACGATTCCTCAGGCCACCCGAACAATTAAATCCACAGCCATAGGCAAGGGTATACACCTTTCCCCTTGGACTTAAATGTGATTTTTTTGCAGGCAAAATCAACATTTAGAAGTCACCTATCGTTTACCGTCTGTCCACATATTTAAAATAGAGTCGGCCTTGTCTTTCTCAATAGAATATGTGCAGAACCCATAAAATGGTCCGTTATTATCCTCAATTGCACATTCGTACGTGCATCTCCAGGTTTTTTCATGATGGTCATATCCTACCGATAATATTTCATGGCGATTCCCATCTATTGTTTTGAATGTATATGGACTGAAATACACATCATCCTCCTCCAATAGAGTACTGTCGCAATATAGTATCTGTTTATACTGGAAAGCTATCGAATGATTCTTTTGCGGAGTCCAGATATCACTTGAGATAATTTTACCTTGTACATCAAAGTTCCCATCATACGGAGCCCAGGAATAATCGTTATGCTGACACGACCACGTGTCGGTAATAGCAGACAATCCTATATTAGTATTCTCCAACAGCAGACAACTATTTCTTCTATAACACGAAGAGTTACAAATCAAAATAACAGCTAGCAAAGCAAACGTTTTCTGTTTCATTTTATGTTAATTAGTTATAACCATCAATATGCTCGATTGTATTTATCTCCTGGTCTTATTCCTGCATTACTTTCCTCACTCTGCATGACGATAATACTTCAATTTGCCTTACCATGGATTATTAATCATTCCACATTTTATGCATTCAATACTCCATCTCTCGTTTTCTAATTTCATAAAATACCGTATTTTCTCGCTATTGTCGGAGTCAAAAACCGTATCCTTATAAAAAGATATGTGGAATAGCCCCTGAAGAGGATGTTTTCGTGGATTGATTGTCATTGTCCATTGGGAGTCCGTTTTATTAATAGACCATTCCCCTTTGTAATTCTCTTTCGCTCTTTCTTCCAATGTCTCCGCGACACTTGGTAAAGTACAATCATGCTGATCCAGATCAAAAAACAGAGTCTGGTCTATGTATCCGCAAGTGTCGTACCAATATAGGTAATCTTCTTCTGAAGATAGCTGAACCTCCCATAGACCATCTATTCTGTGCTCGATTTCTCGTTTCTCACTACAGGAAAAGATTGTTGTCAGCGCGCAAGTATACATCAATATATTTAATATTCTCTTTGACATTGTCGTATTTATTATTGCATTTATTGTTGATCTTTTGATCTTATTTTATCGCCAAGTTTTTTTTCTCCAGCATAATTGTGCGGTGGACCTCCACACAATGCAAACATTATTCTTACCAGATTATTGTCCAATAAAATATATAGCAAGAGTCTGGATGCGCAGCAATTCCACTACGGTACCCATGCCGCATGTTTTGTGGCAATTCGGAATCGTCGTATCGATACGAAGAATCCAACAGACAATCATTTCCACTCATTAGTGTGATTATTTTTGTTCCTGGTACTAATTCACATTTCGTTTCTTCACACCCCATGCCACACCGTTCCTTAACAACATCAAAGTAAGGGACTATTGGGTCATCCGGGTTATACAGATCCTTAATAGATAACACATGGTATTTATTGTAAACAAGATAATGAGCCATAAGTGAATTGTATGAAGTGTCACCTGCATCAACAACAGAAAGTGCTTTAGGCAAATATCTGTCTGTTATTTCACGAACAGCAGAAATATTCTTTGTTTCATACAATTCAACAATACTAAAGGGCGTGAAGCCATCAACATGGAGATCCAGATGTTTGTTTGCATTTTGCGAAATCATTTTGCACTCTAACAATTTTAGTGTATTTGAATCGGATGGAAAGAATGAATACAACGAATCAGGAATCACATATCCATCCCTCTTCAATAAATAGTCGATAGTAAAGAGTGAGCCGGGAGAGGAAGTGAGATATCTTCCACAACAGACAAATGATGCCAGTAAAATAATGCTTATCACTAATTGATACTTTGCTTTCATAGGTCGTATATTAATGTCTGATTATAAAACTATTAATAATATTTTAGTTGGTAAGTTGATGAAGAATGGCAGTATCTCAAGATTCAATCACTAATAAATGAAATTAACACTCCATCTTTCCGTTATCATATTGTGTATAATGGTATAACTCTGTATGTTGGGAATATATCCGGATATGGTCTGCATTCAATTCTCCTTCCTGCTAGCATTTATCTTATTGTTGCACGCTAGAGATATTTCTCAATTGGTCGTTCCATTCTCGAGTGTCAGAATAATAATACATACCTTCTCCTAATGTAGTACCAAACCACAATATGTAATTATTACTATCCGCTTTTTCGTAGCAGAACATAACGCCGTCAATTATCTCGTCTTGTCCTATTTCAACTAAAGAAATGGGCAGAGTGTCGTTCTCGTTTCTGTATTCTTCAATTTTTTCTACTATGGAATTCCCCACACTTATATTGTGTTCTACATAATTGCACGAAACAAACAATAATATAAGAAAACCCAATAATATGCTGTATTTTTTTCTCATCATTTCTTATTTTACTATTCTGTATACAATGGTGTTGTTGTCATATTGAGTAGTAGAAGCCGATTTATTCATTCCGTCTGCTCCTAAAAAAGCCGCAGGAGCAACACCCTACCGATGAAAGCAAGACGGATTTCATAGCCGCTGAGGCTGTCGGGCGATATGTGGATATAGAGCAATTCATGCGCAAAAGTACATATTGTATTCACTTGTATTCGGAGATTTGACCATCATGTCAGTAGAGTGCTCTCCAGGTAGCAACCTGTCTCCTTCCCCTCATAAATCGATGACATATTGTTTCTGCAGTCGAAGTATCAAACACCAGAGACAGTTTTCCCATCAGCATTTCAACCATCTGAATAGAATCCTGCTGAACATCCATGCGGTCCGTCACAGGTGTAAGGATTGTATCTGATAACCTAATAACCGGATACTCCCACATCCGTCCCGTTCTACTATCATCACCCACGAACAAGAAAAGTCCTATGCAGTCATTGGGAAGACTCGCCCCATTTCTCCCTGGTATTATTCTTCTAAGTTTAAAATATGTTTTTATATTCCCCAGATAGAAATATTGCAGACAATCTTGGACTTCAACCACTTCCTTCGGATCAAAACATTGGCAATCCTGAACAACAACGGAGTTTGCCCGATCGTTCAAGTAACGATATCTACGAATCACATCACATGAGGACATACTCAGACAAAGTATTGTCAATATTAATAGTCCACTTTTTATTTCCACTTCAGTCCTGCTTGATTTTTCCTGCTTAATCATTATGTATGGTGTGCGTTGTAAATCTTCCAAACCAACCTACTCCATTCTGTCTTATCGCATGTCTTCTGATAATTTTAGGGTCATTTAATATTGTAGAATCTGAAGAAAATCTCGGTTTGCAACAATCTTTGGGGTATTCAAAATCATGTATATCATCAATAATCATGATACAAGCCAACTGATTTCCCTCATTCAGACTTATATATATCTTATCATCTGTCCAAGCCGCCCCACTAATCACGGTGTCTTGACCCGGAGAATACAGACCCCAAAGGACGTCGTCGTCTAATAACGTTCGGTATCCGACATAAATCTTGCAATCGCCCCCGATAAGATAATAAGAAGACTGCCCGAGTCTGAAGGTTGGAGGAACATCCCTTAATAACAGTATGCAAGCTACAACACCAATGGGAATAATCCATAGTATACTTTTTATTGTCTTTCTGATGTCCATGATTACTTATTTGCTATGGTATTGGAATCGAAATAAAGGTTTCATATCGCAACAGGTTAACTATATGGGTGGTTGGCATTATAAGAATCAAGAATTTGCTATGTTGTAAATTGTGTCTGGAAATCGAGCTTCATCTATTCTGTTTCTTCTTCGTCAAACAGACAATAAATGCTATCATCATACCAACGGACAGAATATTGGGAATATCATACTGCAGAAGTAGATTCTTATGATCGTATGCAGGGGTTCTGATGAGCATATTGAATAAACTTATATGGACTTGTGCAACTGCTGCCCCCAGCAATATTGCCACATGAATCTTCTGGTGGCGGACTTCTTTGATCAGACGTAGGATTAATAACGCAAACAGGATACAGGCATATACGCAAACAAGGTCGGACACTATTATGAGCCAGTCTTGTCTCCCCATCTGCAGATACCATGCTTGCTGATAGATCTTTCCGCACAAAACATATATACAGATTAATAAGCAGATTGCCTTTTGTAGCGTTCTCATTTGTTATATTGACTTTTCATTAGTTATACAATTACTTATGTCTCTCTATTATGGCAAAAATGGTTGTTATAATCTCTCCATCTATCAAGACTCATCCTATGTCAGTTATATTGATAGCAGACCCCCATTTGACAGCAAGTTGTATGGGGAGGATGTTAAGACTCGATTGATTACAAGAATAAGATATACGCTAGCGACCCACAACTTATTACCACCCACAGCAGCACACCCTGCACCAATGGCTTGATGCCTACAGATTTCAAGGTCTCACGGGTAAGACCGGCTCCGATGAAGAAGAGGGATAAAGTGATGAGATGTTTGGCCAGGCGCGAAATTCCGCCACCCAGGGCTACACCCCACTCATAATGGCTCAGAACAAAGGTATTCAGCAGAATAGCCCCAATGAACCATAGGATAAACGTGGGTACAGCCTTGTACCAGGGTGCCGGCTTGCCTTCGGCCCCGTCCAACTTCTTGCGAAAGAAGAAAGGCGTTACCAACGCAACAACTACAATCCACAAGGCTCGGGTCAGTTTGACTGTAGTGGCAACGGCTTGTGCCTCATCGCCATAGGCTCCGCCTGCACCCACCACCGACGAAGTGTCGTGGATAGCAATAGCGGCCCAGGTTCCAAACTGCTGTTGTGTCATATCAAGCGCATGGCCGATAGGCGGAAAGATAAATAGGGCTATGGCATTGAGAATGAACACCACACCCAGAGCCACCGACATCGACTCGGCCTTGGCCTTGATTACCGGACCTACAGCCGCGATAGCGCTACCTCCACAGATAGCCGTGCCGGAAGAAATCAGATAAGAAGTCTGCCAATCGACGCCCAACAGTCTGCGACCTATCAGAGTGCCGAGGGCCAATGTGCCGAAAACCGACACAATAGTAATCAGCATACCCTCCGAGCCAGAAGCCACGGCCGACTGCAACGTCATACCGAAACCCAGTCCTACGACCGAATATTGGAGCAACTTTTTCGACATGGTTTTATTGAAATCGGGAAAGGCCTTGCCAAATGCCAAAGCAAATACCAGACCTAACAGCAAAGCGATAGGCGAACTGACCCAGGAACCCATCCAACTGAGATTGCCGAGGTCAAAAAGATGCATATCCTGACAAAATCCGAGCAACAACGACAACCCCAATATTGAAACTAAAACAATGTATACTATATTATTACGTTTCATTTTAAAGAAAGAAAACAATTATGATTAAAGATGCAAAAATACGAAAATTTCTTGCAACACCCATAAAGAAATCAGGTAAATTGTTTCATTACTACTTATCGTTTGAGATTTTCCACATATTCAAAATAGAGTCAGCCTTGGTTTTCTCGATGGAACACGTGTAGAACCCATAATAGGGTCCGTCATTATCCTTAATTGCGCATTCGTATGTACATCTCCAGGACTTATCATAATGGTCATATCCTACCGATAATATTTCATGGCGATTCCCATCTATTGTATTGTACTTGTATGGACTATAATACACATCATCTTCCTCCAACAGTATCCTATCACAATATAGTATCTGTTTATACTGCAAAGACATAGGATGACTCTTTTGTGGAGTCCAAATATCACTTGAGATAATTTTACCTTGAGCATCAAAGCCTCCATCATACGGAGTCCAGGAATAATCGTTATGCTGACATGACCACGAGTCGGTAATAGTGGATAATCCTATATCAGTATTTTCTAACGGAAGACAACCAGATTTCCTGACACACGAAGAAATACAAATTGATATGACAATAACTAAAGTAAATAATTTCTTTTTCATTGTGCGTTAATTCTCTCCTATTCTTTTACCAATAGCTTGCTGAGGCAGGCATGTTTCTACTTGGGTTACCCGTTAAATATCTTATAAGTATGGTGTCGCTAATATTTTTATAGGAACTGCTTGAATTTACTATGCCTTGATATTCCTGTCCGTTTACTTCGAAACGATAGTAATAAGCATATCTTGCCTCTGACAGATGGTCTTTATCATACACGCGACCCACAGCATAAGATGGATTTTTTTTGATTTGATGGCGTTCAATAATCATTGGTATATTAGTCAGATATGCCAATATTCCAATAATAACTATCGACCCGAAAAACGACCATAGATTTTTGATTCTTGCATTAACCTTCATTTTTATCCTTAACATATTTTCCCACTCTTCTGCTTGGTCATTGTCCCACGAAACCCTTTTCGATAATTGGGAGATAATCTTCTTTCAACAATTTCAGACGGGTTTCTAGCATGACAGCATATTTCTTTTGAGGTGGAACATTCAAAGATACGATTTTGCCGTGTGTATTTCAGAGCAGTTATCTTCACATTCTTTGCAACGTCCATTGCGGAGCCTGATGAGGCAACAAGACATAACCCTATGGATGGCAAAAAAAGAAGGCCTTTCGGTCTTCTTTTGTGGTGCCCGGAACAGGACTTGAACCTGCACTCCTTTCGGAACACGCACCTGAAACGTGCGCGTCTACCAATTCCGCCACCCGGGCATCTGGTAGAGTACCTGACTCGTGGTACTTGATAAAAAAAAGAAGTTTTCACTTCTTTCTTTTGGTGCCCAGGACAAGACTTGAACTTGCACGCCTTAATCGGCACTACCCCCTCAAAGTAGCGTGTCTACCAATTTCACCACCTGGGCAAGATTTCTTCTCTTGAAATCGGATGCAAAAGTACACTATTTTTTCATTCCCGCCAAATTTATTTTCATCTACCTTTGCATATATGCTGAAAATGAAGAAAATATTTTTTATACTTCTATGCCGGCGGGCATGTATTTTGGGCTAAAGTACGCCCATTTTTTGCATAATTCGGCATTTTTTGAGCAAAATGAAGATGGAATACAATAGAAATTTCTTTGCAAATACATCATTTACATATACTTACCCATTATCCAACATCTGAATAAGTTCCACAACAACATTGAATTACAATCAAATAGAACAACTTATAGAAAATATCTTTATCCATAACGATTCAAGAATCCCGACTCTATCCCTTTAGTCTATTACTATAAATGTGTTTGTATCGGTATAGAAAGCAGGTTGCTTCGGAGTAGGGTCGGGCTATCATCCACTTTTTACCCCATCGGCAGACGCTAAGGGGACGCTAGATGGACGCAACCAGGACGCTAGCGGGATGCTAGCGGGACGCAACTCCAGAGCTAACCCCTTAAACCTATATTGTTCAAATGGCCGAGGATAACAGAAGCGATACTTATCAGACACATTATCCGAAATCAAAAACGCAAGAGAAGTCTCTCCATACCCTCACGCAGCTTATCCTCTTAGGGCAAATCTCTAATGTCAGAGCAAATCTAAGTGAAATGGTCTCTACTTGAAAAACAGATGAGAATTGATGTATTCGTGGTATTTCTCTTCGTCGAAAGTATAAAGTTCCCCTGGGCGGCCGTTGAGGCGGAGTTTTTCTCCAGTAGGCATTATATAACCCGTCTTGGTCATCTTCTTATGAAAATTGCGACGGTCGAGTGGTTGTCCCAATACTACCTCATAGATATTCTGAAGCTGACCCATAGTAAAGGTCTCGTTCAACAGACGAAAAGCCAATGGCTCGAGCGTGATTTTCCATCTCAACTTTTGTAATGCTACCGAGATAATCTCCTGATGATCAAAAGCCAGCGTCGGCAGTTCATCCAACTTGAACCATTGAGCCTTTGAGGCATCGGTTCCCCCAATCACCTGATAGTCATTCTGCCGAACAAAAGCGATAAAAGCCATCGTGATAACGCGCTCTCTGGGGTCGCGGTTTACGGCAGAAAAGGATTGAAGCTGTTCAATATAAATATTCTCCACTCCGGTCTCTTCTCTCAACTCTCTATAGGCGCCGGCCTCTACGGTCTCTTCCATTCCGACAAACCCTCCAGGCAAAGCCCAGGAGCCCCTGAAAGGATCAATACCACGCTGTATAAGCAATATACTCAACGATTTGCCGTCGAATCCAAAGACGACACAATCGGTTGTAACAGCAGGATGGGGATACTCGTATGTATACATTATCAGTCGATTGCGTAAATATTCGGATTAATAATTCTATTTTTCGGATTGCAAAAGTACGAATTTTTTCTAAATCGGAATTATTTTTGTGTTATTTTTACACAAAAACAAGAAAAATATTCTCCCGAAACAGAAAAAATCCCATCTTCAATAACCCACGCCAAGCACATTGATAATCAACCTAAAGCAATAAAGAATAGATTTGCGCCAACGAATTAATGCGTAAATTTTACACAAATTATTTTGCCGGTTCAAATATTCTTTGTACTTTTGCGTCAAATTTACACGAACAAAATCTATCCAAATCAACAATTGAATCATTATGGAACAGAACCAAAACATGAAAGTACACAATCTTATTATTGTAGACGCATCGGGCTCAATGGAAAGCATTTACGACTATGCTCTAAGCGACATAAACGAAACTCTGAGCAACATACGCCACATAGCGGAGGAGGACAGAAACATAGAGCAGTATGTGACCCTACTCAGTTTTTCGAACGGCAAGGACAAGCTACAATACATATTTAAGGAAGTAAACATCTTTGAAACACGCCGTATTGAATGTGCAGACTATGCGCTCAGAGGAATGACTGCTCTCTACGACGCTATAGGAATATCTGTTACCGGACTGAGAAAAGAAATAAAGAACAACGACAAGGTGCTGGTAACCATCATAACAGACGGATATGAGAATGACTCGAAGAAGTGGGACGAGCAGATGGTAAAATGCCTTATCGACGAACTAAGCAAGGAGGGATGGGTCTTTACCTATATCGGAGCCAACCACGATGTGGAGTGCGAGTCGAGAAAGATCGGCGTGGAGAACAGTCTGAAATTCAGCGCCACAGTAGAAGGAACAATCCAGATGTTTGCAAAGGAAAGAGAATCGCGCAAAGAATGGAACGTCCGAATGAGACGTGGAGAAAGAGAACTGCAAAGCAACTATTTCATCCCCGAGTCCGCCCCTTCCCGTACCACGCCTCAACAGATCGACAAACTTGAAAGCAACGAGGTATTTGTGTTTGGAAGCGACATAAATGGCTTGCACTCCGGAGGTTCTGCTCTGAAGGCATTAAAGGATTTTGGGGCTCTAATGGGAATAGGCGAAGGGATGCAGGGCAAGAGTTACGCCATTCCTACTACAGGCTGTTCAAAAAGAGAAATGGCCGAGGCCGTAGAACGATTCATAGTTTATGCCAGCCAGCATCCCACGCTCCATTTCCTCGTAACAGCCATAGGTTGCGGACATGCCGGCTATGAACCCAGAGAAATGGCTGCTCTATTTATTGAGGCCCTGCCTTTGGACAACGTTTCCCTGCCTGCTGTGTTCTGGAGATATCTTTATTAACGACTATCCGATAACCCCAAATATTTATTCTTATCTGTAACAAATATCGACAACTGACGTTTCTATAATCAGAATAACTAAATCAAACCTTTTTCAATCACAATAAAAATCACACTCACGATGGATAATCTTCTTCTTTCTGCCGCTATAGGCGACATAAGTGGCGTACCTTACGAATTTAGCGGTCGCACCAAAGACTATAATGCTGTAAATCTTCTCCTTCCCAGGAACACCTATTCGGACGATACCGTCTGCACTTTTGCCTGTGCCGAAGCCCTCCTCGAAGGCAAAGATATGGCCAAGAATCTTCGCAAACGATGCCGCGAGGAATACCATCGCGGCTATGGCGGCCGATTCTACAATTGGATTAGCGCCCCTACCCTCGAACCGGCCTACGGAAGCTATGGTAACGGATCGGCCATGCGATGCTCCTCGGCAGGATTCCTGGCCAAAGACGAAGAAGACTGTATACGCCTGGCCACCCTTACGTCCCTACCTACCCACAATCATCCCGAGGGCATCAAGGGAGCCGTAGCCACAGCCCTTGCCATCCATTATGCCCTGCAAGGCGAGAACAAGGAGTTCATCCGCCAGCATGTGCTCAACAAATATTACCCCCAATGGAAAGAGCTCTCCTATGCCGACATCAAGCCCGACTATTTCTTTGACGAGACCTGTCAGAGAACTGTTCCTGCCGCCCTTATCTGTCTGCTCGAAGGACGCGATTTCTCGGATGTAATCACGCTGGCCATCTCTCTGGGAGGAGATGCCGACACCCTGGCCGCCATTTCGGCCCCTATGGCCTATGCCCTGTACAGAACGATGCCTCAGGCCCTTATCGACAACGCCAAGAAGAAGCTGCCCGAATGGATGCTCAGCCTCAACGACCGTTTTGACGCATACATCAACTCACAAAAGTTCTAGTCAGCACATAGCGTCCACACAAAGTCCATATAGCGTCCACCTAGGGTGCACCAGGCTTCGGCCATGCATCTGCCGGAGCGGATTTTCGTGGAGCCTATGTGGACGCTAGGCCGACTCAAGGCTGACGCAAGAGGCCGGCTGACATGAGCAAAAAATGCAATAGAAAAGAGAAAATTTTGAGAAACAAGAGATACAAATTCAACAATATATGTAAGAAAAGTGGGCCGAAACCCGAAACAACATCAAAATTTATATCGCTGACAGACACACACATTACGAGGTTTTGCTTCTTTATTAATAAATTATTTATTGTTTATTCATAAATTCTTCGTACTTTTGCAACAGATTTGTGTGAGGGCGTCCCCAAGGGACTCCCTCTCTCTTTAGAGACAATAAACCGCGAATTTATGATTGATAAACTGCAAGTACTCGACATCGTAAACAATCAGCTCAAGGACACAGACAAATTCCTGGTTGATTTGAAGATCACCACCAACAGTCGCATCTTTGTCGACATCGATGGCGACAATGGCGTTACCATCGACGACTGCGTCGTGCTGAGCCGTGCCATCGAGAGCCAGCTGGACCGCGAGAAGGAGGATTTCGAACTCAACGTATCCTCTGCCGGCCTTGACAGCCCTCTCAAGATGCCCCGCCAGTTCAAGAAGAACATCGGTCAGGACCTGGACGTAGTGATGCTCGACGGCGAGAGTGTGAACGGAAAGCTTACCGAGGCAGACGAGGAGAAATTTACCATCCAGCCTCCTCACGGCAAGAAGAAACCCGCACTCGATCCTGTAACAATCGCCTATAAGGATGCCAAGACGGTAAAACTTGTTATCAATTTCTAATTATATTGTATATAAACATTTCTTAATATATGAAAGCTTTAGACCTTACTGACTCCTTTACCGAGTTTAAAGAATTCAAAAGCATAGACCGCGAAACGCTGATGCACATCCTCGAAGAGGTATTCCGCGCAGCCCTCATCAAGCGCTATGGCTCGGACGATAACTTTGACATTATCGTAAACATCGACAAGGGCGACCTTGAGATTTTCCGCAACCGCCTTATTGTAGAAGATGGTGCTGTTGAGGACGACCGCCGCGAGATTGCCTATAGCGAGGCCATCAAGATTGAGGACGACTTCGAGGTAGGCGAAGAGCTCTCCGAGCCTATCAGCATGGCAGATTTCGGCCGTCGCGAGATTCTGGCAATCCGCCAGAACCTTGTAGGCAAGATTCAGGACTACGAGAAATCTCTCATCTATCAGAAATACAAAGAGAAGGTGGGCGAAATCGTTGTCGGTGAGGTTTATCAGCCCTGGAACAGGGAAATACTCGTGCTCGACGAAGAGAAGATCGAGCTCGTTCTTCCCAAGGGCGAACAGATTCCCAAGGACCACTACCGCAAGGGCGACACCATCCGTGCCGTTGTGCTGAAGGTAGAAATGGTCAACAACAATCCCCGCGTTATCCTGAGCCGTACCAGCCCCATCTTCCTTGAGAGACTGGTAGAGAACGAGGTGCCCGAGATCTACGACGGTCTTATCACCATCAAGAACGTGGTTCGCGTTCCCGGCGAGCGTGCCAAGATTGCCGTAGAGAGCTACGACGACCGCATCGACCCCGTAGGAAGCTGCGTAGGTATGAAGGGAAGCCGTATCCACGGTATCGTACGCGAGCTCCGCAACGAGAATATCGACGTTATCAACTATACTTCACGTGTTGACATCATGATTCAGCGCGCCCTCAACCCCGCCAAGATTTCGAGCATCAAGATTGACGAGGAAGAGAAGAAGGTTGAAGTATACATGGCTCCCGACCAGGTAAGCCTCGCTATCGGTAAGGGCGGTCACAACATCAAGCTCGCAAGCCTCCTGGTAGGTTATGAGATTGAAGTATTCCGCGATACCGACGAAGACTACGAGGATGTTGACCTCAGAGAATTCAACGATGAGATCGAACAATGGATCATCGACGAGCTCTATAAGATTGGCTGCGACACCGCCAAGAGCGTACTGGCGCTCTCTCGCGAGGAACTGATTAACCGTACCGACCTTGAGGAAGAGACTATCGACGAGGTAGTACGCATCCTCAAAGCAGAATTCGACGAGGAATAATCAATCCCCATCGCAGATTATAAAAGAAGAAAAGACTATTAACTAAATAAAGGAGGGTATATGTCAGAAGAAATAAAGACCACACGACTCAACAAAGTCGCTAAAGAATTTAATGTCGGCGTCAGCACATTGGTGGAACACCTTGCAAAGAAAGGCCATCAGGTAGATTCGAACCCCAACACCCGAATCACGGCTGAACAGTATGCCATTCTCTCGCAAGCATTCCAGGGAGAACGCGAAGTGAAGGAAAATGCAGACCGCATTGAAATCATATCCGGCGACACCCGTTCTGTAAACGCCGCCAAGACAGAAGAGAAAGAAACCAAGAAAGAGGCTGACGAAGAGCTCGTAATCAAGAACTATCATCCTGCAAAGCCTGCGGATGCTGAGACCCCCTCCGTATCTGACACCCCAGCACCCAAGGCAGAGGAAGAGCCCGTTCCCGAACCCGAAGTTCCTCAGGCAGAAGAGCCCCAAGTTGAAGAACCCAAGGCGGAGGAGCCCAAGGCTGAAGAGCCCGTCGAAGAGACTCCCAAGTTTGAGCCTACCGTCATCAGCGCAACCGTAGCTGGTGCCAAGGAAGGCAAAGAATCCTTCAACGCCGAGCTCCGCATAGTAGACAAGATTGACCTCTCCTCGCTCAACGAGAAGACCCGTCCTGCCAAGAAGTCGAAGAGCGAAAAGAAAGCCAAGAAGGCCGAAACCAAGCCTGCAGCCGAAGAGAAACCCGTCGAGGAGAAGGCTCCCGTTGTTGAGGAGACTCCCGCACCCGTAGTAGAAGAGGCTGTGGTTGAAGAAACTCCCGTAGTGGAAACCACACCCGAGCCTGTTGCAGAGACTCCTGCTCCAGAGCCCGAGAAAAAGGTAGAATTCGTTCCTACCCAATACACCAAACTTGAAGGTCTCAAGACCGTCGGCAAGATTGACCTCTCCCAGTTTGCCAAAGAGAAGGTCTCCCCCGCCGAGAAGCGCAAACGCAAGCGCATCAAGGGCGAAAAGGTTGACCAGAAGGCTGCTGCCGAGAATGTAGCCCGTGGCGACAAGAAGGAAAACAAGCCTGCCAAACCCAATGGCGGCAACAGCGATGCCCAGAAGCCCAATCCCAACAACGATCCCAACCGCAATAAGGATAAAGCTAAGGAGAAGAAGAACAGAGACAAGAAGGCAAAAGGCAAAGAGGTAAAGGTTGAGGTTGACGAAGCCGAAATCAAGAAGCAGATCCAGGACACCCTGGCACGCCTCAGCCCAATGGGCAAGTCCAAGACTTCAAAGCACAACCGCGAGAAACGCCAGAAGGTTCAGCAACGTTTTGAGGAGGAGATGCTCCACGAAATGGAGAACCAGAAGACCCTCCAGGTGACCGAGTTCGTTACCGCCAACGAGCTGGCTACTATGATGAACATCCCCGTCACCAAGATTATCGCTACCTGTATGTCGGTAGGTATCTTCGTATCCATCAACCAGCGTCTCGACGCCGAGGCCATCAAGCTTATTGCTGACGAGTTCGGATTTGAGATCAACTTCGTATCTACCGAGGTTGCAGAAGCTATCAACAGTATTGAGGAGCAGGATAATCCCGAGGACCTCGTGCCCCGTACTCCTATTATTACCGTAATGGGTCACGTTGACCATGGTAAGACCTCTCTCCTTGACTATATCCGCAACACCAACGTTATCGCCGGCGAGGCAGGTGGTATTACCCAGCACATCGGAGCTTACGAGGTAACCATGCCCGACGGACGCAAGATTACCTTCCTCGACACCCCTGGTCACGAAGCATTTACCGCTATGCGTGCCCGTGGTGCCAAGGTAACCGATATCGCCATTATCGTTATTGCTGCCGACGACAAGATTATGCCCCAGACCATTGAGGCTATCAACCACGCTCAAGCCGCAGCCGTACCTATGGTATTTGCCATCAACAAGATTGATAAACCCGGCGCAGACCCCGACCGCATCAAGACCGAGCTTGCCAATATGAACCTTCTCGTAGAGGAATGGGGCGGTAAGTATCAGAGTCAGGACATTAGCGCCAAGAAGGGTATCAACGTTGACCAGCTGCTTGAGAAGGTACTCCTTGAAGCAGAAATGCTCGAGCTCAAGGGCAACCCCAAGAAGCGTGCTAAAGGAACCGTTCTTGAATGCTCTCTCGACAAAGGCCGTGGCTATGTTGCCAAACTCCTTGTCGAAGATGGTACTATCTCTCAGGGCGATCCCCTCGTAGCAGGTCCTATCTCCGGCCGCGTTAAAGCGATGTACAACGAGCGTAACCAGCTTGTCAAATCAGCAGGTCCCTCCCAGCCTGTACTTCTCCTCGGTCTCACAGGTGCTTGCCAGGCAGGCGACACCTTCAATGTTACCGAGAACGAAAAAGAGGCCAAGGACATTGCTGCCAAACGCCAGCAGCTTGCACGCGAACAGAGTCAGCGTACTACCGGACGTCTTACCCTTGATGAGATTGGACGCCGTCGCGCACTTGGTGACTTCCACGAGATCAAGCTCATCGTTAAGGGCGACGTGGACGGTTCCGTAGAGGCTCTCTCCGACTCTCTCATCAAGCTCTCTACCGAAGAGATTCAGATTAATGTCATCCACAAGGCTGTGGGACAGATTACCGAAGGCGACGTTCTGCTTGCTGAGGCTTCCGACGCTATTATCATCGGTTTCCAGGTCCGTCCTTCCGTACAGGCTCGCCGCAACGCAGAAGAGAAGAAGATTGATATCCGGCTCTACTCCATCATCTACGACGCTATCAACGAGCTCCACGATGCAATGGAAGGTATGCTTGCTCCCGAGACTCAGGAGAAGATTGTTGCCAATCTCGAAATCCGCGAAACCTTCAAGATTTCCAAGGTGGGAACTATCGCCGGATGTATGTGTCTCGACGGAAAGATTCAGCGTAGCCACAACGTACGTATCATCCGCGATGGTATTGTAGTCTTCACCGGAAAACTTGCATCCCTCAAACGATTCAAGGATGATGTCAAAGAGGTTGTATCCGGCCAGGATTGCGGTCTCAACATCGAGAACTTCAACGACATTAAGGTCGGCGATATTGTTGAGGCATACGAGATCATCGAAATCAAGCGTACGCTTAAATAAACTATAGAGAACAAGAAACAGGGTGTTGATTCACTCTGAGACGGACGCCCTGTTTCTTTTCAACTGGCTCCTTAGTTCAACGGATAGAATAGAGGTTTCCTAAACCTTAGATGAGGGTTCGATTCCCCCAGGAGCTACAACAGAAATTGAAAATCGGTCTGTTATTATTAACCGACATTTGACTGAAACAGTCATCTTGTAACCATACCAAAATCATCTTCTATGCATACCAGAAATATCTTCTTCGCCTTGCTGCTGCTCCCCTTATGCCTTCAGGCTTGCGGTAATCAAAACGAGACTAACAACAATACCAAGGATTCTATGACCCAGAGTAATTCCGAATACCAGGCTCCAAACTATGCCCCTTACGAGACTGACTGCTTCAAGACTGAAAAAGGCCGCAACGTAGCCATTACCTTCATCAAGCACGGAACGCTCATGATTGATATTGATGGTTATATCATCCACATTGACCCCGTTTCGATGTTTGGAACAGACTATTCCAAATTACCCAAAGCAGACCTGCTGCTCATCACACACGAGCATCACGACCACTTTGATATGAAAACCGCTGAGGTTATATTGAAGGAGAACAGCCTATTCTATAGTAACAGACAGGTAGCAAAACTTTCGGGAAAGAGTAAGGCTATCAAGGCTGGCGAAACTTTTACTACAGAGAATAATATTACTGTCATAGCTACCGAGGCATACAACAACAGCAAGGGTCACGAGAAATTCCATCCCAAAGGACAGAACGTAGGATTTCTTGTATGTGTAGACGACATCAATATCTACATTGCGGGAGATACTGAAGACATACCCGAGATGACTGACCTCAAGGATATTGATATTGCATTTCTCCCAGTCAACCAGCCCTACACTATGACTCCTCAGCAATGTATTAATGCCGCCGAGATGTTTAAGCCCTCAATACTCTATCCTTACCACTACGGAGAAACTGACCTAACTCCTATTGTAGAGCATTTCAAGGATAATCCAGAGATTGAGGTACGGATTAAGCAGTTGCAATAGAAAACGAAAGAGTAGTTTTATCAAAGAATCTCCTTCAGCTAGTCATTCTGATTCAACTGATCGAGGGCTGCGATAAAAGTGTCTGGAAGAGTAACATTACTCAACTGAAGGCATTCTTTGAATAGAGGAGCCATCTCTTCATCACGAAAACCAGCAATTCCGCAACCTATTCGGGTAATAAGAAAACGAAGATTAGGATTCGCCTTAGCAAAATCTACAAAATCATCGACATAGGGTCTGATAGATTCTACCCCACCATGCATAGTGGGAATAGCATAACTCTGTCCTTGAAGACCTACTCCTTGTCCCCAAACAGCCCCAAAGAGCGAATGAGCTGTACGAGCTGCTCCACCTCCGTGGAAACCTGAAAGATTGCTACCGAATACAAATATTTCACCTTCCCTAAGGGAGCTGATTCTTATTGGTGTAATACCACATTTATGTTCCTTCATTTGCTTATTGATTTTTTGCAAAAATACATGTTTTTATTCAAACATTAATTCTTTTCTAACAAAATAGACCGATAATCTTTTGAAAACAACAAATAAGTTTCATACATCTCATTGAAATACTATCACATGATTACTTAAAAACAAAGAATCTATTTCATTATAATCTTGTCAATAATTACCTATAGTAATCGCCAACAACGTTCAAAACACTATTATCTCTAACCCGAAGACATATTAATATAACGACATATTACGATGAAGAATCAAGAAAAATCAGTCTTTTCTACATTTATTTTTTGAATTCGGTATTATCACTATCACACTTTATATACATAATATATAATTATATATTTCAATAACTTATCTCAAAAGAAAGAAAGATATCAGAAACAAAAAAAGCCGATAAATCAATATTTTTTTATCCATTTCAAAAAAAAGTGTATTTTTGCAAAAGAAAACTACGTAGACAGGATATAGTTTAGTACCATCTAACACATTAGAAAGCATAACTGTTACGCCGAAATCCAAAAGAAAAATAATAAGTAAAAATACAATAAATACAATGGAATTTCTCAGCAATCGTATTCTTAACATGGCAGAGAGCGAGACTCTCGCCATGACCGCCAAGGCAGGCGAACTCAAGGCTCAGGGAAAAGATGTAATCTCTCTCTCCATTGGCGAGCCCGATTTCAACACCCCTGATATCGTAAAAGAAGCAGCAAAGCAGGCTATCGACGACAACTTTACCCACTATCCTCCAGTACCCGGTTATGCTGACTTGCGCAAGGCTATCTGCGAAAAGTTCCGCCGCGACAATGGTTTGGAGTTCACCCCCGACCAGATTGTTGTTTCTACTGGTGCAAAGCAGAGTATCTATCAGCTCGCTCAGGTTCTTCTCAACCCTGGTGATGAGGTAATCATCCCTACTCCTTTTTGGGTAAGTTACAAAGAGTTTGTTCGCCTTGCTGGTGCTACTCCTGTATATGTAAAGACCAAGATTGAAAACGATTTCAAGGTTACTCCTGCTCAGCTTGAAGAGGCTATAACTCCCAAGACCAAGCTTATCATGTTCTCCAGCCCATCTAATCCTACTGGTATGCTCTATACCAAGGAAGAGTTGAAGGGTATTGCCGAGGTTGTTGCCCGTCATGAGAACCTCTTTGTAATGGCTGACGAAATTTATGAGCACATCAATTTTGTTGGCAAACACGAGAGTATCGGCCAGTTTGCTGAAGTTAAGGACCGCGTCATCACTATCAATGGCGTAGCTAAGGGCTTTGCTATGACTGGCTGGCGTATTGGTATTCTCGCAGCTCCTCTGCCTATCGCAGCTGCATGCAAGAAACTTCAGGGCCAGGTATCTAGCGCCACCTGCTCCATAGCTCAGAAAGCAACCGTACGTGCTATGATGATGGATCCTACCACTAGCGAAGATATCATCAATATGCGCAATATCTTTATGAAACGTCGCGACCTCGTTTTTGACCTCCTTAGCGCTATTCCTGGTCTCAAGGTTCGCAAACCCCAGGGAGCTTTCTATTTCTTCCCCGATGTAAGCGCATTCTACGGCAAGAGCTACAACGGCACCAAGATTGAAAATTCTACCGATATGGCATTCTACCTCCTAAACGAGGCTAATGTAGCTACCGTTATGGGATCTGCTTTTGGTGACGACACTTGCATCCGTCTTTCCTATGCTACTAGCGAAGACCTTCTTATTGAGGCTATGCGCCGCATCAAGGAGGCTCTTAGCAAACTTCAGTAACAGACGTTTCCTCCCATAGAGTTTCTATGGAGTAAAAAATATCGTAATAAGGGAAGCCGCGACTCCATTAGGAGTCGCGGCTTATTTTATAAAGTATGCTGGATAACTGATGACTATTTCAAATGAACTACCGTTATTCCATCTCCACCCAATTCCAAACGCTCACTATGACAACTCTTTACATCAGAGTTTGACTGCAATCTGTCTCGGATAATGGTCTTGAGAATTCCATAGCCTTTTCCGTGGAGTATACGGAGTTCTTTTTCGCCTAAAAGCTGAGCTTCATCAAGAAAGCGTTGTAACTGTTCGAGAGCTTCTTCTGCACGTTGTCCCCTAAGGTCGAGTGTAGGATTAAAATATTTCCGTTTTTCATTTATCTCGTCATATATTGACTGATAGCGGTTGTTCTGACGACCAACTTTGTCTGAAGGAATAGCCTTCTTCTTGGTCTTTTGAAGACGATTCAGAGAAATGGTCATGCGTAGTGAGTTACTTTCTACTGTAGCCTTTTTACCTCTAATCTCTACTACCTCTCCAAAAGTATCCTGACCATCAACGCGTACAATATCACCTACTACAATGGGACCTTCAACAATATCATTATCCTTATTATTCTGAGCAATCGGCTTTTCAGAAACTTTTACTTTTTTCTCTTTCAGTTCTTCTTCATGAAGCTCCTGTTGCAACTCCAGGCGTTCGGATTCAGCCTTCATCTTCTGACGAGCCTGTTGCGTCCGTTCTTTCTCGGCTTGAGCCGTACGGATATCCGAAATGGTCTGCTCTACAGTTCGATTCGCATCTGAGATTATCTGGCGGGCTTGCTGACGGGCCTGAGTTAATATCTCATAGCGCTTACCTTCAACCTTGTTTGTAAGGGTCTGATATTTCTGTATAACCTCGTTGAGAAACTGGTCACTCAGTTCTAATTCTCGCTTCTGCTTAGCAATTTCTTGCTTGTCAAGTTCTATCTGCTGCAGTTGATGTTCGAAATTTAGCATTTCAGATCCCACTTTCTTTTCAGCCGAAGCAAGAATATCATGTGGGAATCCTACTGACCGAGCAATCTCGAATGCAAAAGAACTGCCTGGATGCCCGATAGAGAGGCGATAGAGAGGACGCAAACGATTGGTGTCAAAAAGCATGGCTCCATTCACAATACCAGGATAGGCATCCGAAAGGAGTTTTAGGTCTGCAAAGTGAGTTGTGACTACTCCATAGGAATGGCGTAGATATAATTCTTCAAGTAACGCTTCAGCTATAGCGCATCCTGAACGGGGTTCTGTTCCTCCCCCAAGTTCATCGAGCAAGAACAAAGTCTGAGACGAAGCTGTTGCCAAAAGTTGCTTCATATTCTGCAGATGAGAGGTATAGGTAGAGAGGTCATCCTCGATACTTTGCTGGTCCCCAATATCAATAAAGATACTCTCAAAAATACCAAATTCAGAAGTCTCACGACAAGGAACCAGTAGACCACATTGTAGCATATACTGTATCAAGCCTACCGCTTTAAGGCATACCGACTTGCCTCCTGCATTAGGGCCTGAAATAATAAGAATATGTGCATCATCATTAAGCGTAAGATCAAATGGTTGTACCTCATGCTCACGATTCTCGTGCAGATAATTTATATAGAGCAAAGGATGACGGGCTTCAATCCATGTTATCTGAGTGCGATCTTCCACTTTAGGCAGACCCGCATGAAGAGTAAGAGCCAGGCATGCTTTAGCCCTGATAAAATCTATTCGCGCCAGGAACCAGTATGCATTTACCAATGAATCAATCTGTGGGCGAATGAGATCTGTAAACCCACTAAGAATCTTCTGTATCTCGTGACGTTCTGCAAATTCAAGTTCGCGTAAATCGTTGTTGAGTTCAACCACCTCTGAAGGTTCAAGATAAGCCGTCTGTCGTGTAGCCGACTGGTCGTGAATAAGACCCTTGATCTTGCGACGATGGGTATCAAGCATAGGTATTACTAGACGCCCGTTACGAATTGTAATTTCTGCATTTTCCGGGGCCCACCCTTCAGCCTTTGCTCGACGCAGAGTGTGACTAATACGACTATCTACTTCGCCTTGCTTGCGACGCATCTGTTGGCGAATATCTGCCAATAAGGGAGAGGCATTATCAAATAATTCTCCTTTATCATCAATCAGTTTAGCGAGTGTTCTGGTTATCAGAGGATCCAGGTCAACCTTTTCTGCCATCTGGCGAAGCGTAGGATAAGGATTCTTGTCATTGTTAAGCAGAAAACGAAGACAATCGCTGATAGTACGCAAAGAGCATTTAAGATCAAAAAGAGCCGGCAACTCAATAACAGTATTGCCAACACGAAGTCGATTGAGTTCTTCGGATAGATCGAGAAAATCCTGAGAGGGGAAAGAGGGTTCAAACATAAGTATCTGACGAAACTCCTCTGTCTGATTGAGTTCTCTCATCACCCTGTCATACTGAGTATGAAACCGCATCTCGTGTGCCATCCTCTCTGCCAAGGGATTGGAACATTCTGCGGCCACATAGTCGCATATCTTATTAAATCCTAACTTCTCTTCTAATTGCATCTTTTATGATTAATGCTGATAATAATCTGTAATTATGATAATAACTAGTCTGCATCCTTATAGAATGGCCATCGCTCGCGGAAATCGTGCAACTCAGATAGATTGAGGTCTACTATAGCCACCTCCTCCTTGCCCGACTGACAGGTTGTAATAGGGAACCCCTTATAGTCAATGGCCGCGCTATCACCCACATAGTCCTTACCTACTCTATTCACACCCACAACATAGCTTTCGTTCTCTATGGCACGGGCTTTCAATAATGTTGTCCAGGCTTCACGCCGTGATGTAGGCCAATTGGCACAAACAAGCAAGAGGTCGTAATCAAGAGTTTCGTTGCGCAACCACTTGGGGAAGCGGAGATCATAGCAGATGGCGGGTCGTATATTCCATCCCTTCCAGATGAAAGTTCCCTTGCCATTTCCTGCAGCCAAATCTTCAAACCCTAGATGGAACGGATGACGCTTATCGTAGTAGGAATAACTCCCGTCGGGTTTTACAATATGCATACGATTGTGCATCATATCGCCATCACAAACGACCCATGTCCCGACAAAAAGAGCCTGCTTACTGGAGGCCATATTGATTGCAAACTGCAAGGTAGGACCATTCTGCTCTTCTGCCATAGCTTTCATATCTGGTCCAAAACCAACGTTGAAGGTCTCAGGGACAACAAAGATATCTGCCTCTACATTATTAAAGGCATCCTCAACCTTTTGATAGTTGGCCACGGGATTATTCTTTTCGATTCCCAATTGAAAGAAGGCTATACGAAGATTCTCCATACTAATGAAAAGGCATTACTTACAGTTACACACATGGTCCCAGCGTTTGCGGGGACGGGGGAGTATCTCTTCTATGGCTACCTGCTGGTCATAATCGAGTGGGCAGGCACGCATATCAAGCAACTTGAGGGAATAATTAAGTGTAAAGAAAGTAGCAGGAACAGATATTACCCCGGTTAGATAGAGAACGAGCTCTTCTAGTTCGGCCAGCTGTCCCATACTCTCAGGCAAATCCAGTATAGGATTACGGCCCAGGTTGAGATACTTCAAATTAGGAAGAAATCCTATTGAGTCCGGTACAGAATGAAGTCTGTTTCTACAGATGTTGAAACGCTCTAAATTCTGCAAGCGTGCTATTTGGGGAGGAATAGAATCGATAAAATTCTTACTGAGATCAAGCTCCGTAAGATTAGTAAAGGTAAATACCTGAGGAGGTATCTGATGCAGACGTTTGTAGTTAAGTTTCAATTTATACACCTGCGACGGATCATTTATCTCCTTCAGAGACGTATAAACCCTATCCGGCTGAGCAAAGAGTGAATGTGAAAAAACTACAATGAGGGCAAAAATGACAATACGGATTGCTTTCATATGGCAAAGGCATTAAGTATCTGTTGTTTATCTGCAGCGAGTTGCCTGGCCAGTTCTTCCGCATTTGCAAAGCGCACTATGTCACGAATCCGGTCAAGAAACATCACCTCTATCTCCTGTCCATAAAGGTCTCCGCACTCGCTGAAGATATTAACCTCGAGGGTGCTGCCGTTTTCTTCAAAGGTTGGTTTAGGTCCGATATTGGCCATTGCAAGACTCTCACCAGTTGACATTATTACTCTTACAGCATACACGCCATCCTTTGGCAAGATACACAAGCTGTTTTCGGTATTAATATTGGCTGTAGGGAAACCTATCTGACGGCCTACCTGACGACCTTTCTCCACTACTCCTTTCAGGCAGAATGGTTGACCGAGCATTTTGTTGGCCAAAACCACATTGCCCTCTTGAATAGCCTGGCGGATTTTGGTTGAGCTGACTACTATACCATCCAGGTCTACGGCAGAATCATGATAAATTTCAAACCCCTGCTGTTCGGCAAGGAGAGGCAATTGGTCAAAGTCATTATGCTGTTTGCATCCAAACATATTGTCATAGCCTAGTACCAGCGCTTTCATGCCCATACGATTGCAGAGATACTCTCTTGCAAATTGACAGGCTGTCAGTTGTGCAGCCTCAGGAGTAAACTCAATTACCTCCACATGACCTTCGAAACCTAAGGCCTCGAGAGTCTGTATGCGCTTCTCGTGCGACATAAGCAGACGCATACCATCGCCTTTACCTAAAGCCATTCGGGGATGACGGTCAAAGGTAACCACTACGGGAGTAAGATTATGCTCGTCCGCAACACGCTTCAACAACGATAGAAGGTGCCTATGGCCCATATGCACACCATCAAACATGCCTACCGTAACGGCACATCCTCCATCTATTCTATTGAGTATATTTATATTATTATCTTTCATCAAGGATGCAATAAGAATGCAAAGATACGAAAACAATCCCACATATAAATAAATTGTTTCATTATTATAATAGTTCTTCCTAAAATCAAGAACCACTCACAGACTACTAACACGATTGAATAATCCGATTCTTCCTATACTTATCTTTGTTCTATGAAGATAGCATCTCAGATTTTCCCCTACAACAAGAGTCTAATTCTTGCGTAGTTTGGAACTCTAATTTAACAATTTGATATAGATAATAGTCATTACGCCCATAGAAATTCTTATCTTCGGGCAATAAGATAATTATTCTTACATATTGCCTCCTCATAACGTCCATTAAGAGAGCATACAGATACCATTATTCTACCATATTACGTCACAAAAAGACATTACGTTCTGCTGGCTAGCAGAACGTAATGTGGAGAATAAGTGTAGGATTAGTCTATTCTACAGGAATATCCTTGTTTACATTCTTGCTACCTACGAGAGCGTAGAAGAGAATGTAGGCAAAGCCAATGATAATCACCCAATAGCTATTGATGTATCCAACGCTATCGGCAATAAGATTCTGCAACCAAGGAATAATACCTCCACCACATACAAGAGCCATAAAGATGCCACTAGCGAGAGAAGTATATTTACCTAAGCCTTCGGTACTGAGATTGAATATTGCACCCCACATCACACTGGTGCAGAGGCCGGTAAGGGTCATAAATACAATCTTTACAGGTACCATAGTGTTACGGAAGGAGAATTGCATACTCTCGGGAATGAATACGAAGCAAAGGATGAAAAGGATGGCCAATGAACTAGCGAAAGTAAGCATAGCACGGCTTGAGACCTTACCGCCAATGGCTGCGCCTATCAGACGGCCACACATCATCAAGAACCAGTATGCGCCGACAAACCAGCCTGCAATATTAGCTCCGCTCAACTCTGAAAGATAAAGGTTAGCAGTATTAGGAGTACCTACCTCTACGCCTACATAAAAGAAGATACCGATGGCTCCAAGAAGGAAATGACGGAATTTGAGGGGAGAGAAGAGATTTGTCTTTTCTTTACCACTCTTACGGGCAGCTTTCTCCTCGGGAGTTTCCATATGGGGTTCAGGAATCTTCGTGAACATAATTACAATAGCTGCAACCAGGAAGATAGCCATTGCAATATAAAGAGCAGGAGCAGCATCGCTTACAGTTGCCTTTGCAGTCTCTCCGCCAATGAGATAACCCAGGAGAATAGGAGCAATAGTACCACCTACAGAATTAAAAGAACCGCCAATCTGGATGAGCTGGTTACCTTTATTTCCACCTCCGCCGAGGGTGTTGAGCATGGGGTTAACAACGATATTGAGCAGACACATAGAGAAACCGGCAACAAGAGCGCCTATCACGTAGATGAGGAAAGAACCGGCAAAACCGCTACAAAGCTGAATGGTCACGCCTACAAAACCTACGATAACAGCTGCCATAGAGGTAAATTTGTAACCTTTACGACGCAAAATAAGACCAGCAGGAATACCCATGCAGGCATAGGCAATAAAGTTGGCTAGAGTACCCAACTGAGAAAGAGCATTACTGGCGCTAAACTGATTCTTAACGATTACGCCCATTGAACCAGCAAAATTAGTCACAAAGGCAATCGAGAAGAAAAGGAGGAACATAACCACGATGGGCAATGTGTAGGATTGTTTCTTTTCCATGTATAGTATCTATTAATTATTGATTATTCTATATTATTTCTTTAGGGCTTCACTACCGCTGACAATCTCGATAATCTCGTTGGTAATGGCAGCTTGGCGGGCTTTGTTGTAGGAGAGTTTTAATTCTTTCAGCAACTCTGTTGCATTATCGGTTGCCTTCTGCATAGCAGTCATACGGGCACCATGTTCAGCCGCAACAGAATCGAGTACCATCCGATAGAAATGTGAACGCAGATTGAGCGGAATCATCTCGTAGAGAATCTCCTCTTTGGAAGGCTCAAAAATATAGTCGTTGTTTACTTTTTTCTCCGAACCGGCCTTCTTGGATTTAGGCACAATAGGGAGAAACTGTTCGGTAATGAGTATCTGCTGGATAGAATTCTTAAACTCGTTGTATATCAACTCCACTTTGTCTATCTGCTTGGTACGGAAACGCTCCATAATATCTTCCGCAAGAACGGATATTTCTTCAAAAGATGGATTATCCAACACCTCATCGTGACTCTCGAGCGACAAGTCGCTAAAATGGCGAGCCAGATGTTCGCTGGCACGTTTGCCCATAGCAAAAAGCATGACCTCACTTACGTCTTTCTGAGCCTGGTAATATTTGATTCTTGCGGTAGCCTCTTTGATGACATTGGCGTTGAAAGCGCCACAAAGACCTTTGTTCGAAGTAACAACCACAAGGAGCACCTTCTCAGCCTTGCGAACCTCGTGATAGGGAGTCTGCACACCATCTTCAATACCTATATCGCCCACTATCTCGGCCATCATAGCAGCATAGGGGCGCATACCAAAGATTGCATTCTGAGCACGGCGGAATTTAGCAGCCGATACCATTTTCATGGCAGAGGTAATCTGCTGAGTACTACTCACCGAGGCTATTCGTGTGCGAACTTCTTTTAGATTGGCCATTTCTATTTCCTGGTTTTTATTGAATATTTGGCATAATACTTTCTAATAAGCTAATCTTGCCAAAACTGAATATTCAACACTTATTTTGCATACTTCTCAGCCATATCAAGGGCTACCTGCTTCATGGTTTCAAGGTCCTCATCGACCAGTTTTCCATTACGCAGATTCTCCATGATAGAAGCATGATTCTGACGCATAAAGAAGAGGAATTCAGTCTCGAAGTTGCGTACCTTGCTTACAGGAACCTTCTGGAGCAAGCCTTTAGTTCCACAGAAGATGATTGCAATCTGATCCTCTACAGGCATGGGACAATATTGAGGCTGCTTGAGTATCTCTACATTACGGGCGCCTTTATCGAGAACAGCCTGAGTAGCAGCATCAAGATCTGAACCGAACTTAGAGAAAGCCTCCAACTCTCGGAACTGAGCCTGGTCAAGTTTGAGAGTACCTGCTATCTTCTTCATAGACTTGATCTGAGCCTTACCGCCCACACGACTCACGCTAATACCTACGTTGATTGCCGGACGGACACCCGAGTTAAATAGGTTTGTCTCGAGGAATATCTGACCGTCAGTAATGGAGATTACGTTGGTAGGAATATAAGCCGAAACGTCGCCAGCCTGAGTCTCAATAATGGGAAGAGCCGTGAGAGATCCTCCACCCTTCACCTTGTCCTTAAGGCTGACGGGAAGATCGTTCATCTGGGCTGCAATCTGGTCGTTCTGGATGATGCGTGCCGCACGCTCGAGGAGGCGTGAATGGAGATAGAATACGTCGCCAGGGTAGGCTTCACGTCCGGGGGGACGACGGAGAAGCAACGACACCTCGCGATAGGCAACTGCCTGCTTGGAGAGGTCGTCATAGATAACCAGAGCATTTCGGCCTGTATCGCGGAAATATTCTCCGATGGCTGCGCCCGCAAAGGGAGCATAGTATTGCATAGCAGCAGGGTCGCTGGCTGTTGCAGCCACCACTATAGTATAATCCATAGCACCCTTTTCCTGCAGATTTTTCACCAGGTTGGCGACAGTAGATCCTTTCTGACCGCAGGCTACATAGATGCAATATACCGGCTCGCCTTTCTCATAGAACTCACGCTGGTTGATAATGGTATCAATAGCAATAGCTGTCTTACCGGTCTGACGGTCTCCGATGATAAGCTCACGCTGACCGCGTCCGATAGGAATCATGGAGTCTATGGCCTTAATACCTGTCTGAAGAGGCTGCGATACAGGCTGGCGGTAGATAACTCCGGGAGCCTTGCGTTCGAGGGGCATCTCATACAGTTCGCCGGGGATAGGGCCGTTACCGTCAATCGGCTGACCGATTGTATTGATAACGCGACCTACAAGACCTTCTCCTACGGGAACAGAGGCAATACGGCGTGTACGCTTCACGATGTCGCCCTCATTGATGGTACTTGATTCGCCAAGCATAACCACACCCACATTGTCCTCTTCAAGGTTCTGGACAATACCCTGCTCTCCGGTAGAGAACTCCACCAACTCGCCACTCTGGGCATTGTTGAGGCCATAAATGCGGGCAATATTGTCTCCCACGGTGAGCACGGTACCGACCTCTTCCAGTTGCACATCGAGGTCGACCTCGGCCAGTTGTTTTTTCAGTATCGCCGATACTTCGGCAGGTTTAATCTCGGTCATAGTATTCAGAATTCAGTTAAAGGAGGTTTTCGTAAAGAGGATTAACGATTAGGTTATCGTCATCCCGACCTGATTCAACTGCAAAATTATAGTTTCTTTTCGTATATATTTTCATCAAACGCCTGGCGCATTTTGCGCAATTTGGTACGCAGACGTGCATCATACATGTTGTTGTCGAAGGTCATACAGAAACCGCCCAGCATCTTGTTGTCCACACGGGCGTTGAGTTCGACCTCGTGCTTTGTATAGTCGGCAATCAGCTGCTTGACATCGCTGATAGACTCATCGTCCACCTCTACGGCCGTTACCAGTTCGGAATAGATAATGCCGTGATTCTGTCGATAGAGATCAATAAAGGCAGCACTTATACCTTTGAGGTTAATGGTACGACGCTTCTTTACTACAAAATTGAGAAACAACATAGTCAGTCTGGTCGCTTTCTCTCCGAACAAGTCTTCGAGAATAGCTATCTTCTTCGCTTCCTTTATGACAGGATTGTTGAAGACAACCACCAGCTCGTGATTCTCGGCGCAAACGCTATTTACAAGCCTCATATCGGCCAAAACCGGCTCCATCTGATCGGTTTCGGCTGCCAGCTGGTATAGCGCCTTAGCGTAGTTGATATTTATTTTGTACTCAGACATAAATGTTTTCTAGCATTATGTGTGCCTGTTTCAGAACAAGAATCCTGCAAGAAGTCAATCCTATATTGCCTTACGGCTTGCCAGACTATAGCTTGGTTTTATCCAGTTCGCGGTCGATCAATTCGTTTGCCTTCTGCTTGTCGGAGAGTTCGCTCTTGAGGAGTTTTTCTGCTATCTCGATGCTGAGATTGGCAATCTGATTCTTCAGATCGTGCATAGCCTTCAGCTTCTCGGATTCGATATTCTCCCGGGCATTATCAACGATACGGATTGCCTCGGCCGTAGCCCTGTTTCGAGCATCTTCTATTATCTTCTCGCTAGTGAGACGGGCATTGCGTAGCATTTCGTCGCGTTCCAGTTTGGCCTGTTTCAGCAGGTCTTCATTGTGACTCTGCAACTGACGCATCTCTTCCTTGGCCTTATCGGCAGCATGGAGGGCATCGTTGATGGCCGTTTCGCGCTCCTTGAGACTCTTCAACACCATGGGCCATCCGAACTTCATCAGCACGAAAGCCAGAATGCCAAACGAAACGAGCATCCACACCAGGGTACCAAGACCAGGACTTACTAGAGGGTTATTCATAGTTATGAATTTGGTTTGAATCTTTCATTAAAAACATCCGAAGCCGCAGTCTGCTGACAGGCAGCTTCGGACGAAACGCCGACTTATAGAAAAACTATGAGTAAGCAAACTACTACTGCAAAGAAAGATACACCCTCAACTAAGGCGGCAGCAATAATCATGGTGCTACGGATAGTACCAGCCATTTCGGGCTGACGGGCAATACCTTCCATGGCGCCCTGTCCGATTTTTCCGATACCTAAACCACAACCGATGGTGGCCAAACCGGCTCCGATACCAGCTCCGAGATAACCAATAGCGTTACTTGCGACTGCTTGCAGTAAGATTAATAGACTAGTCATAATTGTATATTTATAAATGTTTCTTTATATTTTATTGCCATCAAGAGCATTAGGATTATCAATCCTCTATTCTTTACACTCCGATGGAAATGCAAAGATACAAAAAAATTATAATTCAAAAACAAAATCCTCAAGAAAAGGACAAGAAATCTGAAATAATCGGCTCATCGCATTCTAAACCAGACTCCTGCCTCTCCAGGATTTACTACAGCAACTCGGGGGCCTCGCGGTCCTTGAAATAGCGGTAGGTCGACACCTTGATTTCTGTTGCCGCATCGTCGTCGCAGACCAGGATTCCATGACGATGGAGCTGAAGAGCCGTAATGGTATGGAGATGGGTAAGAGGGCCTTCTACGGCACGCTGAACGGCATCAGCCTTACTATGTCCGGTAGCAAGGATTATGAGTTCGCGGGCATCCAGAATGGTATCCACTCCTACCGTGAGAGCAAGACGGGGAACAAGGTCTGTATTGTTGTCGAAAAACCGGCTGTTGGCCACTATTGTGTCCCATGCCAGACTCTTGATACGGGTACGCGAACGGAATGAGGAGAAAGGCTCGTTGAACGCAATATGCCCGTCGTTGCCGACTCCTCCAAGAAAGAGGTCGATACCGCCCAACTCGTTCATACGCTGTTCGTAGGCCTCACATTCAGCCTCGGGGTCGGGAGCATTTCCGTTGAGGATATTGACATTCTCGGGCCTGATGTCGATATGAGAGAAGAAATTATCCCACATAAAACGATGATAGCTTTGGGGATGATCCTCGGGCAAGCCTACATACTCGTCCATATTGAATGTCACCACATTCCGGAAGCTTACCTCTCCACGCCTGCACATTTCTATCAGTCTGGCATACGTAGGCAATGGCGTAGAACCGGTAGGGAGACCCAAAACGAAAGGTCTGTCTGACGAGGCATTATGACGGTTGATGGCTTTTGCAATATAGCTGGCCGTCCAACGACCTACCTTTTCGGAATTTTCTTGTATGATAAAACGCATTATTCTGAGTTTGTGTTGTGATAATGAATAGACTGATCGGATATTCTAATTCTGACGGAAAAATCCGTTATCCATTTCTACGAATACTTCAATAGCCTGATATTCTGCCATTCCCAGCGCATCGTAAAGCTGGGCCGTATGCTGGGTACGCTCTTCGGCACGTTGCCAGAACTCGCGGTTGTCGTTTCCCGGGAAGGGAACGATATCCTTCTGTGAGAGATGTTTATAGATAGCATGACGTTTCTTGAGCATCTCGTCGGGAGACAACGGAACAGCCATGTCCACCATATCCAGATCCCACTCCTGCCATGCTCCGCGATAGAGCCAGAGATGACATTCCGAGGTCCAGCTTTCTTTCTGAGCCACAAGCTGACGGAAGGCCTCAAGTACCGCTTCTGTACAGATACGATGGGTGCCGTGAGGATCGGAGAGATCGCCAGCAAGATATATTTGATGGGGCTTTATCTGCTCCATCAGTTGGCGGATAATCTCAATATCGGCTTCCGAAAGAGGATTCTTCTTTTCTGTCCCTGTCTCGTAGAAAGGAAGATTCAGAAAATGGGTATGGGTGTCGGGATTGAGGCCGAACGAAGCCACGGCTCCCCTACTCTCTCCCCTTCGTATGGCGGCCTTGATCTGACGCAATTCCATCGGTTCGGGCTGACCCGCTTTCTTATTTGCTATCAGAAACTTGACATGGTCGTAAGGAGAATTGAGACCCAACTCGCGGGCTGTATCAAAATGCTGCAATACCACGTCGTCGTGAACGGCATAATTGCCCGAGGTTTCGTAGGCCACATGCACATCGTGTCCCTGATGGAAGAGTCGGATAAAAGTGCCGCCCATCGAGATGACATCGTCGTCGGGATGGGGAGAAAAAATGAGTACCCGCTTGGGGAATGGAACCGATTTGACAGGTCGGGTAGAATCGTCGGCATCGGGCTTTCCTCCCGGCCATCCGGTAATGGTATGCTGAAGATCGTTGAAGACCTCGATATTGATGTCGTAGCTTGTTGCCTGACGCGACTCAAGTAGCGGACCCAGAGAGTTTTCCATATAGTCCTGATGGGTCAGTTTAAGCACAGGCTTGCCCACCTTCTGGCTGAGCCATACGACAGCCTTGCGGGTAAATTTGCGCGTCCAGTTGCAGTCGCCTACCAGCCAGGGGCTACGCATACGGGTAAGCTTCTGGGCAGCATTCTCGTCAACCACAAGACTCACATTCCGATGTGTCTGCAACAAGGTGGCGGGAATGTCCTCCGAAAATGAGCCTTCGACCAGACGTACTACGGCATCAGACTTGCCTTCTCCCCAGGCCATTACGACTATCTTCCTGGCCTTCATGATGGTTCCCAGTCCCATCGTTACGGCCATAGAGGGCGTTTCGTTGAAGGAGGGAAACAGCTTGGACTGGACCTTGCGCGAGGCATACGACAGCTGAACCAGACGGGTAAAGGAATTGGGGTAGGAACCGGCCTCGTTGAAGCCCAGCTGTCCCTGTTTACCCACGCCGATAATCATGAGGTCTATCTTTTCTATACGGCGCTCATATTCTTCGCAATGGGCCTGCATCTGCGAGATAGGAAGTTTGCAGTCGGGAAGATGCACATTTTCGGGAAGGATGTCAACGTGATTCAGAAACTCGTCGTGAATGCGGAAATTGCGCGAATTGGGTTCGAGCGGGGCTATAGGATAGAACTCGTCGAGGCTGAACACCTCTACGTTGCGGAACGAGACCTCGCCCTTTCTGTAGCGGTCGACCAGCTCGCGATAAATGCCACGAGGAGTATTACCCGAAGTGAGTGCGATGGAAAACAGTCCGTCGGCCGTAGCGTTGATATCGGCCACTATGCGGTCGGCAAGGACATTTACCGCTTCACTTTCATTCTTATAGATAAAGGTAGGAAGCTTTTCGAAACGTCCCAGAATATCAAGAGGAATAGAATCTCGGTCGATAAGGCCTCCGTCCTGGGGGAGCGCATACTGGATGGTCTGATTTGCCATAGCTTTTTCGTATTGGATGGGTAATAATAACGGAAAAGGAGTGCAAATATTGTAGTCCGGGACAGAAAAAACGTCTCCTTATATTCTTCACCTTCTTACAAGCGCCTAGACAGCATATAGACAGCATATAGGCAGCACCTAGACAGCACACAGGCTCCACCAAGGGTCGTAAAACCGGGCAGAAAGCCGAGCCTAAGTGGAGGCTATGTGCTGCCTATAACGAGAGAAGAGGCTGTCTGGCGACCGGAAAAAGAGTATATTTTTGGCCCTACAGAACGAAACATTCCGGAATGACTGGCCGAGGTTCTAAATACGATTTTCGGGAACCACACTAATTCATATAGTTACAAAAATATTTTGTTAAAAAATCAATAATAATCGGCCAAGTAATACTAAAAAGAAAAAAAAATAGTATTTTTGCATCGCTAAAAAAGAAAATTAATAATATACTATAATGAAGAAAATTACTCTTTACTTGGGTGTTATAGCCGCCCTCGTGTTTGGCCAGACCAGCGCCAATTTGCTTCGTGCCGACAATATCGACGTGAACAAAGCCCGCCAACTCGCTGCTAACTATATGGCAGTTCAGACCGGCCAGAAAAACCTTTCGAGCAACGACCTAAAACTCGTTTATGAGATTCCCAACGTAGAGCAGGGTGTTGCAGCACTCTATTTTTTCAACACCAGTAATGGTGGCTTCGTAGTTATGTCAGCCAGCGATTGCATGGACCCCGTTCTTGCTTATTCTACCGAAGGTGTTCTCGACCCCAACAACCTTCCTCCCGCCATGCTCTGGTGGATGAATGGCTATGCCAACACCATCTGCTACGCTCAGAACAACAACCTCACTCCCGATGCCGAGGTTAAGGCTATGTGGAACGAACTGGAAAGAAAAGACATCCGTCCCGACGAGCCTAAGGCTATCTACAAGACTATGACTTCTGTATGGAATCAGGACTATCCCTACAATATCTACAGCCCCAAGGTAAACGGCGAAAGATGCCCTACCGGTTGTGTTGCAACCGCTATGGGTCAGATTGTCCACTATTGGAAGTATCCCGTTAAGCCTAAGGGTATGGTCAACTATCAATACACTTGTGGATCGACCAACACCTCTCATACCCTTGGCGTAAATTTCGACACCGTCAAGTACGACTACTCTCTTATGCCCGACACAGCATATCGCGGATATTCCAACCAGACCTGGTGGAACGATGCTCAGATTCGCGAAGTTTCCAAGTTAAACTACCACCTCGGTATCGCCAACCGTATGAGCTACGACCTTGAAGGTAGCGGAGCTCAATCTGGCCGTTATACCAAGAACGCTTTCGTCAACTACTACAAATATCGTAGCAACACCATCAAGGAACTTGACCGTTCCAACGCTTTCTGGGCTAACAACACCACTACTCCCAACGCAAAGGACACCCTTTGGGTAGATACTCTTGCTAACGAAATCAAGAACAAGCGCCCCGTATTCTACACCGGATATGATATTTCTTCCTCCGGAGTACATGCCGGCCACGCTTTCGTTCTCGAGCGCTTCAACACCACCACCTTCAAAGGCTGGTTCAACTGGGGTTGGGGCGGCAGCGGCGACTGCTGGTGCAACATTGTTAAGTCTGCCCTCAATACCGCAGGCTACAACTTCAGCAACAACCATAACGCTATTATCGGCATTCAGCCTCCCAAAGATTCCATCAACACCGGCAACGTAGGCATCACTACCATAAGCCAGGAGATTGAAATTCTTCCCGCTTATCCTAATCCTGCCAACACCTGGATCAACATTCCCTACAGCCTTGGCAACAACACCAGCGCTCTCCTTCAGATCTTCGCTATCGACGGCCGACTCATGGAACAGCGTACCATCTACTCCAGCTCCAACAAAGCTGCTGTAAATGTAGAAAGCTATCCTCACGGCATCTATGTATGTCGCATCGGAGGCATCAGCCGCAAGTTTGTAGTTGAATAAATGCCCCTGTCCGGGCACCCCTCAAGGCACGGAGTTCTCCACAAAAGACTCCGCGCCTTGTTTCATTAATATAATATATTGTATATTCTATGATAACGTATCGTCCTGTCACACCCAAGGAACAGAGCCTGCTCCAGTCGTATGGCAACCGTGCCGACAACTGGGAAGAGATATTCATTACCGACGAGACCACCCTGTCGCTCATTCAGAACTGCCGTTTCTATGGACGCGTCCGTATCGGGGCACTCCAGTTCTCTATGCGTAAATATCCTCACAATCCCGAAGGCATCTCCTCCTCTGTTCTTTCCAATTGCGTGATAGGCGATCATTGTTCTATCAGCCAGGTACACCTACTGAGCGACTACACGGTAGGGTCGCACGTGACGCTCTTCAATATTGGAGAAATGACCGCCGATGCCGACGACATCTCGCCCCTTACCGTCATCAACGAGAATGGTGGCCGAGGGGTTGTCCCTTTCCCCGGAATGACCGTAGGCGAAGCCTATCTCTGGGCACGCTACCGCGGACGCGGGCGCTTTATGGAGAAGCTGTCCGAATTTGCCCGCAAAGAGCTCAAGGAAGGTCTGGGTCTGATAGGTGACGGATGTGTGATACGCAACACGGAAGCCCTACGTAACGTACTGGTAGGCTCGGCTGTAGACAATCCGACCCTTATCACAGACTGCGTATCGCTGGTAGACGGCATCATCGAACAGGGATGCTGGATAGAGAGCGGAACTATTGCCCATCGTTTTGTATTGGGCGAACATGTCCACCTAGCATTCGGTCTGCGTCTCAACGATACCGTTGTAGGAGCCAACTCAACCCTATGCCGTTGCGAAGTGGGCCATAGCATGATATTCCCTGCTCATGAACAACACCACAACAATTCCTTCCTTATTGCCGCCCTCGTAATGGGGCAGAGCAACGTTGCAGCCGGAGCCACCATAGGGTCAAACCACAACGGACGGACGGCCGACAACGAACTTCACGCAGGCCGCGGATTCTGGCCCGGACTATGCTGCAGTCTCAAACATAGCTCGCGATTCACGTCCTATACCCTTCTTGCCAAGGGAGACTTTCCTGCCGAGCTCAACATCACCCTCCCCTTCTCCTTGGTCAACAACAATCCGCAGAAGAACCAGCTTGAGGTCATGCCTGCCTATTGGTGGATGTACAACATGTATTCGCTCAAGCGCAACAATACCAAATTCGCAGCCCGCGACAAGCGAGTGCTGAAGACCCAGCATATAGAGTTTGACATCCTCGCTCCCGACACGGTAGAGGAGATAATCACGGCCCGCCATCTTCTCCGTGAATGGACCTCCGAGGCTTATCTGCGCTCACGCAACGAAGGAACAGCCGTCAAGGTTATGGGTCATGGCATGGAACATTCCAAGCGTCCTACCGTCATCCTCAAAGCAGCCGAGGGCTACCAGGCCTACGAAGAGATGCTGATCCACTACTCTATGTCTCTATTGCGAAAATCCTACGCCGACGCTCTTCCTCCCGCCTCATTGGGAGAAGGCGAACGCGAGGCTCATTGGGAGAATATCGGCGGTCAGATAATCTCAAAGCCCGATATCGAACAGCTCATATCCGATACCGAGAAAGGCGTTATCAACTCCTGGGGCGATCTTCACGACCGACTGAACCAGCTTTGGCAAGCCTATCCCGAGGCCAAATTGCGCCATGCCTACAAGGTACTCTGTCTCATTACGGGCAACAAGACCATCGACTCCGAACAATGGGCAAACCTCCTGCTGCGCCATGCCAAGATTGAAGAATTCATCCAGCAACAGATTGCAGCCACTCGACAGAAGGACGATACCAACCCCTTCCGCCAGATGATGTACCAGGATCAGGCCGAAAGCGATGCCGTCTTAAAATAACATATTTATCATCTATAACACAAATAATATCAACTATTTAATAGACATACAACTCTCAAACAGACGCCCTAATACAAATCCACGCAAACACACTATCCGATTAAATATCAACACAATACAAGGATATCATCAGAAGTAACGACAGAAAAAACATTCAGAAATTGCAAATTTAGGTCATTCTTACGATAATTTGAAGCAAAAATAAGGTTCATCTCGCCATAAAACAAAAAATTATTTCATTAATAATCACACATATTACAAAAAAAATCAAAAATAAATTTGGTGGAATTGAAAAAAGTGTGTACTTTTGCAACCGAATTCAAGAGATGAAATCAACCTTTTGGGAGTATAGCTCAGCTGGTTCAGAGCACCTGCCTTACAAGCAGGGGGTCACAAGTTCGAACCTTGTTACTCCCACCAAAAGAAAAGAAAGCCGACTACAAGTTAGTCGGTTTTTTTTATTTTATTATTCCTATTCTCTATTTTTTTCGTATCTTTGCATTATGAAACGGAACCATCTTATTCGAATCTTCTTACTCTCGCTACTGATACTCACCTCTATTGCCTGTTCCAGAAAGACTATTCCCGACGACATTATCGACGAAAAGACTATGGTCAGCATTCTTACCGAGGCCCATTTGTCCGAGAGCTATTACAACATAGAGTCAAACTTCCACCTCAAAGAGATACGTCCCATGATGCAGGCCACCTACGATTCAATATTCATGAAGCATGGTGTGACACGCGACGATTTCGACCGCAGCCTGGACTACTATACCCGCAACGAAGCCCAGCTTGAAGCCATCTACCTCCAGGTATCCGACTCTTTGAAAGCCATCCTAAACCAATAACCGCCCCATGCTAGTCAAGACCTATGGAAGCGCCATACAGGGCGTAAACGCATATACTATTACCGTAGAAGTAAGTGTTGAACCAGGTGTCAACTTCACCCTAGTCGGACTACCCGATAGCGCCGTCAAGGAGAGCCAGCAACGTGTCCAGTCGGCCCTACTGCAATGTGGATTCCATATCCCAGGTAAGAAAGTTGTCATCAATATGGCTCCTGCCAGCATTCGGAAAGAAGGAGCCGACTACGATCTTACCATAGCCATAGGAATTCTTGCAGCAAGCGGCAATCTGGCCGCCGACAAACTCGACCAGTACATCATCATGGGAGAGCTCTCTCTCGACGGAAGTCTGCGTCCCATCAAAGGCGTTCTGCCCATTGCCATCGAAGCCCGAAAACAGAAATTCAAAGGCATCATACTCCCCAAGGCAAACGCCCGCGAAGCCGCCATTGTCAACAATCTCGACGTCTATGGCGTAGACCACATGTCGCAGGTCATCAATTTCTTCAACGGCTCTGTCAACCTCGAGAAGACCGAGTTCGACACCCGTGCCGAATTTGCACGCTCGCTCAACCAGTACGAATACGATTTTGCCGACGTAAAAGGACAGGAAGAGGTCAAACGCGCCCTGGAGATAGCGGCAGCAGGCGGACACAACGTCATCCTCATCGGCAGCCCCGGAAGCGGAAAGACCATGCTTGCCAAACGGCTTCCTTCTATCCTACCTCCTCTCACCCTGGAAGAATCACTTGAGACCACCCGCATACATTCCGTAGCAGGCAAGATGCGAAGTCAGGATGCCCTCATAGCCTGCCGTCCTTTCCGTGCTCCCCATTTCACGGTCTCCAACGTAGCCCTCGTTGGCGGAGGATCCACACCCCAGCCAGGTGAAATATCCCTGGCCCACAATGGTGTGTTATTTCTTGACGAACTACCTGAGTACCAGAGGTCTGTAATAGAGGTATTACGCCAGCCGCTCGAAGAGAGAAAGGTTACCATCTCGCGTGCAAGGATGACTACCGACTATCCGGCTTCATTTATGCTCATAGCAGCCGCAAATGCATGCCCTTGCGGCTATTACAACCACCCAACCAAGGAATGTACCTGCTCCCCGGGCCAGGTCAACAAATACCTTGGAAAAATTAGTGGTCCTTTGATGGATCGTATAGACATCCACCTCGAGGTGATGCCTCTCAGTCCCACCGAATTAGCCAGCAAGAAACCCGGAGAGACCAGCGCCGAGATACGCCAGCGCGTAATTGCCGCCCGATCCATCCAAGAAGAGCGTTATCGCAATTTCCCCGGCATCCATTGCAACGCTCAGATAAACACCAAGCTGTTCAACCAATACTGCGCCATCGATGCCGACTGCCAGCGACTGATGGCTCAGGCCATGGAAAAACTGGGACTTTCCGCACGTGCTCACGACCGCATCCTGAAAGTAGCCCGTACCATCGCCGACCTGGCCAACTCCGAGTCCATTACCGTAGAACACATCTCCGAAGCAATCAACTACCGGACCCTCGACCGCAACTCCTGGGGAAGATAATAATTGTAGAACACGATAAGCTCCTACAACGGGGGAATGCAACATTTCTGATTGAGCCATCCCCCCCCTCCATCGTACCGGCGGACACGATTCCTCAACCTTCGGAGGAGGAGGATTCTGTTACGATTTGCATATCTGCCTTCGTTCGGATTGACCTGTTCAACCCGCATCTGCATGACAACGCCCTTAAAATTGGACACAAAGAGGAATATTATTTTGATAATTCACAAAAGTTTATGTATTTTTGCAGATTATATGTGCACACGCATATATAATGTAAGCATAATGTAATCAGCAAATTATTCAGATACACATACCAATATCCGACGCCTCATATCTGTCGTTTTGCTGAATATCCTTCCAAACCTTCCTCCATACACAAGGTATTGAAAGAACCCGAGATACACATCCAATAGAATCAACATTGTCACACAATAAATAGTAATCAACAAAACCATGAAAATCTCATTCGGAAAAGGAATGCTGCTTGTAGCAATTGCCGCAATGTTGCAGATTGGCTGCAAGAGCGATATGCAAACTCAAAACAATACAGATACTATGAATTTCTTGAAATTGGCGCAGGACCGTTACTCCTGCAAACAATTTGACGGCGTCAAGGTTGCTAAAGAACAGATGGACGTCATTCTCGAAGCCGGACGCGTGGCTCCTACCGCAAAGAATCTCCAGGAGCAGCACGTCTATGTAGTAGAATCTGCCGAGATGTTGGCAAAGATAGACTCTCTGACTCCCTGCCGCTACAACGCAGCCACCGTACTGGTTGTCACCTGGGACAAGAACAACGTATTTACCTATCCCGACAGCGAGCGCAACTCGGGTGCCGAAGACGCCACCATCGTTGCCACCCACATGATGCTTGCCGCCAAGTCGGTAGGCGTTGAGAGCTGCTGGATCAACTTCTTCAATCCCGACAAGATGCGCACCACTCTGGGCTTGCCCGAAAACGAGGAGGTACTCATGCTGCTCGACCTTGGTCATGCCGCCGAAGGAAGCAAACCTCTCGACAACCACTTCTCCCGCAAGCCCCTCGAGGAGACCGTTTCTTACCTCTAGACCTATATCGTCAGACCCGACGACAATCCCTCCGAAACATAAAAAACAAATCTGATAATCCATGAAAAGAATCCTTCTCGCTTTAGCCATACTGATAGTCACCCTTCCTGCTATGGCCCAAAAGAACATCTACGGATTTACCGTTACCGACAACCAGGGCAAAGAAGTGTCCCTCTCCCAATACAAAGGCAAGGTAATCCTGATTGTCAACACCGCCACCCATTGCGGCTTCACTCCCCAGTACGAAGACCTCGATTCTCTCTATGCAGCCTATGCAGACAAGGGACTTGAGATTCTCGACTTCCCCTGCAACCAGTTTGGCGGACAGGCACCCGGAACCGACGCCGAGATTCAGCAGTTCTGCGTTGCCAACTTCAACACCCTCTTTCCCCGTTTCCACAAGATCGACGTCAATGGAGCCAACGAGTCGCCTCTCTACACCTACCTCAAGAAGAAGAAAGGCTTTGCCGGTTTCGACCCTGCACATCCTCTCACCAATGTGCTCCACACCATATTCAACAGTACCGACCCCGACTATGCCAAGAAGCCCGATATCAAATGGAATTTCACCAAGTTCCTCATCGACAGGAAAGGTCGCGTAGTAGCACGCTTTGAACCCACAGCCACCAAAGAGACTATTGCTCCTGCTATCGAAACGCTTCTGAAATAGCTTCTCCCCCGTCATAGCGAGGATTCCTTTCGCAGGTGGGGCGACGCCTTCCGACGCATTCCCCCCACTCTTTCCGGGATTCCTCTGCCACTCCCAGGCACCGGCTTTGCAATTGCCGGTGCTTTTTCTTATATACCTACGGCCTCGGTTTCTTCTCCCTTTGTCGACAGGGTAGTCGCTAGCAGATCTGTAGACGGGTTTATCTTGGTTTATCTATGTTTTTTCCAGAAGTGACCTGCATAGACCAAGGAGGTTTATCTATGTTTTTGTCTAAGAGCGACCAGGAGCAGAAGGAGTTTTTCATAGGTTTTTGGGGATTGATGGTTGGTGAGGTTTGACTTCGAAATCGTTTGCAAAAGTACCAACTTTTTCTCTCGCCGTGGGACGTTTGGGGAACGGATGGGAAGGAATCTTTTACGGCTCATCTCAATCCCTTCGCAATCATCTTGATTGGCTAGGGGATAGAATACCCTTTTTTATCCTTCGGGTCGCGTCCTGGGCGCGAAAAGGCCTTCAGGAGCCCGTTCATTTCGCAGATTTTGAAGAGGAAACTGGGGCTGATTCAGGATGGATGAAGGCTTACAGAATAGTTGTAGATAGCACATAGATAGCACAATGGGTGCAGAAAACCAGTCATCTACGCGTTTTGCGTGCCGAGTATGTGCTGTCTGAGTGCCGAGAAAGACTTCGCTTCTGACAGGATTAAGATTTTTAGTCCGGATTTTCAGTTGGGATTTTATCTGTTGGTCGCCTTTTAGACAAAAACATAGATAAACACGGGCCGACATTTGTCTTCGATATTGTATCGGGGTTTGTCGGCGAATTACGATGTTGGCAGAATATTATGCGACAATACAATCCGGCAACAAATGCAATAGCGTTTAGGCTAGCGGCCAGGGTTTATCTTGGTTTATCGCCTTTGGAGGGGCTTGGCGGCTGAGGGGGCAAGTTTTTCCGGGAGCTTGCTCACGAGGGAAAACTTGAGTCCGCAGATGCCGAAGATGCGAAGCAGCTTCAGAAGAGAAGCCCTTTCAAAGGATGTTTATCTATGTTTTTTTCTACAATCAACCCGACCTTGACCAAGGGGGTTATCTTTGTTTTTTTCTAATTTGACCCACTCATCGTAGAGGTCGTTCTTGCAGTCCATGCGCGCGTTAGAGAGTGTTTCTACCTGATTGGACAGTTGACCCTCATTTCCGCCGCTGTCGGCTACTAAATTTGCCATCATACCATCCGTTTCCAGCCCTGAAAGGTCAGAATTCCGGAGTTGGCCGTTACTCACATAAGTCTCCAAAATGAGGAACAACATCGGCAAAATGAACTCTTAGATGCCTTTTGAGACCTGCAAAAGGAGAATTTTGAGGTCTTTTGAGCCCTATTTGAGCTCTGGCATCTTAGGAGGTTGGGGTTTAGTAATGTCGTATTTCATTGTTGTTGTGCTTCTTAGGGAAATATTATATGTGGTTAGCGTTTCAGTTTCAGTTGTTTCAGTTGTTTTTTGAGGGGTATCAATATCATCTATTCCTATATATCTATTTAATTATTAATTAGTTAAGTATTCTATAAGGGGATATTGACATAGCATTTTTTAATTGAAACACTGAAACATTGAAACGCTGAAACAAAAATGTCTTACTTCTCTACGAAGCATTCGAAAGCCTGTGGTACATCAGTATAAGCCTTCTACTAACACGCAACCTGATTTGACAATTGATCCTTGTTACCGCAATTTTTGCCATCAGACTGGCCATTATTCCACACGATTCCTTTCAATTTTGGTTGGGATAGAGATATTGGGGTTCGGTCATATTTGCATCCAAAATAGGAAAAAGCATAGGTACAAGGGGCTGATTCATGTCTTTTGAGGTCTGAGAAAGGATTAATTTGATGCATTCTGTGCCCTTTCCGAGGATAGGCATCGTAGGAGAATGCCTTTTAGTGATATCATAATTCATTGTTCTACTGTTAGATATTTTTAATTGTTAAAAATTTTACGTATCAGTATCAGTGTGTCAGTCCGATTTTTGAGGGGTATCAACTTCCCTTTTATCTATATAACTATCTATATATTAATATTATAGATATTATTATAGAGGGGATTGTGATGCATTTTTTTTGGACTGATACACTGACACACTGATACGCTTTTCTTGTAACTTGCTCTTGCTGAGTCTTATTTCTCTCCGAGGCATTCGAAGGCATGAAGGAGATCGTTGATGAGTTAGAGGATATAGGTTTTCTCTACGAAGCCTGGCCCCATATGGAGTCGCTTGAAGTTGAAACGGGGCTGACCGTCGCATCTGCAGAAGGGAGAGGATTAGATATTACAGCCAGAGCAAACCGTCTGACCGATATGGAATCAAACTAAACAATTGTAAATCTAAAAAAATCGTATCTTTACAATTCCTTTTACAGGACCAGCAAGAATATCTACACATTCATCAGCAAGGCGATGAATGAGCTTGAAGAAGATGGCGTGAAGGTTATCAATAAAGACAAGGCTAGAGCTAACGCAGAGGCCGTTTACGAAGCATCCCGCAAGGCTCAGGCTATGGCCCTCTAATAAGTGAATATTAATATACAAAAAAAACAGATCATGAGAACAGATGAAGTCGACGGAAAGACATATCAGGTCAAGAACGAAAGCGTAAACGAAGGAAATTATACATTTGCAATAGCAGATGGAATGTACGACCTACACACGATACATACACTTGAGAATGCCGGTTTAGAGTGCCACATAGACAAAGGCGAAGGCAATGAGCTAGTATGCAGAAGTAATAAACCTATCCACATAAAAGAAGACTAGCCATGGGGAAAATAATAGAACAAGCAAGGAAGATCCGAATGGAGTCGGGAATCACACAGCAGGACGTGGCCGAGCGAATGGGAATAGCGCAGACGGCGGTGTCGAGGTTGGAAATCGGGGCGCATTCGCCGTCGCTGGACATGGTGGAGAGATATGCAGAAGCATTAGGCTGTAGATTGAAAATTGAGAAAAAGGAGGAGAAATAGAGGTGGAGAAACTAGTGAAACCAGAAAAATTTTTGATGGTAAAAATATAGATAAATAGGCACTTTGCGAGGAGTTCCTATTTATCTATATTAATATATTAGAAAATATATGTATTTTTGCAGACAATTATGAAGCAAAGAAAAGACATACCAGAAGAGGTGAAAAACGCCCTGAAGGAAGAGATATCACAATACGGTGATAGAGTCTCTTTTGTTGGTTCTTTTGGAAAAGGAGAGTGTCCCGTTGAAGGGTTTGAAGATGGCGCGGATCTTTTTTTGTTTCGTAATCCAGGTGATTTAGATATCGGATTCCCTCTCGTTGTTCTTTTTGCAGGTGGCAAGGCTGTAGATATAAGGGAAAGACTTTCTCTTCTACTGCTCAGGAGTTTCAAATATTGAAGCAAATTTTGTATTGAACACTTTGTTGTCGATACGAAGTATTCCTCTTGTGTATATTGGTTTTGTTCCTGCTCTGTTGGCGATATTGTCGACAGGTAGGAATGTGCCATCATAGTCGTAGTATTCTTGAGGCTCAATATATACAAGCTTACCATCTTTCTGTCTTTGGAGGATTGTAGCCGGGAGCCGTGGGACCATAGAGACCCAAACAAACCCCAAAAGCAACCTTGAACGGCCTTATTTCCCGTCCCAGGATGAGGTCATAGAAACCAAAAGGCGAACCCCACAGAATGGGATTCGCCGATGGAAAATGGTATCTGCAAAGGAGCGAAGAGTCGCTTAGCGCATTCTTCTTTCCTTGATACGGGCTTTCTTACCGGTGAGATTACGCAAGTAGAAGATACGAGCGCGACGTACAGCGCCGTGCTTGTTGACATCAATCTGCTCGATGAAGGGGCTGGAGATGGGGAAGATACGCTCTACGCCAACGCCATTGGTAATCTTACGAACAGTAAAGGTTTCGGTGGCACCAGAACCACGACGCTGGATAACAACGCCCTGGAAGTTCTGGATACGCTCTTTGTTTCCTTCACGGATTTTATAGTGAACAGTAATGGTATCGCCAGCGCCGAATTCGGGGAATTCTTTGCGTTCGATCTGGTCTTCTACGAACTGAATTAATTCAATTTTTCCCATGACTAATAGTAGTTTTTAAAGTTAATACTTAGCATTCCGTATCGTTGCCCAGGCAAAGGAGCCTTTTTTTCTACGGAAGAGGCTATTGGCTTATTTATTTTACCATCTTTACAACAGCGGTGAAAGCCTCAGGATTGTTCATAGCCAGGTCGGCGAGAACTTTGCGGTTCAACTCGATGTTGTTCTTATGGAGTTCACCCATGAACACGGAGTAGGAAATGCCATTCATGCGGCAACCGGCGTTGATACGGTTGATCCACAAGGAACGGAATTCGCGCTTCTTGTTCTTTCTGTCACGGTAAGCGTAGGTCTGACCTTTTTCCCATTTATTCTTGGCAACGGTCCAAACATTTTTACCTCTACCCCAATAACCTTTGGTACGGTTGAGGATTTTCTTTCTGCGTGCTCTTGAAGCAACGGCATTTACTGATCTTGGCATGTTTAAGTAATTTTGTTTTCGTTTAAGCGCCGAGCCTCACGACTCGAACTTAGGTGCTGTAAACAATGGTTAATAACTCCGAAAAAGTATTAAGTTGAACGAGGAAGAATGACTCCAGGCGTCAACCTGCTACTTTTTTTTAAATTGACTAGGCTAAGAGCATTCTCTTAACGCGTTTTTCGTCATCGCGGCTAACCAGAGCGGTGTGGTCGAGATTACGTTTCTGGCATGTTTCCTTCTTAGTCAGAATGTGGCTATGGTAAGCATGCTTTCTTTTGATTTTACCAGTGCCGGTGAAAGCGAAACGCTTCTTTGCGCTGGCTTTGGTTTTCATTGTAGGCATTACTTTACTGTTTTTTTAAGTTAGACTATATGTTGCAGATACGCATTTTTCTTTATCGGATGAGGCTTGACCCAAAAGGGGGAACGGATCAGTTCTTTTTGGGAGCAAGCATCATAAACATCTTCTTGCCCTCGAGATGAGGCATCGTTTCGGGCTTGCCGTAGTCGAGCAGAGCCTGAGCGAACTTGAGAAGCTGGGCTTCGCCCTGGTCCTTATAGACGATGGAACGGCCCTTGAAGAATACTTCTACCTTTACCTTGTTGCCACCCTGAAGGAAGTTGATGGCATGTTTGAGAAGGAAATCGAAGTCGTGCTCGCCGATATTGGGGCTGAGACGAATCTCTTTTACCACAATCTTGGTCGAGTTGGCCTTCATCTCTTTCTGCTTCTTTTTTTGCTCGTAGAGGTACTTCTGATACTCGATAATCTTGCAAACGGGAGGATTTGCATTGGGTGAAATCTCCACAAGGTCAAGGCCCTGGTCGTAAGCCATCTTGAGTGCGTCGCGCACACTAAGGATAACGGGTTCAATGTCTTCGCCTACCACACGAACCATGGGTGCGGTAATGCGTTCGTTGATACGGTGGTCGGGCTCTTTGCGCACAGGACCACGTCCACGCCCTTTCATAGGGCTTTTTTGTACAGGTGTTGCTATAACTAATTCTCCTATATTTGTTTAATACTTCGGTCGGAATTGCACAATTTGAGCATCTCTCAGGGATATTCGGATTGTACAACCTTCCCATTCAACTTAATCAGGAACAGCGGATTATGCCTTTTGCAGCAGAACACACCATCCTCTTTTAAGCAATGCAAAGATACACACTTTTTTTGAATACAAAACATTTTGTTGAAAAATATTCATTTTCAGTCTGTGGCACAGGGTTGCCCGGGATAAAGATTTGCTATGCCGGCATACTAAAACGCCAACATCTGCGTTATCTGTTTAATCACTTCTGTCCCTCCCGATATTAGAGATGAAACGAATGAAAACTCTTTTGATATTAATCCTTATCCTGGCCGGTATCGTGGTATTGGTTTCGGCTTGTATGAGTCTTCCTACCTTTGGAGCCAAACCCAAAGGAGAACGGCTGGAACGCATGAAGCAGTCACCCAATTTCAAGGATGGCGTATTCGTAAACCAGGAACCCACACCTGCTATGGTCCGTGGCGAGATGAAGGACTCTATCGACAAGCTTTACCGGAGTTTTATCCTCGACTCTATGAGCGACGTTTCTTCGGGATCGAGGAAGCCCTCGGGCAAGATTAATGCCGTTAGCGCAGACCTCAGGAATCTTCCGTCAGAGGGAGACTGGATTGTATGGTTTGGCCATTCGAGCTATCTGTTCCAGGTGTCGGGCGTCCGCTTTCTTGTCGACCCTGTGTTCGGAACGGCATCCCCTGTGTGGTTTGTCAACAAACCTGTGGAGGGATCTGACATTTACAAGCCTGAGGATCTTCCTAATATTGATTACCTTATTATTACTCACGACCACTACGACCATATGGATTATACAACGTGCAAGAAACTGCGCGAAAAGGTGAGACACGCCGTATGTCCTCTTGGTGTAGACGCTCATCTTGAACGCTGGGGTTACAGACCCGGCCAGATTGTTGAAATGGACTGGAACAAGAGTATTTCAATCAACGGGGTTACCATCTATTGTCTCCCCCAACGCCATTTCTCGGGACGCACATTCAAGCGCAACCCTACCCTATGGGCGTCTTTTATGATAGAAACCGACGGAAAGACAATCTTTGTTGCCGGAGACGGAGGCTACGGACGTCATTTCAAAGAGATCGGGAAGAGATTTCCCTCTATCGACCTGGCCATTCTCGAAAACGGACAATACAATCCGCAATGGCCTTTCATCCACACCCTGCCCTATCAGCTGAGGCAGGTTATCGACGACCTGGGGGTTAAGCAGATTCTTACCGTTCATCACGGCAAATATGCCGAAGCCCTACATCCCTGGGAAGAGCCCGAGCGTCTTGTAGACTATCTTGCCAAAGACTCCTCGCTCACCTTTATCCGCCCGGCAATCGGAGAACTGACCAGCCTGAAACTCCGATAACTATTGAATCCGTCGCAGGAAGAACGGACGTAACTCCTGGTCGGATACGGATAATAAAAAAGTAAGATGGACGTATCATACGGTCGGTTACGGATGGGGAAAAGTAAGACGGACGTAACTTCCGGTCGGTTACGGTTTGAAAAAGAATAAGGATGCTTTGTTTCAGCATCCTTATTCTTGTTCTGGGGGAATCGTTTCTCTATCCGATAATCAAATCTTTAAGCTGTACCTTGGGAACAAAATGGACCGTACCCCGCTCGGTATCTTTGCGATAGTAGGCGTGATTGTCCTGTTCGGAGATGGGAGTCAACTCAAACTGCTCGGCCCCTTTTCCTATAGCCAATACCGCCAACGGGGGATAAGGCAGAGCGAGTTGCTCTTGGATATTCTTCTTGTTGAAGGCACAGATAATAAGTCCGTTCAATCCCATTTCTACAGCCTTGAGAAGCATGCTCTGAAGGGAGATTCCAAGGTCGATATCGACCATCTTGTCCTCCTCTTTGGCAGAACAGACTACTACAAATGCCTCGGGTTCTGTCCCTGGGAAAGGGAGATGCAACTCGGGCAAGGCTCCACCCATTTTTACGTTAGAAAGTACGATTTGTGATTCGGGACCCTGGGTAACAAGCCTGAACCGCAAAGCCTGCTGATTACGGGCCGAGGGTATGCGGGTGTTAACGGCAACTATCTGTTCAAGCATAGCGCGAGAAACGACGAAATCTTTCTTGTACCCGCGGGTACTACGGTTCTTGGTGAGGAGTTCTTCAACGGTATGGCCCACCTTTTTGGTTTTGGTAGGACCTTTTCCGAAGCATTCTTCGTAGCGTTTTTCCAGATAATTGTCAGCCATTGGGGATTGGGATTGAAGGGTTTTTAGAAAGGCAGAAGCGAGCAGCCATATGCTACTCACTTCTAACCTATTATCTGAGAGTTATTATTTCTCTATAGGGCGAACGTCGATCATCAGTTCGTCGAGCTGGGCATCAGAAATGGGACTGGGGCTTCCGCTCATTACGTCGCGACCTGCATTATTCTTGGGGAATGCGATAAAGTCGCGGATGTTGTCGGCCTTGCCGAAGAGCGAACACAGACGGTCGAAACCATATGCCAGACCTGCATGAGGAGGAGCGCCATAGGTGAAGGCATCCATCAGGAAGCCAAACTGGGAAGCAGCCTGCTCGTCGGTAAAGCCCAGCATGTGGAACATCTTGTTCTGGATGTTGCGGTCGTGGATACGGATAGATCCGCCACCCAGCTCGGTACCGTTGAGCACGATATCGTAAGCGTTGGCACGGATCTCGCCCCAGCGGCTGGGGTCGTCGATAAGAGCCTCATCCTCGGGCTTGGGAGCGGTAAAGGGATGATGCATAGCGTAGAAACGCTGGGTCTCGTCGTCCCACTCAAGCAAGGGGAAGTCGACCACCCAAAGGGGAGCGAAGACATCAGGATTGCGAAGACCTAACTGGTTACCCATTTCCAGACGCAAAGCGTTGAGCTGGGTACGGGTCTTCATAGCGGGACCACAAAGGATGAGCATAAGGTCGCCGGGCTTAGCGCCAAACTTGTCAGCAATAGCCTTGAGAGCCTCGGCATCGTAGAACTTGTCGACAGACGACTTGAAGGTTCCGTCGGCATTATATTTCACATAGACCATTCCGCCTGCGCCTACCTGAGGACGTTTTACGAAATCGGTAAGAGCGTCAATCTGCTTGCGGGTGTATTCTGCACAACCCTCGGCGTTGATACCTACTACCAGTTCTGCGCCATCAAAGAGTCCGAAGCCATGGCCTTTTACTACGTCGTTGAGCTCGACAAACTGCATACCGAAACGGATATCGGGCTTGTCGGAACCATAGAGACGCATGGCATCGTGCCAGGTCATGCGGGGGAACTTGTCGAATTCAAGACCCAATACCTCCTTGAAGAGATGATTGGTCATACCCTCGAACATGTTGAGTACATCCTCCTGCTCTACGAAAGACATCTCGCAGTCGATCTGGGTAAACTCGGGCTGACGGTCGGCACGAAGGTCCTCGTCGCGGAAACAGCGTACAATCTGGAAGTAGCGGTCGATACCGGCAACCATGAGAAGCTGCTTGTATTGCTGAGGGCTTTGGGGAAGGGCGTAGAACTCGCCAGGATTCATACGTGAAGGAACCACGAAGTCGCGAGCGCCCTCGGGAGTAGACTTGATGAGGAAGGGAGTCTCTACCTCGAGGAAATTCTGGTTGCTAAGATAGTTGCGAACCAGCATAGCCATACGGCTGCGAAGTTCGAGATTCTTGCGAACGGGGTTACGACGGATGTCGAGATAACGGTATTTCATACGCAGGTCGTCGCCGCCGTCGCTATTGTCCTCGATGGTAAAGGGAGGAGTCTTGGCTGCATTAAGAACCTTGAGTTCAGTTACCTCAATTTCGATTTCTCCGGTAGGAATCTTGGTATTCTTGCTGGAGCGCTCGATAACGGTACCTGTTACCTGGATTACATATTCGCGTCCCAGTTTGCGAGCCTGTTCGCAAAGAGGAGCGTTGTTTTCCATATTGAAAGCCAGCTGGGTGATGCCATAGCGGTCGCGCAAGTCCACAAAGGTCATGCCGCCGAGGTCGCGGCTACGCTGTACCCAACCTGCGAGGGTCACTTGCTGACCCTTATTGCTGAGATTTAATTCGCCACAAGTGTTTGTACGATACATTATTATTCAGTATTTTTAGTTTCAATTAAGTTTATTGGGCAGCAGGTGCTTCGGGAGCGGCCTCTGCAGGGGTTTCAACAGGTTTCTTTACGAAGTAACCCGTAATGGTAGTATCCTGAGTAAGTCTTACACGACGTTCCATTACGATAGAATCGCGAGTTCCATCGGCACTCTTGTTGGTCAAATCGCTCCAACCCTTGAACTCGTATTCCATAGGATTGAATTCAGGCTTGATGACATAGGACTTGAGATCTCTGAGTTTCTCGCCGCCGCCCTTAATGGAGCATTCCTCCGTGTTGGAAATCACTTCAAGTTTGCAATATTTGGTATAGGGACCAAAATGCATGCTGAACATAATTACCCAGATTGCAGCAACGATTAACACGATGGTAACAACCCAACGCAGAGCCTTTTTCCACCAGGGAGTGTAGTCCATATAAGGATCCTTGGCGCCCTTGAGGTCTACCTTAGGATATTTGGCGAGGCTGGTCATGGTCTGACCAAAGAGGATATTGACGATAACCTTGCTGTTGATTGCCCAGCCATTGGCGTTGAGGATAGGTCCGAGGTTACGCTTGCGCAACTTGGTCCATGCAATAAATACGGAAGGGCCAGAGGTACCGACAGCCAGAACAGCAAGCAGGATAAGAACATTGTACCAGGGGTCGATAATCTGCATAACGGCGCTACCGATCATACCTAAAGCCATACCTATGGCAGCAAAGATACCGGCAAACTTAGCAATATCAAATTGAGGAACGGCTGGAGTAGCTGGCTTGGGAGCTGCAGCCTGGGGATCCTGCTGTTTGGCCGCATTCATATTAGCCTGAGTACTGGCGAGAGCGCTATCGGTCTTGGCCGTAAGATTCTGCATCGACTTGGCTTCTTTCTCTGCAGCCGATTTGTTTACCTTGTCGGTAATGAAACGTCCCAGTTTCTTGTAGGGGCTGAAGAAAGCCTGGCGGATAGAAATGGGGTTGTCCACAATCTTGGTTACTACAGCATCCCAGTCCTGACCGCTACGGTCGTAGAAGATGGCATTCTTGCCCACGCGCATATTGTCGACATCGCCGTCGGTAAGGACAGCCACGATATTCATGGTCTTGTTCAATACCTTGCTGGTACAGGTACAATAGATGAGATACATGCCGCTGAGACCTGCCATCTCGGTATGTTTTACCATATCCTCCACACGGATACAGAGATCCAGACAACGCTGGTCGATAAAGAGCTTACCGCATTGGAAGATGGCCTCGCTATTGGGACGGTGGCTGTAGAAATCGGAGAAGGTCACATAGTTGCGGAGCAGCTGGAAGAAGTCGCGCTTCAGATAGAGCAGTTTGTCAACTTCGCCAATAGCATTCACTTCATCTGCAACAGCATTATCCTGGTCGATAAGAGCCTGAAGGTCGGCCTGACGGTTGTCTGCCACAATCTTGTCGACAGCCTCGATACCCAGTTCTTCTACCTCTACGCCGGCCTTGGCAGCCTTCCATGCTTCGTAGGCATCAAACTTGGCCACAACTTCTTTCCATTCCTTCTCGGTAAAGGACTCTTTGCCTTCAAATACCTTGTCCAGCACCTGGGCCTTAAGAGAATCCCAGGCATCCCGCCATGCGGGGTTCACCTGACCGTTCAGGGCCATAGTGCAGTCCTTGGTAGGACGGGCCAGAGGATAAGAGGCAATCTCGTCGGCACAGGCCGAGAGGTCGCTTCCGCTGATAGCTTCAACCTTGGCCACCTGCACGTCGAGGGCGGCTGCCGTTTCTTCGTCGAAAGCAATCAGTTTGCAACGCATAAAGTAGTCTGCCACCTTAGCCTTGATGGCATTGAGAGCATTACAGGCTGCATCGGTATCGTCGCCGAAGGGAGTATTCTCCTCGTTGGAAGCATGCACCCATTCGGCATACTCGGTACAGGCTTTATAGAAGGCTTCAAGCTTCTCCTGATTGATACCCTTTTCGCCAGAGCGGTCATCTACATCGCCCATTCTCTCCATGATCTTGGCGATGATATCTTTCAGCTCTTCGTCATCAGTAGATGCCGGGGTGATAATGCCGTCGCCGTTGAAACGGGTCTTGGCAAAAATAGCCAGACTGTCGCTAGTGTCGGCAATAGTAATCTTTTCTTCTTCCTTGCCGAGCGATTCAAGAATCTGGCGGGCAATATTCATCAGTCTCTTGCCGTCGTCGGTATCGGAGAAATCTGACAGATTAAGGCCGTCGCCACCTTCAATAACAAGCTGAGGGTCGCGAAGAATCTGGCAGAGCCATTGCGAAGCGCTTACCACCTCGTTAACTCGGATTTTGCCGTCATTGTCCTGGTCCATAAGCGTAAGGGTACGCTCGCAGAATTCCAGTCCCTTAGTGGGGCAGCTCAATACTGTCCACAGCTTCTGGTCCAGTTCTCCGAGGTGACGCAAATCTTCGCCCGACTCTATATTCACTCTCATCACACCTCCCACCGAAGAGAAGCTCCAATTGTATGAATTCTTGTTAAAGGGAATCAAATTCGACAGCTTATTTTTCATAGAAAGACAAATACTTATGTTATATACATTAATTAAATACAAAATGCAAAGATACAAAAATCTTTGAATATGGAAAGAAAAAAAAGATTATTTCCCCAGACAAACTATCGATAGCCGTCCATAACCTTTACGCTATGAACTATAAAACAGAATAGCCCGGATGTTATTAATCCAGGCTATTAATCAGGAAAGTATGTTTAACTTTCTCTCTTAGAAAAGAGGGAAGTCCTTAGGCGTATTGACATATTTCTCCATAAACTCCTCTTGAGTACCACAAAGCATGATGATACCCTGGATAAAGAAAAGAACATCCAGAATAACAGCCCCGACGAAGCAGGTAAGAACAGAAATAAGGATACAGATTACTCCAGCCTTGTTCTTACCGATGTAAAAATACTGAATACCAAGGGTTCCGAGAAATAGAGCAAGAAGGGCTGCTGCAACTCTGTCCTTGGGATTATGGTCATAATATGGTTGCCGATAGCTGTTGGGCTGAGGTCTTGAATATTCAGCCTGGCTTCGAGGAGCAGGGGTTCCGCATTTTGAACAAAAAGAAGCGCTATCGTCCATCTGAGCGCCACAGGAAGAGCAATATTTCATAATCGTATCGAATTTATTATATCGGTTAATCGCATGACAGACAGATAGAAATATTGATATTTCCCCATGTCTGCCAGGAATGTTTCCGAATGCAAATATACAAAAAAAATCAATAATCAGGGCCCTGACTCACACTTTTTCCTGAAAAGCTTAAATCATAAACAAAAAAAAGGATTTTCCTCATATTACCATTTCTACCTTTGAGGAAACCCACGGGTTTCATTTCATACATACAATATTTTTGAGTTTTCTCCGTTATTCAATTATCGTTTATAACAAAAAACCATGAAGAACATTTGCATTCTTATCCTCGCCCTTATTGCTTTTTCCTTGCCCTCTTCGGCCCAAGAACTCAAGCAACCCGACTTCGACCAATACTTTACCGACAATACTCTTCGTATCAACTATATACGCGAAGGAAACCGCAAAACCGAACGTGCCTATCTCGCCCCTAAGGAGGCCTATTCTGCAAAAAAAGGATGGGCTGGTTCCAGGACCATTCTGCTCGACCCTATCGACAACGGAGACTACCGTATCTGGGTAGAGGATGCGGCTACGAATACCCCTATCTATTCCCGTACCTTCCACAATCTCTTCCGCGAGTATAGAGACACTCCTGCAGGAGCAGACTCCATAGCTCAGTTCCAGGAAGTTGCCAACATTCCTATGCCCAAGAACGCGGTCAACATTTACATTCAGGTCCGCGACAACAAGTTGCAATTCCACAACGAGACAAAGTTCGCTTTTAACCCCAAAACGGACAAGGCACCTGTACGGAAAAGCGTCAAACCCATCCAGTTACAATACAAGGGCTCGTCGGACAAGAAGATAGATGTAGCCATTGTTGCCGAAGGCTACGGCAAGAAAGACAAAGAGAAGATGATGCGCGACTTTGAGAAATTTACCGAATACCTGTTTGACGCAGAACCCTTTACAAGCCGCCGCGACGACTTCAACGTGTGGGGTGTAGGCTATTTGGCCGACCAGAGCGGAGTTACAAATCCCGGCAAGAAAATCAAGGTAAACAGCGCTGTAGGAGCCAGTTATTACACTTTCGGAAGCGACCGCTACCTGATGACCTCTCAGATTTTCAAACTCCACGACCTTCTCGCCTCTACCCCCGTCGACCACATTATCATTATGGTCAACAGCGAGGTCTATGGTGGAGGAGCCATCTACAACTTCTACGCAGTCAGCGCCGTACTCGATATGGCCCGCAATATTCTTCCCCACGAGCTGGGACATTCCATCGGAGGACTTGCCGACGAATATGTCGACGTCAACCTTCCCTATAACGGCATGCACAAGGAGGAATTCGAACCCATCGAACCCAACATTACCAGCCTGGTCGATTTCGACCGCAAATGGAAAGACATGCTCCCCGAAAACACACCCATTCCCACTCCCCCATGCAAGCTCGAACACCGGATGGACAACTGCGGGCAACTGGGTGTTTATGAGGGTGCCGGATACAAGCCCAAAGGACTCTACCGTCCTGTCATGAATTGCATGATGAACTATTATGCTCCCTTCTGCCCCGTATGTACACGGGCGTTGAACCAGATGTTCGACCTCTACACCCATTAACAGCTCGTTAAGACATCTGCCTTATAAAACAAACCGATCCCCGATTTACGAAACCTGCTCCCGAAACTGCAGGAGATTATTCCTTGCATTCTCTTCCGGGAGAAAATCTCCAGACAGCACATAGGCAGCATATAGACAGCACTTAGCGTCCACTTAGCGTCCACCTAGGGTCGGGGTAGCGTCCACATTGCCTCGCAAAAAACGTTCAAAACAGGACGCAATGTGCTGCCTAAGACGAGTCTACCTGCTGAGAAGGCTAGGAGAATCCGAGTACCGAACATCTTAAAAACTCAAAAAAAACGATAGTCATACAATAATAAATATAGAGGTTCGTTATTATATAATTATTATTGAAAAAGACAGACGTGAAATATTTCAAGATACTGGCCAGCATCGCCCTCCTTCTCATACTGATGCCCATGCTCACCACCTCCTGCGTAAAGGAAGAGGAATGGCTATGCGACGATGCCAGACTTGATTTCTCGTGCGACACCGTGGCCTTCGATACCGTCTTCGTTACGATGGGTACTACCACAAAGCAACTCAAAGTCTACAACAACAACGAGCAGCCCGTACGCATCAGCTCGGTCACTCTGCAAGGAGGCAAGCTCTCGCGGTTCCGCCTCAATGTCGACGGAGACACCTCTCTGGTTGTACGCAATATAGAGATTGCCGCCCACGACAGCATCTTTATCTTTGTCCAGGCCAACATCAATCCCAACTCGTCGGCAGAACCTTTCCTTGTCGAAGACGCCATCCAATTCAACTTTGAGGAATCGCAGAAACAGATTCCCCTTACAGCCTATGGCCGGAATGCCGTCTATCATGTAGCCAAACCGGGCAACTGGACCAGTATTATCGACTGCGACAACTGGGACCACTCGCTTCCGCATGTCATTCTGGGTTATGCCGCCGTTGACTCTTTGTGTACCCTCAACCTGATGGCCGGCGACAAGATCTATTTCGGCAACGACGCCATACTCCTCGTTTACAACGGGGCCACGCTAAAGGTACAGGGCTCGCACGACAATCCCGTGCTTTTCACCTCGTTACGCCACGACGGATGGTACGACACGCTCCCAGGCCAATGGGGCTACATCTGGCTCTATCAGGGCAGCCGCAACAACGAGATAGACTGGGCCGTTATCGAGAACGGAACCATCGGACTGGTGGTAGACACCCTGGCCAACAGCAACCCTACTCTTACCATACGCAACAGCCGCATCCTCAACCAGTCGCGTGCCGGACTTCTCGGACAGGGTTCGTACATAGAGGGCGACAACCTTTTGATAACCAATTGCGGACAGGCCACCCTTGCGCTCCAATACGGAGGACGCTACCGGTTCCGCAACTCAACCTTTGCCGACTACTGGCCTTATAGCGGCAACCGTCGCAAGAATCCCAGCGTGATCCTCAACAATCTATACGTCAACGGAGAGACCGGGAATGCCTATCCCCGTCCTCTCGAGCAGGCCTATTTCGACAACTGCATCATCTGCGGAAACTATGGCAGCAGCAATGGAGAAAACGGAGAGGTATTGCTCGACATCGACCCCTCAACAGGCCACAACATCAAGTTCCGCAACTGTATGGTAAAATCGAGCCAGATTGACGAATATTGCCAGGATTGCATTCCCTTTGCCAATCCCCAATTTGATACAGCTTCCAATCTTCGCTATCATCCCTCGGCCAACTCTCCATTTGTCGGCCAGGGAAATAGCGCTTACATAACACTCCCCAACGACCTCGACAATACTCCCCGAAGCATGCCTCCGACCATAGGAGCCTTCGAACTGAAAGGAAACAAAAGATAAGACCAGGGAATAACTTCAAAGAAAACCACCTAAGACACCAGACAGCCCATGTACGAATATTTATCAGGAAAGCTTGCCGAAATAACCCCCTCGTTTGCCGTAATAGATTGTGGCGGAGTGGGCTATATGGTCGAGATTACCGTCAACACCTATACCCAGATCAAAGACCGCGACAACGTGAAGCTCTATGTCCATTATGTGGTTCGTGAGGATGCCCATCTTCTGTTCGGATTCTACGAGATTGCCGAGCGCGAAATGTTCCGTATGCTTATCAGCATCAGTGGAGTAGGAGTCAATACAGCCCGCGTGATGCTTTCCACCCTGACCGTAGACGAGCTCAAGGAGGCCGTCGCCACCAAGAACGTAAAGAAGGTACAGTCTGTAAAGGGAATCGGAGCCAAAGGTGCCCAACGCATCATTCTCGAGATGCAGGATAAGATAGGAAAGGTCTCCGACAACGCTATCTCGTCTATGTTCGAGACCAATCAGAATCTCGAAGAGGCTCTTGCCGCCTTGGTTATGCTTGGATTCCAGAAAGCCGCAGCCGACAAGGTGCTTCAGGCCGTCAACAAGAAACAGCCCGGACTTTCTGTCGAAGAACTCATAAAGGAAGGTCTTAAAGCACTATAATACCCATAATGAAAGCAAGAACAGCAACAAACAAGTATCGGTTTACCACCTGGCTGAAGAGTCTGGTGGCGATAATGCTATTCTTGCTGACAACCGGCATAGCCATGGCTCAGGACGATGGCTGGCGTCCGTCCAACAAGACCGTCGTGGTTGAATATGATGCCAAAGACAACTCCTATGTCAAGATTACCAAGATAGGAGATATGGTCATCAGCCGCGAATACATGACCTTTGACGAATACCAGGAATGGCAGATGGGACAGCTGATGCAGCAATTCTGGGATGACAAGAAGGCCAATTCCAAATCCGATATTGGAGGCGAAGGACTTCTGAGCAAGATTCCCGGATTTAGCGAAATAAGCCGCAAGCTGGCTGCTCTCGACGGAGAGCCCCTCATCAAGATTGAACCCACCGGAACGGCCGACCTTACCTTCCAGGGCATCTATACCCATACCGAAGACCCTAGCCGCGATGTGCGCCAACGTCGTCATTTCAATTTTGATTTCGACGAGAACCTCCAGCTTGGAATCAACGCCAAAATCGGCGATCTGTTCGACTTCAATCTTAACTGGAACACTCAGGCGACCTTCGATTTTGAGAACAAGATTAAGCTCAAATACGAAGGCAAAGAGGACGACATTCTCCAGCTTTTCGAAGCTGCCGACATTTCCTTCCCCCTCAATACCACCCTTATCAAGGGTAGTCAGCAGCTGATGGGATTCCACACCAAGCTCAAATTCGGACGGCTCACTATCGATGCTGTACTGAGTCACAAGAACACAAGTACGGAGAATATGCAGATGCAGGGAGGAGCCAGTACCAAAGAATTTGAGATCAGGGCCGACGAATATGAGGAAAACCGACATTATTTCCTTGCCCAGTATTTCTACGACAACTACAACAAGGCTATGAGCACGTTGCCCATAGTCAACTCCAATATCAAGATTCTGCGAATGGAGGTTTGGCGTACCAATGTGGGTGCCGCCGTCACAAACAACCGAAACCTCCTTGCTCTTACAGATCTTGGCGAAGCCGACCCCTCCTCTACCATCGTTACCGGTATCGGAGCCCATACAGGTGAGACAACAGTCAAGCCCACCAACTCGGCCAACAACCTCATCGCCAGCGGAACGGCCGGAAGCGCGCTCATCAATACCTCCACCATACGAAGCATCAATAGCGTAACCTCTTATATGCAGGGATTGGGCCTCACAAGTGGTACCGACTACGAGAAGATTGAGAGCGCCCGTCTGCTCAACAGTTCCGAATACACCTACAACAGCCAGCTGGGTTTCATTTCGCTCTCCCAACCCCTTGCCAGCGACCAGATGCTTGCTGTTGCCTTTCAGTATCAGGTTATCGGAGACACAACCGTATACCAGGTAGGAGAGCTCACAACCGATGGTGTCAACGACCCCAACACTCTTGTCGTCAAGCTTCTCAAGAGTACCAGCAATAACGTCCACAGCCCGATGTGGAAGCTGATGATGAAGAACGTATACTTCCTCAAAAGTACCCAGCTCAGCCGCGAGAATTTCCGTTTCAACGTATTGTACGAGAGTCCCGAAAGCGGAGTAGGTATCGGATATTTTACCGAAGGTCCCAAGGAAGGGAAGCCCTTGATAGAGGTTCTTGGTCTCGACCGCATGGATGCTTCCATGAATTATTATCTCCCCGATGGTGTGTTCGACTGGATGGATAGCGCAGCCTATAAGGGTGGTACCATTCAGGCAAATAGCGGACGCATCTTCTTTCCTATGGTAGAGCCCTTCGGTAAGGACCTGAGGAAGATTCTGGGCGACGAACTTGCCGACCAATACTGTTTCGATTCGCTCTACACCATGACTCAGACCCTGGCCCGACAATATGCCGACAAGAACAAATTCTACCTCGAAGGATACTATAGCAGCTCTGTAAGCGGCGAAATCAGCCTTGGCTATAGCGTTACCCAAGGTAGCGTTACCGTAACAGCCGGAGGTATGCCCCTTATTGAGAACGTAGACTATACGGTAGACTACACTATGGGTACAGTACGAATCATCAACGAGAGCATTCTCTCTTCCGGCACACCCATAAGCGTCAGTAGCGAGAACAACTCGTTCAGTATGACCACGAAGGATCTAGTCGGAGCTCATCTCGATTATGAGTTCGCTCCAGAAATTCATCTGGGTGCCACCTTTATGAATCTGAGAGAGAAAGCCCTCACAACCAAAAACAACTTTGGAGAGGAGCCCACGAGCAACTCCATCTGGGGTCTTGACTTCAATTACAAACACGAAGTTCCTCTTATTACCAAGCTGGTCGACCTTCTTCCCGGCATACAAACCAAAGCCCCCTCTACCCTGACTTTCCAGGCCGAAGTAGCTCAATTCCTTCCCAGCATGGCCAATACCGGAGCCAACGAAAAGAATGTATCCTATATTGACGACTTCGAAGGCGCCGAAAGTAGTATAGACCTGCGTACACCCGGATTCTGGTTCCTGGCAAGCACGCCTCAGGACTATTCTTCATCCATGCCCATGTTCCCCGAATCTGCCATGGGAACGGGTCTTGCCTACGGAAAGAACAGAGCTCTCGTAGCATGGTATCGTATCGACAACCTCTTCTACAATGGTTCCAGCCCCGCAAATATCACACGCGAGGACTTAAGCCGCCCCTATGCTCGACGCATTCTTGAAACAGAAGTATTCCCCAACAAGCAGCATTCTGTGGGTGACCCCATGAATGTATACGAACTCAACCTAGCCTATTATCCTTCCGAACGTGGTCCCTATAACTATGACGCGGCACCTACGCAATATAGTGCAGGCGTAAATGCCGACGGTTCCCTGGCTAATCCGGCCAGCCGCTGGGGAGGTATTATGCGACAGCTTGACTATACCGACTTCGAATCTCAGAATATAGAAACCATCGAGTTCTGGCTTATGGACCCCTTTATGGATCCTGTTACCGGAGAGCACGATGACACCCGAACCGGAGGCAAGCTTTATTTCAACTTAGGCGACATCAGCGAGGATATTCTCCGTGACGGACGTAAGTTCTTTGAGAATGGTATGCCTCCCAGCAACAACCCGGCCGACCTTGAACAGTATCCTGTCGACACTACCATATGGGGACGCGTTCCCAAGACCCAAAGTATCGTCAACGCCTTCGTCAACGAAGATGCAGCCCGAATGTATCAGGATATCGGATACGACGGACTGGGAAGTACCAACGGACTGGGTGACGAACAGAGTTTCTTTGCAGATTATCTGCATGAGATTCAATTGTTACATGGTACCAGCTCTCAAGCTTACCAGATAGCCAGCAACGACCCCAGTACCGATAACTTCCGCTATTTTATCGACCCTGAATGGGACGCTCTTGATGCTAAGGTCAACGATCGCTATAAATACTATATGAACCCTGAGGGTAACTCAGCCTCACAGGAGAATTCTACAGGCGTTCGTACCCAAGGTACGTCTATCCCCAACATAGAAGACATTAACAAGGACAATACCCTCAGCGAGGCTGAAAACTATTACGAATACGCCATCGACCTGCGTCCCGAAAAGATGCAGATCGGACAGAACCATATCGTGGATATACAAGAGGCAACCAACATCCAACTGGCAGATGGTACGATTGCCCCATCTGTACGCTGGTACCAGTTCAGCATTCCTATCCGAGAGCCAGACCGTACCGTGGGTAATCTTAACGGATTCCAGAGCATACGTTTCATGCGTATGTTCCTCAACGAATTCCAGGATCCTATTATCTTACGTTTTGCTACCCTTGAACTTGTTTATGGTACCTGGCGCAAATATAGCGAGTCTTTGCTTCAGCCAGGAGATTATACTACCGGTTCAGATGCCAACACTTCGTTCACCCTCAGCACCATCAACTACGAGGAGAATGGTTCACGTCAGCCTGTTCCCTATGTGCTGCCTCCAGGAATTGAACGTGAAGAATGGTACAGCACAGGCAACTCCTATATCCAGCTCGACGAGCAGTCTGTATCTATGGACATCCAGGAGTTATCTTCTGGTGACGCAAGAGCCATCTACAGAAATTCCCAATACGACCTTCGCTACTATGGCAAGATGAAGATGTTCGTCCATGCTGAGAAGAAGTTTGAAGCCGACAATCTGCGCGACAACGACCTTTCTCTCTTTGTACGTTTGGGTAGCGATTTTACGAACAACTATTATGAGTATGAGGTTCCCCTCAAGTTCACTCCCTGGGGTACCCCATCCAGCGACCCGTATTCTATCTGGCCTACAGAGAACAACGTAGAGATTGACCTTACCAAGCTTGTTGACATCAAGACCAACCGTAATACCAAGATACGTTCGGGAGATTTGGAATACAACTCAACAATGCTCTACTCCGAGTTTGTTGACGGCCACAAATATACCGTATTAGGAACACCCAACCTGGGTAAAGTCAAGGTCATTATGATTGGCGTCCGCAACCCTAAGAAAGAGACGCTTACCGACGGAAACGACATGTTGCCCAAGTCGGCAATAGTATGGATTAACGAATTACGACTCAGCGAATACCACAACAAGGGCGGATTCGCAGCCATGGCCCTTGCCCGTACCAATCTTGCCGACGTAGGAAGCCTGTCTCTGTACGGAAACTATACAACGGCTGGTTACGGAAATCTTGAGGATAATATCAACAAGCTTGAACTTATCAATAACCTGAAACTACAGAGTACCCTACAGTTTGAAGTAGGTCGATTCTTCCCCGAAGATTGGGGGGTCAAGATTCCTTTCTATCTTGATGTAAACAAAGATATCGGAAGTCCCGAATACAATCCTCTTGACCCTGATGTAATCCTCAAGGATGACCTCCGGACCTATCAGACCAAGGCCGAGCGAGACAGCATCAAACACATGACGCAACATCGCAAAACCACCACGAATCTTACCCTTACCAATATGCATAAAGAGCGTACAGGCAAAGGGGCGCTCAAACCTCATTTCTACGACATCGAGAACTTTGCTTTCTCCTATGCCTATAGCGGAGAACGTTCGAGCGACGACGATATTGATCACTTCAACAAGGACCAGCATCGAGGCGGTTTTACTTATAATTTCTCATTCTCCCAGCCCAAACAATTCAAGCCTTTTGAGAAATCAAAGACCTTCAAGGGCAAAAACTGGAAATTCATGCGCGACTTTAATCTCTATTACCAGCCACGCAGTTTCAATTTCGCAACCGAAGTATACCGCGACCGCGAGGAAACCCTCCTTCGCAATAAGGGCCAGGCACTTGTCATAATTAATCCTACCTATTTCAAGCAGTTTACCTGGCGACGCGACTATGGTTTCCAATACGATATTGCACGTAGTCTCAAGTTCCAATATGATGCAAATGCGAACGCACGTATAGACGAACCTCCCGGACTTGTAGAAACTCGTAGCGCTACCGACTCTATCTGGATGTCTATTCTTGATGGCGGAACCATGCAGAATTTCCGTCAGAATGTCAACATCTCCTGGGATGTTCCCGTAAGCAAGTTGCCCTATATGGACTTTTTGCGTATGCCCGTAACCTATCGCACAACCTACAACTTCCTAGGAACAACACAGGCGCTTGCTTCACAGGGTTCTACCCTAACCAACTCTACTACCTTTAACGCGACTGTTACGGGTACTATGACCAGCCTCTATAGCAAGTTCCCGCTCCTGAAGAAAGCTAACGCAAAAAGACCACCCAAGAAGGCAGACGACAAGAACAAGAAGGGTAAGGACAACGACAAGGATAAGAACAAGACTAACGAAAAACGCGGTCTGAAGGATTCGAAACAGACCGAGCGTGATGCCGCTATTGCAGACTCCTTGCGTCGTGAGGAAATCAAAGAGATGTGGCGACAGGTAGGATACTTTGGTCTTCGCCTGGCTACAAGCCTCAAGTCGTTCAACATGCAAGCCAATATTACAAGCGGCTCGCGCGTGGCAGGATATATGGGAGAGCCCTCAATACTTGGTCTTGACCCATCCAATTTCTGGACTCCAGGTCTGGGATTTGTTCTCGGAAGTAGCGAAAGTATTGTAGACAATCTCCGCAACAACGACCTGTTGTCGCGTGATTCTCTGATGAATGCTCCTCATCAGAACAATCTCAACCGCGTATTGTCCCTCCAGGCTGCCCTCGAGCCTATCCGCGACATGAAGATAGACATTACCTGTACGCTGAGCTACTCCTCCAACGAACAATTCTACTACAAGTATTCGTCGATCCTTGATATGGTTGACGGACCTTTATCATACACCATGACAGGCTCTTATACCACAACAGCCTGGTCATTCCGTACCGCCTTCCGCAATAGCGACGACCTCTTCCACGAGTTCCTCGACAACAGAATGATAGTTGCCGAACGCCTGGCTGGTATGAATTCTGACTCCTATTGCGACAACTATCTGCTCGACACCATGAATGGCCAATACTATCCGGCCGGATATGGCGCCAACCAGCAGACCGTGCTTCTGACCTCCTTCCTTTCAGCCTATATGGGCGGAAGCGCAAGCACACGGAGTTTCTCGCCCTTCTTCAGTCTGCCTCTTCCCAACTGGAGCCTTAACTACAACGGTCTCAGCAAGATTGAATTCCTGCGCAAGTGGTTTACCAACATCAGCATCTCCCATCGTTATTCCTCGACCTATAGCATAGGAAGTTTCTATACAGACGCAGCCCTCTCGGCTGCACGAGGCACTTACGACTATGGTTCGGAAAGCATAATTAACTCAAGCGGAGATTTTATAGCCCCTGTCAGCATGGAGGGAATCACAATTGCCGAGCAATTCAACCCTCTCCTCAAGCTATCGGTAAGCATGGTTAACTCCTTGCAGTTCAATCTCTCAATACAGAAGAACCGCAACCTCCAACTCAGTTTCTCCAACAACCAGCTGACCGAAACGACACGCGATGGAGTAACCTTCGGAGGCGGTTATCGTTTCAAGGATGTAGAAATCCATCTTAAGGCCGGCGGCAAGCCCCGCGACCTCAAGAGCGATGTGCTCATCCAGCTCAATCTTACCTACAACAACAACAAGACCCTCATCCGCAAGATTAACCAGGGTACCGACCAGATAACCAGCGGCTCGCAGGTATGGATGGCCGAGATTTCGGGCGAATATGCCGTATCGTCTTCCATTACGGTAAAAGCCTTCTTCCAGACCAATATCAACACGCCATACATCTCCAACTCCTACCCCAACAGTACCACAAAGGGCGGTATCACAATCCGTTTCGCCCTCCAGTAATCGGTTTTTATCCATGGATGGTTGGACAATAGAAAAGGGATAAAAGAAGATTCATGGAAGGGATTGCGAAAGATTAGAAGGACGTAAACATTACTCAAATACCACCTAACGTCGGCATAGCGTCCACATAAGGTCGACTTTTTAGCCAAATTGTAGAGGTAATGTGGACGCAACATGGACGCTATGTGGACGCTATGTGGACGCTATGTGGACGCTACATGGACGCTACAAGGACTCTAGAGCAGGTCTGCAAAACGAATATCGGGCATTCATACGGGCCTTGGTTCCCGCATTTCCGGTAATAATTATTTGTGGAAAAATGCTTTATAATGCCGCCTATAAATAAATCTTGTACTATATGCAATAATATAGAAACAACGTCGTTAATAAATAATAGAGAAAGTAACCCCCGTTTTTGAAAAAGACACACTAACCATACTACTGATGACCGACCGTTTCAAAGATTACAACGCTGAAGTGAAAGAGCTGGTTCTTGACTTTGAGGAGATGCAGCGTCGCGGAGAGCGGCACTATTTCGATGTAGACCAACTCTCAATCATCATTGATTACTATATTGAGACCTACGACTACGAACAATTCCAGAACGCTGTAATCTTTGCAGAAAGTCTGTATCCCAACGCCAACCCCATCCGCCTGCGCCGGTCTCACCTTCTCTGCTCGCGCGAAAAGTTCAAGGAGTCCCTTGTGATACTTCAGGACCTTGAGCGCCAGGAGCCCGACAATACCGACGTAATGTATGCCCTTGGGGCTGTATATAGCGCGCTCAATAATCCCCGCAAGTCAATACGCTATTTCCAGAAAGCCGCAACCGACGGACGCGAGCTGAATGCCGTCTACGGCAACATAGGCGACGAATATGCCCGCCTGGGAGAAGACCGCGAAGCGATAGGATACTACAAACGCGCCCTCAAGGCAAATCCCAAAGACGAGCGGGTAATCTACAACCTGTTTGAGACCTTCGAATCGGCCGAAATGAATCTCCAGGGCATTACCTTCTTTGACGCCTTTGTGGGAGAAAACCCCTTTAGCGTTCCCGCATGGTATTGTCTGGGAATGCTCTATAAGGAGGAGAATCTCTACGAGCGTGCCGTCGACGCATTCGAATACGTTATCGCCATCGACCCTACCTTCAAGGATGCCTATCTGCAGAAAACAGACATCCTCAACGAGATGGGCGATACCAAGGGTGCCGTACAGTCGCTCCACGAGGCTATGCCCTACGTGGATGATCAGGCCGCCCTCAACGGGGCTATCGGAGCATGCTACATGGAGGGAAAGAACTATGAGACAGCTCTCATCTATTTCAGGAAGGCAGCCGAGATGGACCCCTCGAGCGGGAGAGTGATGATGGCTATTGCCGGATGCTATGCCCAGCTGGGTGACAATTTCAACGCGCTTGACTACATTGAGCGTTCCTTCAAAGAATGTCCCGACGAGCCTTCGCTCCTCTTTGACGCAGCTTCTATCTACAAACGATTCGACAAAATAGACCTTGCTACCGAATGCTACGAGAAAGGACTGGAGCTGAATCCCTTCAACGACCGCGCCTGGATTGACTATGCCGACATGATGATAGGTATTGACGACTATAGGACAGCAACTGAGATTCTGGAACGCGGACTGGTAAACTGCGAAGAACCCCTTTGCTTCAACCAGCGACTGGCTGTCTGCTGTTTCATTACCAACCAGCGCAATCTGATGTTCAACGCCATCCGGGCTGTTGCAATAGAAGACATCAACAGTCTCGATACCATATTGAGAGTCTGCCCCACGATGCGCGAAGATATTGAGGTGATGGACCTTATCAGCAGCTATCTGAAATAGACCCTTCCAATAAGAATAAAACACAACCTATGAAACATAAATTACTCTCTCTTCTTCTGCTGGTTTTCATGACCACGACCGTCATAGCCCAGACCGACAGTATAGCCACCCAGGATCAGGTTGCCAATACCGAGCAGGCAATTGCCGACACACTCTCCCGACAGGCATCCGATACTAACCAATCCTGGTTCAAGAATACGGTTTCAAATGTAACCGACTGGTACAATGCCAATATGAACTACTATACCGTGGCAGGTCTGATGACTATTGAGAGTTCTTTCATTCCCTTCCCATCCGAGATAGTAATTCCTCCAGCCGTGTATGCTTCTGAAAAGTGTTCTTCGCCCATGAAAGTATGGCTCATTGTGCTTTTCGGAACAATAGGCGCTATGCTGGGAGCATTCATCAACTACTATCTTTCACGCTGGCTGGGCAGACCCGTCATATACAAATTTGTCGACAGCAAGGTAGGACACCTCTTCCTGCTCAGCGCCGAGAAGATGGAGAAAGCCGAAGCCTATTTCAACAAACACGGAAACATATCTACCCTCGTGGGCCGTATGGTTCCTGTTGTACGCCAGCTTATCTCCATTCCTGCCGGTCTCTCCCGAATGAACGTGGGCGCTTTCGCACTCTTCACCTTTGTCGGAGCCTTTGCATGGAACTGTATCCTTGGTCTGATAGGATGGCTGGCTTATCGTGCAGGAACCCTCTCTGTAGTGAAAGAATATAGCGACACCATCTCCTACATCCTGGCCGGAGTCGTCGGCCTGGTTATCGTGTGGATTGTCGTTAAGAAAATCCTGAAGAAGCGCAACAACAAGCAATAAAACCCATGAAGACTGACAGACTGTTCAATCGTGACGACCGCCCGTTGCCTCCCAAGGGATGCAGCTGGGCATTCTATCTGTTTCTGCTCGTCATCATCCTTGTACTCCTGATCAGTTATTTCTACTACAAACAAGCATAGACATGGATATTCGCAGTCAATTTCCCATACTCTCCCAATCTGTCTACAAACACCCTCTGGTGTATCTTGACAACGCCGCCACCACTCAGAAGCCTGTCTCGGTAATTGAAACCCTGACCGAATACTACAAAACCCTCAACAGCAACATTCATCGTGGCGCCCACTATCTGGCAGCCCAGGCCACAGAGCAATATGAGTCTGTTCGCCGTCAGGTGCAGAAGTTTATCAACGCACGCCACCACCACGAGATAGTATTTACCCGTGGCACGACAGAGAGTATCAATCTGGTAGCATCCTCATTCTGCAAACGCTTCCTCAAAGAGGACGATGAGGTAATCGTCTCGGGTATGGAACACCACTCTGACATCGTGCCCTGGCAGCTTGCCGGCGCCCGTCTTAGAGTGATTCCCTTCAGCGACGAAGGTGTGCTTGATCTGGAAGCCTACAAGAATCTCTTCAACGAGAAGACCCGCATAGTGGCTGTAAACCATGTGAGCAACACCCTCGGAACCATCAATCCGGTAAAAGAGCTTGTTGAAATAGCCCACGCCCACAATGTCCCCATCCTGATAGACGGCGCTCAGAGCATCAGCCACATCAAGGTCGACGTACAGGAGTTAGGATGCGATTTCTACTGTTTCTCGGGTCACAAGATGTATGGGCCCATGGGTGTCGGAGTTATGTATGGACGCGAAGAGCTTCTGAACGAAATACCTCCTTATCAGGGCGGAGGAGAAATGATAAAGGATGTGACCTTCGACCTTACCACCTACAACGAGCTTCCCTTCAAGTTTGAAGCCGGAACGCCTTCTGTAGGTGATGTTTTAGGACTGGGAAGCGCCATCCGTTTTATGGAGGAGATTGGCATAGAGCAGATTCACGCCACCGAGGACGACCTGCTCCACTATGCAGCCGAACAGATGAAGGAAATAGACGGTATGCGCTTTATTGGTACAGCCCCCAACAAGACTTCTGTCATCTCCTTTCTTATCGGCGAGTCTCATCCTTACGACGTAGGAACGCTCCTCGACAAGCTGGGTATCGCAGTTCGTACGGGCCACCATTGCACACAGCCCATTATGGAACGTTTCGGAATCCCCGGAACCGTGAGAGCGTCCTTTGCAGTCTATAACACCCGCGAGGAGGTCGACCTATTCATCAATGCCCTCAAGCGGATTGCCCCCATGCTGATGTAAGAACAGGATGAATGGAAACAACAATTCTTCAAAGTAAAACTCAAAGACTCGCTATTCTCTAAATTACAAACTTCCTCATTCAGCCCCAAAGTACAACCATGCTTTCCTCCCTCCATATAGAAAACTATGCTCTCATCCGCCAGTCAGACATCATCTTCTCCCCTACGGGAATGACCTCTATTACTGGCGAGACCGGAGCCGGAAAATCAATTCTCCTAGGCGCGTTAGCTCTTCTGATGGGACAGCGGGCCGACTGTGGCGTGCTTCACGACAAAGAAAAGAAATGTGTTGTTGAAGCGCATTTCGACATCAGCACTCTCGCTCTCAATTCTTTCTTTGCCGACAACGACCTTGACTACGACAACACCCTTATTCTGCGCCGCGAGATTCTGCCTTCGGCCAAAAGTCGCGCTTTTGTTAACGACAGTCCCGTTTCGCTGACTGTAATGAAGGACCTTTCGGCACGTCTGCTTGACATACATTCCCAGCACGAAACCCTTACCCTTGCCAATAGCGATTTCCAGACTCTCCTTCTGGACTCGTTCAACGACGGTCATAAGGTACGTCAGGAATATGCCCTGGCCTTTGCAGAATACCAGAAACACAAACGTAAACTCGAGCAACTCAACGAGGCAAACAGCCAAGCCAGAAAAGAGCAGGACTATATGCAGTTTCTTTTCGATGAGTTGCAGCAGGCCAATCTGCACAACGACGAGCAGGAAGAACTGGAACAGGAGAGCAATCTGCTTGCCAATGCTGAAGGCATCAAAGAGGCACTCAATTCTGTAATGCAGCTATGCGATGGCAACGAGGATGTTTCGGTAATACCTATGCTCAACGCCTCGCGCTCGCAACTCTCCAGGATAGCCTCCTGTCATCCCGATGCCGAAAAACTTAATGAGCGTCTGGAATCGAGCCTCATCGAGCTGAAAGATATTCTGGCAGATGTTGAGTCCTTCAACGATAGCATCTCTTACTCTCCCGAGCGTCAGCAACAGGTCGACGAACGCCTTGACACAATCTATCGCCTTGAGAAGAAGCACAACGTCGACACAGTTGAAGCCTTGATGCAGATCCACGACGATCTGGATTCAAAGTTGCAGACCCTGGCCAATATGGACGAAGAGATTCAGCAGGCTATGGAAGCTGTCGACAAAGCCTATTCCAGTATGCAGAGCATAGCAGAAAGACTGACACTCCTGCGTCAGAAATCAGCCGAGATGGTCCAGCAACAGGTGTTGCCTATCCTTGCCGACTTAGGCATGAAAGAAGCACGGCTCGAAGCACGTGTAGAACCCACTTCCGACTACAAATCCTCAGGATGTGACCGCGTTACATTCCTGTTTAATGCCAATCGTGGAGGCGATATGAGAGAGATTGGGAAGGTAGCATCTGGAGGTGAATTGTCGCGTCTTATGCTGGCCCTCAAATCGCTTACTGCACGCGAATCTTTGCTACCCACAATCATCTTTGACGAAATCGATACTGGTGTCAGCGGAGAAGTCTCTTCCCGCATGGCCAATATCCTCGCCCTTATGGCTCAACACATGCAGGTGATAGCCATCACCCATCTCCCCCAGATGGCGGCCGCAGCCATAAGCCATCTTAAAGTCTACAAACAGGTAGAGGCAGATTCAACCGTGAGCCGTATCAAAGAATTGGATTACGAAGAGAGAGTACACGAGATTGCCGTTATGCTCTCGTCCGAACCTCCCACCGAGAGTGCCCGCCAGACAGCTCAGGAACTCCTCTCCCTACGCATCTCCAACACCCGGTAATTACTTATTCTACCCTCAAGAAAGAATTCTATGAAACATATATTTGCTCTTTTCCTTTGCCTTGCGTGTATGGTTGTAGCAAAAGCCCAACAGCCAGCAGCCGACACTTATCCCAAAGACTATTTTCGACATCCTCTCGACGTAAACGTATACATCACAGGCGGTTTTGGTGAGATTCGTCCTCATCACTTTCATTCTGGAGTAGATTTTGGCGTCAACGGCAAGGTAGGAACGCCCATCTATGCTCCTGCCGATGGTTATGTAAGCCGCGTAAACATCAGCGGCTATGGTGGAGGAAAAGTATTATATATAACCCATCCTAACGGACTTCGTACAGTCTATATGCATTGTAACGAGTTCTGTGGCAAGATAGGTGAGTTCGTCACCCAATATCAATACGCCCACCATTGCTTTGCTTTCGACACAAACCTTGCAGATGGATTTATCAAAGTAAAGAAAGGAGATATGATAGCCCGTGCCGGCAACACAGGCGGATCTTTTGGTCCTCATCTCCACTACGAGGTACGCCATGCCCACAACGACCAGCCCATCAATCCCCTCTATTTTGGAACAAGCTATACCGATGGAGCAGCCCCCGTCATAGCAGGCATCAAGCTCTATCCTGCCACCATCAACACCACTCTCAACGGAAAATGTGCCGAGCATAATCTCCCCCTCAAGGCATCCAAAGGTTCAGACACCGTCAGGATAAGTGGCCGCTTCTATGCAGGCATCTACGCCTACGACGTACCCTCCGTAGGGTCGGGAAGCAAGAATGGCGTTGAACGGATAGAGCTCTATATTGACTCGAAACTGGCCTATACCTATCGCAACTCCACCTACCTCTTCGAGAACACCCGAGGGGTCAACTCACTCATCGATTTCCCCGAATACAAGCGCTCCAGCCGCTATTACATCCTCACCCGACAGCTTCGCGGAGCTACTTTCGACTGGATAGAGACCTCCAACAGAGGCTATTTCTATTTCGACGAGCCGGGGCTTCATAAGTTCGAATACAAGGTCTACGACCTCAAGGGCAACAAGTGTCATCACACCTTCTGGGTACGTTCTCTCACCCCCACCCACAACGAGACGGCAGAGCGAGACACTACTGGCGAACCGATAGCATATTTCGTCAAGAAACAGATCTCACGTCCCGATTTCTGCGCCATCATTCCCGAATACACGGTCTACGACAACGACTACCTCACCTACTCCACTTCCCCCGCATCCATCGGCCAGCGTCACACACTCCTCCTGCGTCGCTATCCGCTCCCTCCCCATCAGGCCTTTACTGTCCGCCTACGCATTCCCGAGGGCTGCCGCAAGGAGCACCTGGTCATTGTGTCTGCCAACGGCAAAAGCAGAAATGCGCTCCCCACCACCCTGTCCGACGACGGATGGCTCACGGCTCAGACCAAATTCTGGGGCGGATTTGAGATTCAGGCAGACACGACCGCCCCGAAGGTAACCCCCGTCAATTTCAAAAACAACCAGACCTTCAGCGGTAAAGAGCTTCAGATAAAGATATCCGACAACCTCTCGGGCATCAACACCTACCATTGTTACATCAACGGCCAATGGCAGCTTGCCGAGCTCGATGGCAAATCAGCCACCCTCTCCGTCAGCGCCCGACACCTCGTCAAAGGCAAGAATCTTGTCAGAATGGAAGTAACAGACCTGGCAGGCAACAAAACCCAGCTGGAGTATACACTCACTCGCTAACATCGCTACGAAACAAAAAAACATAAAGTATCATGAGTTTAGAGATTCAGATTAATAACGACATCAAGCAGGCCATGCTTGCCAAGAAGAAAGACGAACTCGAGGCCCTCCGTGCCATCAAATCAGCCATCCTGCTGCTCAAGACAAGCAAGGACGCCGTCGACGGTCAGGTGCCCGAAAGCGTCGAGATTTCCACCCTTCAGAAGCTCGTTAAACAGCGTCGCGAAACAGCCGATATCTACATCCAGCAGAGCCGCCAGGATCTTGCCGACGTAGAGCTTTTCCAGGCATCTATCATCGAGCGCTATCTTCCTAAACAGATGAGCCGTGAAGAACTCGAAACAGCCCTTAAGGCCATTATGTCCGAAGTAGGAGCCACCAGTCCCCGCGACATGGGCAAAGTGATGGGTGTTGCCTCCAAGCGTTTTGCCGGACAGGCCGACAACAAGGTTGTATCCGAGATCGTAAAGAACCTTTTGGCTCAATAAAAATCCTTACTCTATGCCTCGAGTATTGGTAGTTGACGACGAGTTCGACCTTTGTGAGATTCTTCGCTTCAATCTTGAGAGCGAAGGCTTCGACGTCGATACCGCCCAGTCGGCCGAAGAGGCACTCTCCCTCATCGATGGTGGTCTGCGACCCGACCTTATCCTTCTGGACGTGATGATGGAAAAGATGTCGGGATTCGATATGGCCAAAGTCCTGCGCCAGAGGGGCGATGAGGTGCCTATCATCTTTCTGACTGCCCTCAATACCGAACAGGAACTACTGCTTGGCTTCGAGAGCGGAGCCGATGACTATGTCACCAAGCCATACTCTTTCCAGACGGTACTGGCTCGCATACGTGCCGTGCTCAAACGGTCTGCTTCCCAACCTCCAGCCGTCACTTCCAATACCATCCGCATAGACAACCTCCACATCAATCTTGACGACAAGACTGTTCGGGTCAACGATACAGAAATAATCCTCACTCGCAAGGAATACAGCATACTCCTGCTCCTGGTACAGCATCCGGGCACCTATTTCTCGCGCGAGCAGATTATCAGCCAGGTATGGGAGCCCGACATCTATGTAGGCGACCGCTCCGTCGACGTTCATATTGCCCGTATCCGCAAGAAACTGCTCGAGGTGGGCGAACGCATCAGCAACCGCACAGGTATGGGCTACTATTTCGCATAAGTCATGTCAACCAACACCTTTATACTACTCGTCTCCATCCTGGCACTAATGATGATAGCGCTGGTAATCATGCTGGTATACCAGCGCAAGCTTATCAGAGAAATCAACCAGGTGGCCAAAGAAGCCGAGCAGTCCAAGAACCTGATCATCGCCGAACAGCGACGCAACCAGCAGCTCAAACAGGAGATGACCAACAATATTGCCCACGAGCTCAAAACGCCCGTCAGCGGCATACGGGGTTACCTCGAGATACTCTTGGGCGAAAAGCCCGTGAGCGACGACAAACGGCGCTATTTTCTCGACCGTTGTTATCAGCAGACCCTCCGTCTCTCCAGTCTCATCAACGACGTGTCTCTCATCAACAAACTCGAAGAGGCCGACGATCTTTTCCCTCTCACAACCCTTAACCTCTACGACATAGCACAAGAGGCCATTCGCGACCTGGAAGAGAACATCAGCACCCAAAACGACACCATCATCAACCATCTCCCGACCGATTCCGTCATCCAGGGCAATACTGAGCTTGTCTACGCCATCTTCCGAAACCTCATCGAGAACGCCATCTCCTACGCAGGAGAACGCGTCACCATCACCGTCGAGACCTACAAAGAAGCCCCCGACGCCTACTACATCCATTTCTTCGACACGGGATGTGGCGTTGACAACAAATATCTCGACCGCATCTTCGACCGTTTCCTTCGCATAGAGGAAGGGCGAAGCCGCAAGAGTGGAGGCACGGGCCTTGGACTTTCTATTGTAAAGCATGCGGTCCTCTTCCACCAGGGCACCATCTACTGTCGCAACCGCAACGAAGGCGGCCTAGAGTACTTTCTTTCCCTAAGCAAGGAAAACACGTTAAAAAAATAACCCCATTCAATCCTCTCCCCGACATTTCCCCCCAAAAAACCTTTCCATTCCCCCCCCCATTATTATGCACACACTCCCAATCCAGATCCGATTCAACGATGTCGACCAGATGGGCCACATCAACAACGCCTGCATCATGGAATATTTCGACCTCGGAAAGTATCAGTATTTTGCATCCGCAGGCGTGCCCTGCATACCCGAAGAAGGCGATTTCTGCGTTATGATAGTCCATTTCGACGTCGATTTCCACAGCCAGATACGTTTCCACGACAATCCCGTCGTTACCTCCCAGGTGACCCGTTGGGGCAACAAGAGTTTCGAGCTCACCCAGCAAATACTCATCGACGGCAAACCGGCTGCCACCTGCCGCAACATCATGGCCGGCTACCGTCGCAGCACCCAGTCTTCTGCCACCATCCCCGACGAAGTCAAGCAGAGCGTAATCGACTACGACGCCACCCATTAACAGAATAATCCCAAACAGATCATTCCACAATTGCGGCCCGGCCAACCGACCTCGCAGTTGGCACAGACCCGGCCACGCCCCCACTTCGTTCACTTCTTAACAAAAACTTAACAGCCCTTTTGCGGCTGTTTTTTTACTTTTATGTACTTTTGCATCCTGAACAAAAGGCCCGAATGCCTATCATAAGAACACATTAATCGCTAATACAGAATAGAATATGTCAGTAGGAGATATTATTTGCATCATCCTCAATTTTGCAGGAGCCCTCGGAATCTTCCTCTTCGGTATGAAACTGATGAGCGAAGGATTGCAGAAGATTGCCGGCAGCAATATGCGTCACATCATAGCACGCTTTACCGACAAGCCACTCAGCGGCATCCTGACCGGAACCGTTGTAACGGCAGCCATCCAGTCCTCGTCGGCCACTACCGTAATGGTAGTCAGCTTTGTCAATGCCGGACTCCTCTCCCTGGCCGGAGCCATTGCCGTCATTATGGGCGCAAATATCGGAACCACCATTACCGCCTGGATCATCTATCTCTTCAGCCTCGACGAAGGTAGCGGATTCTTCTCCCTGCCTATGCTCTGTGGCGCTATTGCACTCATATTCATGTTTCTCGTCAAGAAGGACAAGCTCAAATCCATAGGTGAGTTCGTAATGGGTCTCGCCCTTCTGCTGGTCGGAATGGAGTACCTCAAGCAGGCCATGCCCGACCTCCAGCAGTATCCCGCCTTCCTCCAGTTCCTCGGCCAGCTGAGCGACTACGGATTCTGGTCCATCCTCATCTTCGTAGGCATAGGCGCCATCCTCACCTGCCTCGTACAGGCCTCCGCCGCCATGATGGCCATCACCCTGGTCATGTGCTACAACGGATGGATAGGGTTCGAAGTAGCCGTAGCCCTCGTCATGGGACAGAATATCGGAACCACCATTACCGCCAACCTGGCAGCTATGGTGTCCAACTCCATGGGCAAGCGTGCCGCCCGAGCCCACCTGGTATTCAACGTAGTTGGAGTAGTACTTACCCTGGTAGTCTTTTACCCCGTTATGGGAATCATAGCCCGCGCCACCACAGCCATCTGCGCCGACCCCTACATCATTCCCGGCCAGGAAGGATTCAATCCCAAGGCCGTGTCGCTCGCCATCTGTTTCTTCCACACCTTCTTCAACGTCGTCAACACCTTCATCCTTGCCTGGTTCATCCCCTATATCGTCAAGATTGTCAACTGGATGGTTAAACCCGAGAAAGAAGATTCCGACGACGAGTTCCGTCTCACCTATATCGGTTCCGGCTTTATGAACACCGCCGAGCTCAACCTCCAGGCCGCCAAGGGCGAGATAGAGAACTTCTCCAAGCGCGTGCTGCGCATGTACACCTTCCTGCCCTCATTACGCACAGCCAAAGACGACGACGAGTTCAACACCATTATGGATCGCGTATCGAAATACGAGAGCATTACCGACCGTATGGAGGTAGAGATAGCCAAATTCCTTACCAAAGTGAGCGAGGGCGAACTCTCCGAAAAAGGCTCCCATCGCATCAGCTCCATGCTCCGTATCGTCGACAATCTCGAGAGCGTAGGCGACGCCATCTATCAGATAGCCAAACAGCGACAGGAGAAGCGCGAACTCGCCATCCATTTCGACCAGGACATGAACGACAACATAGCCCATATGCGCGAACTGGTACAGAAAGCACTCGACGTAATGGATTTCAACCTGCGCCAGAGCTACGACCACATCGATCTCGACGCCGCCTACGTAGCCGAAAAAGCCATCAACGACTACCGCGACACCCTTCGCAACCGTCATATCGATGCCCTCAAGCTCGGCGTCTACGATTACAATATCGGAACCGCCTACAGCACCATCTTTGCCCTCTACGAGAAGTTGGGCGATTACGTCATCAACGTGAGCGAAGCCATCGACAACAGCCGCAAGGTCGCCAGCGAAGAAGAAGAGGCATAGCAGACCTTGTTTGCAGTTTCATATTGTCCTATGGGCAGAGGCCGGCCTACGGCTTCCGTGATGACGATTATTTCAAACTCCGAATCCTTTCTATGCATGACGATATCTACGCAAAATTATGATGAACCATTTTATTTCACAGGTTCGATGTGAAGCATGATGTGAGTGCATGCACCAAACTCGTCTCTTAATCTCTTCTCTAATTCAGTAGCGTGAGTGTGTGACTCGCTCAACGTGATGTCGCCAGGCAGTCGAAGATGCATCTCTATGGCAATGATGCTACCAATCCTTCTGGTATGAA
>JAKSMQ010000010.1 GCA_024400565.1 Bacteroidales bacterium
CATAGCGTCCACATAGCGTCCACATAGCGTCCACATAGCGTCCACATAGCGTCCACATAGCGTCCATATAGCGTCCATATAGCGTCCACATAGCGTCCACATTGGGGCTACCATTTGACCGCAAAGGGACAACTTTCGTTCCACAATAATTGCAGGTAAATACGCCCAAGTCTTCTCTAAGGGTTCATATAGCGACCTCAAAATAGTATTGCAGACGTGGTTTGGTGGAGGCTATGTGCTGGCAATGTGCTCGCTATACAGATATTTTCTTGTCCAAACGGAATACAATCCGGAATCTTGTATCAAAAGAACTCGATTCTTTGTCTTAGAACGTCTCAATTGTGGGTCGTAATGTGGCGAATTTAGAAGAAAAGAGTCTTAATAGGGTCGTTTTTTGTTGTCTGTTTTGCAAAATAGGATGCCTTTGAAGTTGGTTTTTGGATTGTTTTTTATTCTGCGTAAAGTTTTGGTATTAAAATACAAAGGGGGGTACAAACTATAGTTTCGTTTTATTTATTTGGGGTCGGATTGCAAATATATCATGGATTTTGTGTAAATTTGCATTCAATTTCTGAATTACTAATTACGAAAAAATATAATCATTATGAGAAAACACATTTTTACGCTTGCTTTAGCCCTGATGGGATTTTGCATGTCCTTTACTTCGTGCGAGAAGACTCCTATCGTAGACGATAATGACGGAGCTGTTTATGTGGGTGTCTACGACTTTACTATGGTATACGATAGCGTTACTACTTCTGATGGTACCTGGTTCTCTGAAGAGGACTACGAGTTCTTTACCAACAAGGTTAATCCTCCCAAGAACGGATACCTCACCATCACAGACGGCGACAACGGCAAACTGAATTTGACTGCAACCTTTATTGAGTCTACAGGCGAAGAAAAACAGTTCTTTGCTACTACGGCATCTGTTGTTGACGGCGACCTCAAGATTGACGACTGTACTAGCGACTATTATTATTCATCTATCGAGGATTATATCCGTTTTGTGTTCCGCAATTTCTCCAACAACATGCCCAATATCTATTTCAAGAGTGTCTATACCATCAATCTTGGAGCGGACTACTCCTATCTTACCCATTACGATTGCGTTAAACGCGACTAGGATTTTTTGGGGGGAACATCATAAATAGAGAAAGAGACGAAGCCTGAACTTCGTCTCTTTCTTTGTGCGGATAACAGGAATCGAACCTGCACTTCTCTCGAAACTAGATCCTAAGTCTAGCGCGTCTACCAATTCCGCCATATCCGCATTTTTTGAACTCTTTGTATCGGCGTCAATAATGGAATAATCATTTCCTTTTCAGCCGTCTAATAGAGAATTGGTGGGCTTTGCCTGGTGGCTAAAGCGAGTGCAAAGATACTAACATTTTATAAACCGACCAAATAAAAGTGCAAGGAAATAGCAAAAATTGATTCCTTTAGAGAGAAAGTATCAAAAGGTAAGAAGAATATTATAGTAATGTGTAACAAATGAACCCTTGTGCCGTTTGTTTTGGAACAGCAGGTGGCATATCGGATTATGTGTGCCATTAGCCATCTTTTGTAAGAGAAAAAATTGACAATAGTTCCTTATTCGGATGACTCGTGGTTTGGTGGGGTCAGGAGTGGATTGCGTTATAAAAAGAATGATATTTAAGGAGAAAAAGTTATTAACATGTTAATTGTTGATTACTTCTTGAAAGTAACTGTTGAGAGTAAAAAATAAAGTGTATTTTTGCATTTTGAAATCCTGATGCAAAGCTATTGGCTTTACGGATGGAGATTGTTTGTAATCAATAAGTAAGATACGATAATGGCAGAAGACGAAGGCTTGTTTCAAAGCACGAATATTGAAGACTACGGCGACGATAAGATTGTTCACCTTGAGGATATGGAGCATATCCGGTTGCGTCCGGGTATGTATATCGGAAAGTTGGGCGACGGGTCATCGCACGATGATGGTATCTACGTGCTGATAAAAGAAGTTATCGACAATGCTATTGACGAATTTACTTCTGGATTCGGCAAGAAGATAACTGTCAACATCAATTTTGCTGAACGCAAGGTTGCCATCCGAGACTATGGCCGAGGCATTCCTTTGGGCAAGATGGTCGAGGCTGTATCGAAACTGAATACCGGCGCAAAGTATGACAGCAAGGTGTTTCAGAAGTCGGTAGGTCTGAATGGTGTGGGTACCAAAGCCGTGAATGCACTCTCTAGCTATTTCAAGGTGCAGGCTGTCCGCGAAGGGCAGATGCGTGTGGCGGAGTTCTGCCAGGGTAAGGTGACTTCCGATAGCGGTATCGTTCCTTCATCCGAGGAGAATGGAACACTCGTGGAATTTGTTCCCGATGCCACCCTTTTTGGAAACTACCACTTTGTAAACGAATATGTGGAGAAGCGCATCTGGAACTATGCTTACCTCAATCGTGGTCTTACTCTTTACTATAACGAAAAGCGTTACTATTCCAAGAATGGTCTGCTGGACCTCCTGGAACACAATATGGACAGTCAGCCTCTCTATCCTATAATCCACATCAAGGATGGAGATTTCGAAGCCGCTTTTACTCATGTAAACGGTCAGAGTAGCGACTATTATTATAGCTTTGTCAATGGCCAGCATACCACCGAGGGCGGAACTCACCAGAGTGCTTTCCGCGAAGGTTATGCCCGTGTGGTAAAAGATTTTTACAAGAAGGATTGTGAGGCGGCCGATACCCGCCAGGGTCTGGTGTGCGCCTTGTGTGTCCGCATTCAGGAGCCTGTATTCGAGGCTCAGACCAAGACCAAACTGGGGTCTACCCATCTGGCACCCAACAAAGCCGATGGTACCAACGATAGTCCTGTTCTGAAGACTTACGTGCTTGATATCCTGAAGCGTCATCTCGACAACTTCCTCCACATGAATCCTCAGACGGCGGAGGCTTTGCTTGCAAAGATTAATGCCAATGAGAAGGAACGCAAAGAGATAGCGGGCATCAAGAAGGTTGCTCGAGAGAGCAGCAAACGTGCCAGCCTCAACAACCGTAAGCTTCGCGACTGTCATGTTCATTATAATACGAATAATCCCCGTCGACTGGAGACTACCATATTCATTACCGAGGGAGATTCCGCTAGCGGCAGTATTACCAAAAGCCGCGATGTGGCAACCCAGGCAGTCTTCTCTTTGAGAGGAAAGCCCCTCAACTCTGTTTACTTGAACAAGGTTGCGGTATATGAGAACGAGGAGTTTAACTTGCTCCATAATGCCTTGGATATTGATGACGGTATTGAGAATCTTCGCTATAACAATGTTGTTATTGCTACCGATGCCGATGTCGACGGAATGCATATACGTCTTCTTCTGCTCACATTCTTTCTTCGATTCTATCCGGAATTGGTGCGCACAGGACATGTTTACATCCTCCAGACGCCTCTCTTCCGCGTGCGCAATAAGAAAAAGACAACCTATTGCTATACCGATGAAGAACGGTTGGATGCCATCAGCAATACTCCAGGCGCGGAGATAACCCGATTCAAAGGTCTGGGCGAAATCTCTCCCGAGGAGTTCTCCAACTTTATAGGCAAGGATATGCGTCTCGATCCTGTTCTGCTACACAAGGATTTTGATATCAAGAGCGTACTCGAGTTCTATATGGGCAAGAATAATGACGGACGTCGCCAGTTTATTATGCAAAACCTTAGAGTAGAAGATGATGAGTCGATAATGGTCTGATGAATCGGCCTGCAAAGAATTAGAATAAAAAAACAATACAATATATCACTTAAGTTTTATACTTGCACAAAATTTCAAACTGAGATATGGCCAAGAGAATACATAAAAGAAATTTAATAGTCAGCTACAACAACCTCTCCGATGAACTGAAAGAGTTATTCAAAACAATCTATCCTGACGGCTACAGAGACCATCTCCAGCGTACTGAAAAGCCTAATGGCGATGTCATCTTCTGCGCTCCTATGGAGACCGAGGATACTGTCTATATGGTTAAGTTTGAGGTAAAAATTGATACGGGTTTGGTTGAAGCCGACCTTGATCGTGATATCTATGGCGATGATAAGGACGGTGACGACGATTTCGCTCCCATCAGCGAGGCTATGGATAAAGATGAAGGTCTTGAACAGGGCGTAGGCGAGTTACGCAACGGCGACTATGAGAATTTCCTTAACGACAGTTCTGCCAAGAAAGAGTTCGCTCTGGCTGCTGCTGATATTGCCGCAGAATTGGGCAAAGATGATGACGACGATTTCGATTCATACGACGATGATGAAGATGACGATGATGATGAAAGCAATGATGAACCTAACGATGACGATTTGATGGATCTCGACCTGGATAATTTGATTGGCGATGCAATGGTTCTTGAGAATGGCTTGCTGGTAGAAGCTCCGCAAAAACCCAAACGTGGTCGTCCCGCAAAATCCAAGACAGAAAAGACTCCCAAGGCCTCTAAAACTGCAAAAGAACCCAAAGCAGCCAAGGCGACAAAAGAACCCAAGGCAACAAAGGTAAAGAAAGAACCTAAAACGCCCAAGGCCAGCAAGAAGAAATAAATACTGCAATAAATAACTCAAATGGAAGAATCCTCATTGAGGGTTCTTCCATTTGTTTAAGTAGATTCATACCATCATTCTATATAGGAATAAAGATATGACAAGGAAAATAAAAGGGAACTCCCGAAAAGAGGTTCCCTTTTATATTTTCTGTACTATGTTAAATTATGCCTCTACGATAGCACCAGTGGGGCATACATCAACGCAAGTACCGCAGCTAGCGCAAGCGTCAGCGTCGATTTTGTAGATGTCGCCTTCGGAGATAGCTCCAACAGGGCATTCGCCGATGCAAGTACCGCAAGCAGCGCAGGAGTCAGTGATTTTATAAGCCATTTTGTTTACGTTTTTTAGGTTAATAAATGATTTGCAAAAATACGCATTTTCTAACAATTAGCAATGATAATGTTGAAATATTTTTTTGTATAGACAATAATTGCTTTGAATGATAACAGATTGCATCTGCCAAAGACTGGTAGAATACATCATCCTAGAGGTACTTTTTCGACTATTATAACCTCTGTTTTTAGCAAATTGACCTGACTAGGATGTACTTCAAGATGTATAATTAGTCGTGGTTAATAACTGTTCAATCTTCGGATATCCCATTCTCATTCTTTTAATGGAAAGAATGAAGCCTCGAGAATAGATTTGGTGTTTCGATAGGTTATTAATGAAAAAGCGCAGGAGATATGCCTACGCTTTTTATTTAGTTTATACAAGTGATATTCTATTGAAGATTCTCGAGCAGAGTCTTCATCGTACGTCGTGCATTTGCGCGTTCGTAGAGAATCTTGTATACAGCTTGCTGAATAGGCATCTGGACATTCAGGCTTCGGCGCAATTGCTCAACTCCTTTTACTCCAAAATATCCTTCTGCGACCATGTTCATCTCTAGTTGGGCAGCACGAACGGTGTAACCATGACCTATCAGCTGGCCAAATGTGCGGTTGCGGCTATGCTGAGAGTAGCATGTTACGAGAAGATCTCCAAGATAGACAAACTTTGTTAAATCACGGGTGTTGTCAGGTTCGCATTCGTGTACGAATTTGCGTCCCTCTTCGACTGCATTGGCTATCATTACAGCTATTAGATTGTCTCCATAGCCTAGTCCGTGGCAGATTCCTGTGGCTACGGCGTAAATGTTTTTCATGACGGTACTGTATTCTATGCCCTGGATATCTGTAGAGAATGTGGTCTTTACGTACTTGCATTCAAGAGCCTGGCGCATACGGCTGGCAAGCGGTTCGTTGAGCGAGGCTACTGTGAGATAGGTGAGTCGCTCCATGGCGGCTTCTTCGGCATGAGAAGGTCCGCTGACAACGGTCATGTTCTCAAGGGGAACACCATAGGTGTCGTGAAGATAGTCGGTCAGTATCTGATTTGTCTCTGGGACAAGGCCTTTTGTGGCACAATGAAAATTCTTGGTCTGCAATAGTTCGGCGGGGATATCTTTAAGGGCAGCGTGAACAAAGGCCGAAGGAATAACTACAAGGATATCGTCGGCCAGTTCAATAATTTCTCTGATATTGGACCTAATGGTAATCCGTGTTGCATCGATTTCTGCTTCGCTGAGATAGAAAGTGTTATGATGGTTGGCAATGAGGCCTTCGATGATTTCCGGCTCACGAACCCACCATGCCAATTTTGCTTTAGGGTTCTCGAGGAGTATCTTTACTATTGCTGTGGGCCAACTGCCGCTTCCTAGAATGCCTATCATAGTTGATTGTTTTTTGATTGAAAAATGCACGGCCAGCGGTTGTACTAATACAATTCTTTCCGCCGTGAAAATGTATTGCAAAAATACGAATAATTATTCACATGTAAAAAAAAATAAGTATCTTTGTAGTCGTAAAATAAGGTACTTTATTTTGTAGATTGCCCCTATTTTGTTAAGAGCAAAGAATATATATGGATTCAGATGTGTCTGCTTAATGCAGGTACTGGTGTCGGTTGTGTCTTCTGTTATCGCTCAGGAAGCAAAAGATAATACATCAGATACATCTCTTTTTTCAGACCGGGACATTGTAATTAATGAAATACTATTCAATCCTGCTGATGGTGGTTTTGATTATGTAGAACTATACAATAATTCAAACAAAACACTTCCTCTTCACGATTGTTACCTTGCTAAAGTCTCTGGAGATTCCATCACAAAGTATTATCCTATTGCGGATGTATATTGGCTGAGACCCAAAGAATATGTCGTGATTTCAGAGAACTCCCAATGGGTAAGAATGAACTATAAGGTCTTATATCCCGAAAAGTTGTTAGAGGTATCCACTATGCCAGCCTATGCCAACGCTAAGGGGAATGTGGTCCTGGCGCTAAATAATGGTACAGTTATAGATTGGTTCAGCTATACGGAGAAGATGCACAATCCTATTCTTTATGATAGGGAAGGCGTCTCTTTGGAACGTCGTGATGTAAATGCTCCGACAAATTCTGATCTCAATTGGACTTCAGCATCTTCGGTTTCGGGTTTCGGAACACCAACCTATAAAAACTCCAATAGTAGCGAAACACTATTTCTGGAGAACGATATATTCCTGCAACCTACGCTTTTTTCTCCTGATGCCGATGGCTATGACGACTTGATTACTTTGAGTTATTCGCTTTCCAGAGCAGGTCTTGTTGCCAATATTACCATTTTCGATAAAGAGGGGCGCATTCAGAAACACTTGTCCAGAAATGAAACGTTGGGAATGGAAGGCAGTCTTCAATGGGATGGTTTAAATGACAATGGGCAACCCTGTAGTCGTGGCGCTTATGTGATGGCTGTTGAGGTATTTGATAATAATGGATACCGACAATTGTGCTACAAGAACTTTTCTTTGGTAAGAAGGTAATAAAAAATTGAAATAATAATATTAAACATACAGATACTATGCAAAAAGAACTTGAGAATCTACAACCCGCTAGCGTGTGGCGTTTCTTTGGTGAAATACTCAACATTCCACGTCCTTCCAAGCACGAAGAATTAATTTCTGCCTATATTCAGAAATTCGGTCAGGACCGAGGACTTGAAACTCTTACCGATAGTCTTGGAAATGTCCTCATCCGCAAACCTGCTCATCCAGGCTATGAGAATGCAGCTAAAGTATGCCTTCAGTCTCATATTGATATGGTCTGCGAGAAGAATAGCACTAAGCAATTCGACTTCTTGAAGGATCCCATTCAGCCTGTTCTTGATGGAGAATGGCTTACTGCAGATGGTACTACATTGGGCGCCGACGATGGTATTGGCGTGGCTACGGCTCTTGCTATTCTGGATGATCCTTCGATTGAACATGGTCCCCTGGAAGCTCTCTTTACCGTTGACGAAGAGACTGGCCTAACGGGTGCAGATGGTCTCAGTACAGAGTGGCTTCAGAGTGACATCCTTTTGAATTTTGACGATGAAGATGAAGGCGAATTCTGTATCGGTTGCGCTGGCGGTATTGATACTACTGTTGCAATTGATTATAAGAAAGTGGAAGTTGAACCCAATACCAGAGCTTTCCAGATTCGTGTATTTGGTTTAAAGGGAGGCCATTCCGGCGATGATATCAATAAAGGTCGCGGCAACGCCAACAAGATGCTCAACCGTATTCTTTGGCGTGCAAGCTTCGGCAAAGAAAATGTAGGCTTGCGTTTGGCTACAATCGATGGTGGTAATCTCCGTAATGCCATTGCTCGTGAGGCTGTTGCAGTTGTGACTATTCCTGAAGACAGAGAGAATGATTTCCGTCAGCTGGTAAGTGCTATGGCTGAAGCAATCCGCTTTGAATTCCGTAGTACAGAACCTGATCTTCAGATAAATCTCGAGTCTTACGAAATGCCCGCATCGCTTATCGATAAAGATACCCAGGACAAGCTCCTCAATGCTGTTTATGCATGTGCACATGGCGTATTGGCTATGAGTCGTGAAATTCCTGATTTCGTGGAAACCTCTACCAATCTTGCTTCTATCAAGATGGATGACAATCAGATTCATATTGCAACCAGCCAGCGCAGTTCGGTAGAAAGTGCCAAGTATGCTGCAGCAGAGAAAATTGAAGCTACATTCCGTATGATAGGAGCTCATGTTTCTCATGGAGATGGATATCCAGGTTGGACTCCCAATCCGGATAGTCGTGTGCTTAAGGTTGCTGTTGAGGTTTACAAACGCCTCTTCAAGCACGAGCCTGTTGTACGTGCTATCCATGCTGGTCTTGAATGTGGTCTGATCGGCGAAAAATATCCCAAGATGGATATGATTTCTTTTGGTCCCACCTTGCGTGGTGTACATAGCCCCGATGAACGTATAGAGATTAAGACTGTCCAGATGTTCTGGGACGATACACTTGAGATCTTACGTTGCCTCAAATAGGCAAGTTAAATAATAGAGTAGGGGCGTTCGCCCCTGCTCCTTATCTTATCTGTGATGAATAATAGGAACGAATAATTGAAATCAAAAGATGAAAAAAATACGCAACTATTGGGCTCATACTCCCGGTTACAACTGCTTTGGCTGTAGCCCCGACAATCCTCATGGTCTTCACATGGAGTTTTATGAAGATGGAAAGGAAATTATTTCCACTTGGCAACCTACCCATGACGCTCAGGGATGGATTGACACATTGCACGGCGGAATACAGGCAACATTGGCTGATGAGATTGCTTCTTGGGTAGTGTTCCACAAGTTGCAAAGCACAGGTGTTACGGCAAAGCTTGAGGTCAAATACCACAAAAGTATCTCAACTCTTGATGACCATATTACCCTGCGAGCCCGACTTCTTGAGATGCGTCGAAATTTGGCCGATATTGAAGTTAACATATTTAATGCAAAGGATGAACTCTGTACTACAGCCCGCGCTCTTTATTTTACTAAGCCATATCAGTTTGAGGAGGAATAGGAACTTTGATGTTTGCTGAATGGTCATTATCCTGAATTCCAGGATGAATTTGTTTCGTTTGGCATTAGTTAACACCATTTAGCATATTATTTTGCAATAAATCTCTCGATTCTTCGTATCTTTGCCTTTTGGTCTGTTACAAGATATCCGAATGTATAATAATGAGTATGAGAATGGTGAGATTGGATAAGTATGTAGTGGGCCAAGCAAAGATAAAATAAATTGAACGATGAAACAAAGAAAACAGATAGAAACTCATAGTGTATGGGTTTATGTTGCAATAAAATTCCTTGTAGCATATTTGATGTTGCTCATTACCCAAATTGGTTTTGCATGGCACAATCATGGTTTGTTTACCATTGAGGATAGTCATGAGGTATGGGGAATAATACTTGGAAACCTTCATTTTGGCTTGTCGGGAACAGCTATGGTCCTTTGGCCTATGGTGTTAATGATGGCGCTCCCTTTTGATTTCCGTTTCAAGAGAGGTTATCAAGTAGCTGAACGTTGGGTGTCTGGTGTAGGAGTGGGCTTGATGTTGTGTGCTAATATCGCTGATTCTGCATATTATCAGTGGGTATTACGACGTACAGCGGCTGATGTATTCAGCTATGCTCTTAAGAATTTTGGAGGACAGGGGTCTCTTATGGGGCATTTTGTGACTGATTTTTGGCCATATTACCTCACATTCTTTGTGATGATTGGCGTATGGATTTGGTTTAGTTGTCGTATAAGACTGGTGTCTAATACAAATAGTGATAGAGGAATAGTCCATAAAGTGATTTCTTGTCTACTTATGGTATTTCTCGTTCTCACAGCAGTTAGAGGCGGTTGGATAAAACAGCATAAGCCTCTTTCACCGATAGATACCAGCCGCTACTGCAAGGCATCAAACTCTTCGTTAGTAATCAATACTCCATTCTCAATTATCCGTACTTTAGGTAATGTCTCTCACCTCAGCCGATTGGAGTATTTCGATGATGATAAGGTTGATAAAATTTTCAACCCTGTATGTCTGCCAGATGGAAAAAATGACGAGCAGAAACTTAATATCGTACTTGTAATATTGGAAGGGTTTTCAGAGGAATATATGGGGGCTATCAATCAGACAGGCGAGACATATACACCTTTCCTCGATCAGTTGGCTCAGAAGAGTATGGTGTTTAAAGGCCGTAGCAATGGCAAACGATCTATTGAGTCTTTACCCTCCCTTTATTTAGGTATTCCCTGTTTGATGGACGAGGCATATATTACTTCTTCTTATTCACTTAATAAAACCCTCTCGTTACCTCAGATATTGAAGAATCATGGCTATGCAACAGCTTTCTATCATGGTGCGCATAATGGTTCTATGAACTTTGATGGATTTACGCATGGCATAGGTATTGACCGCTATGTAGGGCAGAATGAGTATCCCGATCAGAATGACTATGATGGAAATTGGGGTATCTTTGATGAGCCGTTCCTCAAGTTTGTAGCAACAGATATCAGTCAGTTGAAAGAGCCCTTCTTTAGCTCTATTTACACAATCTCCTCTCATCATCCATACACTATCCCAGAACAGCATAAAGGTCGGTTTAAAAAAGGAGAAATTCCCTTGCTTGAAACCATCGGATATAGTGACTATGCGATGAAATGTTTCTTTGAGGAGGCTCAGAAGCAGCCTTGGTTTGATAATACCATTTTTATTATTACAGCAGATCATCCAGCCCAACCTCTTTCAGCATATTACAGAGAATATGCCTATAATGTTCCTATGATGATATATAGTCCTATGCATATTGAGCCTAAGCGAGTAGACAAACTATTCCAGCATACAGATTTGATGCCTACTGTGATTTCAATGTTAGGTTTGAAAGATACATGTCTGAGCTTCGGCCATAATGCAATGGAAGAGGGTAAAGGTTTTCATATTGCTTATCCTGGCAACTACTATATTCTTGAAACTTCCGATCATCTTGTCTTTTTTAATGGGGAGATGGTAACCTCTGGAAATGCAACCAAGCAAGAAGAGAATATGATAAAGGCTATTGTGCAGCAATTCAATAATCGCATGATAGATAATCGACTTATGCCATAACTGATTGAAAATCTACTACTGATCCAAGAGAAAAGGCCACTACCTCATTAGGTTGTGGCCTTTTATTTTTTTTGATTCATATATATGTATTAATCTCTTGTTAGGTTTGATTCTAATCCTAGTAGTGCTCTGTTGATGCTAGAAACATATTGAGATAGAATGTTTATTATTGTTTCAACACAATGGATTTGAAGCTCTATGCATATTGGTAATATCAAGAAATGTTTGATAGAATTGGTAGAAAAACTATATTTTAAAATAGCCAATATAGATATAGTATTCTACTCTTGAAAAAATCACGATTTTCTCAATTAGTCAATAGAAATCATGACTTAGTATAATTAAACTCTATGCCATAATTAATTTGAATTATAACCAGTACCTATTATCGGAAGAGACCTTTCTTTAGTTTAGTTGTTTTCTTTGAGCTGCTTTTTGAAGTTGATTTTGTGCTGGATTTACTTGCCGTTTTCTTGGTTGTATTCTTGGGTTTAACGATAGGTTCTGTGGTACTAGTAGAATCGATTTCAATAGTATTGGTTACAGGTATTGAATCAACTACCAGAGTCTTGCTTGGCTCTGTCTGTGGAGCAGTTGTGTTTGGCTGGGTTGTCTCTTTCTTGATTTTCTTCTTTTTAGATTTCTTCTTGTTTTCCACTTTTCGGGTGGATTGACCAGGCGTTTCTGAAGAACGGCGAACTCTACGTTCTCCCTGACTGTTGGGATTTCTTGCACGTTTCTTTACTATGACACAATTGCTAACGGCTCGTTCTCCATTGTGGTCAAATCGTCCGTTGTCTGAAGGATAGTTAACAATACCCTTGAAATCTTTACCATTATCAAGCCATAATCCCGTTGATCCTCCACCATCGAGATTGACAGCATCTACACAGCCCAACCATTGCATAATGGCAGTAAGTTCATAGATAGAACACCCGGCACTCTCGTTGAGTCGTCCGTCAACGGTAAAAAGGATAACAGTACCATTCTTTCTCACTCCGACAGCCGTACGATTGTGTCGGGAGGTAATGAACTCACGGTCATTTAATTGTTTCTGAACTTCACCCTTGTAAATGAGCAGAGGTCCCGAAGTCATGATATTGTCACATTTCACAGTATCTTCCCATTTGCGGCGGGGAAGTGCTTTTGTAATGGTGAGATGTCCTGTAGAGTCAATAAGAAGTACACCATATTGGAAATATTTACGGTTGATGCTGGTTTCGTATGAAGGAGTGTTTTCTCCGTAGTTTTTTCCGTTTATACGCAGATAGCAGATTGGAAAATGCTTCTCCATATCAAAATAAGAACCATTGATAGCAGCAACAGCGTTGTTTTTAGTAGCATGGGTGCTTATCTTAGTGCGTCGGGGTTCGTATGTAAAAGCAAAGGAATAAGGCGAACTCTTGGGAATCTCAAGATAAGCTATGCATTGGTTCGAGTTAAATATTTCTCTCTTTGAAAAACGTACAGTTTTCAGGTATGTCTTATATTTAGCACTCAAAGTGTCTACTTTCCAGTCTCCGTTTACAAAGTTAATAGAGTCCTGTCTGTATCTTTGTGCAGAACAAACTACCGAAAGGGCGAGGAAAAGAATTATTAGTATCTTTTTCATAAAGTTGGATATATGCTTACTTAATTTATTGTTTAGTATTTTGTTTTATCTATTATTGTAATATGTAAAAGATTATTTCTCAGAAGTTGAGTCTAGCGCTAAATCATTTGCTGTGTTAGCAATACGTTGCCAGGGTTGGTTTAACATGCAACGAAAATGACCTTTGGGACATTTTTTTCTGCCCAGTTTGCTACATGGACGACAAGAAAGTTCGACCTCAAGTGAAGCGGTATTTTGGTCATTACGGTAAGGAGCAAACCCTAGCTCGGGAGTTGTACAACCCCAGATAGCTATCAGTTTGCAATGTAAAGCAGACGCGATGTGCATCATTCCTGTGTCGGGAGCAATGACACAAGCAGCATGTTTCATCAGAAAGGCCGATTGAGCGAGAGTTGTCTTTCCGCATAGGTTAATACAATTCTCTGACCATTGAAGGTGTGCGTTGCTGAGAGTCTTCCTGTCGCTTTCTCCCCCAATCAGTATTGTTGTAACTTTGATATTACAAGCCAAGTAGTTCAGCTGACTGGGAGGAATGGTCTTTGTTACATGATTTGCTCCTGCAACTAAAACAACGTATGGCTTTTCTTCTAGAAGAAAGAGTTTCTCTTTCTCTGCTACATCAACAAGGACTTCAGAGGCCTGGCTCTTGGAATAGTCCTGGTATTTAAAGAAATAATCTAGTCCTTTACCATCGTTTGTGACATGAAGACTTTTGGCAGCGAGAAAGTAGCGGTCGGAAATATGACTTACGATCTTCTTGACTTTGAAATGAACCATCAGCCACTTCTGTAAGTTTTTCTTTGGGAATGTGGTGTGACGGACATGCAAAGCAGAACATACCTTTCGGCTTCGATGGTTTTTCTGAAGGTCAATCACAAGGTCGAAATGTTCATTCTTCAGCTCTTGAACAATCTTATCGGAATGGTATGCATGTGTTTTGTCAACATAGGGGTTTGACTCCATGATTGGGGTAAAAGCTGATCTTGTAAGATAATGAAGTTCTACCTGTGGCACCTGTTGCTTGATACAACGAACCACGGGTGTTGTCAGGACCACGTCACCTATACTGCTCAATCTGATAACTAGAATTTTCATCTCTTTTTAGCTTTCTTTGTCTTTCCCCCAAAGAGGTCGGATAGTTTGTTGAAGTCTTTGGTATATTTGAGCCCCAAACCTTGCTTGTAAGGAAGGTCAGAGCGTGTGTAGTCGTTGGTATTGCTCCTGTTAAAAACAAAGAAGTGGATGTTAGGACGAATCTTATAGCCAAGTAGCACGTCGCCAGTAACATTGTTGTTGCGGCCATTGGTATTGTTGATATTGTTGCTTTCTCCAATACCTAGGGTACTCTCAAGATAGAACTTGCCCCAGTCTTTGCTGATGTCGACATCAAATTGCTGTGCTGTCAGTTCTGATTCTGCTGTGTAGTCAAAGTTGACGTTGACAAACTGTACCATATCGCTTACCACACTACCCACCGAATTTGCAACCACGCTGTATCCGCTATTCTCAATAGAAGTAGAATTGGAGACAGTAGAGTTGTAGAACTGACCAAAGACTAGCAGATAAACTGTCTGGTTAAGCATATCACGGTCGTTGGTACGATCAATATAGGAGAAAACCTCTTCCGAAACACTCTGGTCAACATTGGGCAGTCGAATATCAAATCCCAGTTCGGGGTTGGTAAGCGAACCTGAAAGTTGAATTACATCTTGAACAGGAATTGTCTGTGATGAGCGTTCTGTTGAGGAAGAAATACCTGTGAGGGTTGCCAGATTGACTCGTTGTGAGTAGACAGCATCAATATTGAACTGAGCATCAGGAATGGCCCCTGTAAAATTGATGGAACTTCCCTGAGCGATGGTAAATTCTCTGCTGATAAGTCCCAGCAAGTCAAGAACCATGTTTCCGTTGCTGAATTCGTAATTGCCGAGTATCGAAAGACTGGAAGTCGATCCTAGGGATATCTGAAGGTCGCCTTGTCCCGAAGCCTTGAGGTCTGCGCTCATAGGGGAGAAGTCTAGGGGCAGATTCATCTTCACATCGGGTGTTACGTTAAGATTCATTGTCAGTCGGTAGTTGAATCCAGAGCTGGATTCTTCCTCTTTCTGGTTGCGGATTACTCCCTCTGAATGATCTTCTGCAAGGCTGTTTTCGTCAACAAACTGTATGTAGTTGAGCTCCTTCACCTGGCGTTTGTTGTTGATGGGATAGGTTATCAGGCACCCCGGCATGGTCTTGGCGTCGATAGCAATGTTCATATCCTTGTCTGTGCCGGTAATACGTCCATTAGCAGATGCGAGGATGCGCCCATAGAAATCACCATCCAAGGGAGTTGTGTTCATCACCAGTAGGTTGTCAGTATTCAGAGTTAGGTCAAACTTGATATCCTTGAGTCCTTTGTGTGATATCTTGCCATTGAGGTATGCGGGATTGTTCTGAGGGTCACGGATGGTGAAATTGTTGAATATCACATTGTCGTGAGTGAGAGTAACGCTATCGTTCACAGAGAAGGCTACGTTGAGGAAGTCGACCTTTATCAGGCCTCCGTCAATCTTGGCTCCACCACGGATTACGGGTTTGGATAGCGATCCTTCAACGTCGATACGTCCTTTCAGGTAACCCTCCAGTTGGGAAGAAAATGATTTTACAAAGGGTTCTACTGTCTGGAGAGATAATCCTCCGAAGCGAACATCAAAGTCGAGCGAGGGGTCTTTCTCTCCAAGTGCTATGTATCCATTGGCTGTCAAAGGATGCTGTATACCACTCTCCTGGGGCAACGCTGTGGCTACATCAAGCTTGAGCAGGTTGCGCTCCGAATCCCATTTCGAAATGATATCAGCATCGCCAAGGGGCTGGTTGTTGATTACAAAATCATTTATCAGCAGTTTGGTATCTAGGTAAGGCGTAGAGCCAAATCCTTTCATGGTGAAGTCTCCGTTGATTCTGCCGTCAATAGAGAGTCCCATGTTGCCGAGCAGGAATCCCAATTGGCCCAAATCAAACTTGTGGAAGTTGGCAGAGATGTTGTCCGAAGATGAGTTTGCCAGCAACAGATCTACCAATACCGACTGGCTCTGGCTCTGAAGCGTAAGTCCGTCTGCCTCAATATGCTTGTTGGCCAAGGTGATAGGTCTGCTACAAGAAATCATCCAAGGGTTCCCATGCACAACAACCTTGCCTTGAGGAATGGTAAGGGTATTTTTTGTAAGGTCACTATTCAACAATATATTGATGTTGCCTCGGGTGGTATCCTCTTTGGCGTCAAACCAGCGTAGCGAGCATGATGCCCTTTCTGGTGTAGAGGAAGCCTGGATGTGGATGTTTTCTAGCAGTCGAAGTGTCCCGACCGAGAAATGGTCTGCTATGAGAGACGCCATGTAACGGCCACTCATATCGCCTCCGTCAAGACCAACGTCGTATAAGGCAATGCCGCCTAGCTTGATAGAGTCGGATGCGGCTACAATCTTCATCGATTTGGCAAAGCCATAGTTGCATTGGAGTCTTGTTCCGCGAGCAATCTTGATGGACGGCATGAATATTTCAGCCTTGCCGGCAGGATCGTTCCATCGTACATCCATCTCAAAATCAGCATCTGCAATAGATGCATAATCCTCTTCGCTCAAAGCCGACGACTTGGAGAACGGATTGTAGTATATGGGAATATATTTGTCGCACAACTGACGTATGATGACAGGCAGCTGGGCGTACCTGTAGTATCCATGAATGTCCGCGTCAGCCAGGTCACTCTGCAGGGCAATAGACTTTCTGAAATTCTCCTGCTTGGCTGTCAGCGACAGGCTGTTGAACTTGACCGATGCATCGTTTCGTTGTATGTGGGTGTTGGTCAGACGCACGTCGGCTTGCAGGTTGTCAACGGGATTCTGCTCCTTTAGGTTGATAGACGCTTCGGTATACAGCTTGGCAGATATCTTGAGGGTTGTGTCGGACGCGTTGTTCCATAGTCGGAGTTTCACCAGGTCGGCATGGGCTATATCTCCGTTGAGAAGAGCATGTGTGCGCTCCTGCGTCAGGTCGAGGGTGGCATCAAGATTCATCTTGATAAGCGTGTCTGATATGCCTACCTCGGCTACGGCAATACCTTCGCTGATATTGGCCTCAAGGGAGGTTTCTGCTATCGGATTACCTCTCAGTATCGAGTTGGTAAGTTTACCGTCGATGCTGGCGGTCATGATTTTGGGGTTGAAGTTCTGACCCTGGAAATTGAGTACAAAACCCGATGAGCTAACCCATTCGTTGGCGGCAATCTTAGATATCTGGAAAGAGGGCGACTCAACTTTCCCTTTATAGTTGATGAGATGTTCCTTCAGCTGCATATCCAGCGATCCTTCCACCATGAGCGTTCCCAACGCACAGTCGAGTTTGCAGGAGGCATCAAAGTCTTTGTATGTACCCAGGAAGGTGGCTGCAATATCCATCTGTCCGAGCGATTCGATTAGTTTGAGCGGCTCTACCGGTCGGTCGAGTGGATGTTTGACGTTGCAGAGATCTCGGTAGTTGGTGGTCAGACGTTCCACATTTCCTCCGATTAGAGTGCTGTCGATGTGCGGCAGACCGGTAATGAACCCGTTAAAGAACACCTCGCTACCTTTGCCGAATCTGGCAATAATATTCTCGGCATGCATGTCTGCAACAGGACCGGTTACGGTACCTTCAATCTCTATACGGGTATCCATACCCCACAATACTGGCGCCCAATATGCGGCGGTGGCCATATTCCCGATGCTTCCCGGTTTGATGTTGACATACATATTCACACTATCGCAATAATACTTCATGGTATTCCACGAAGTATAGCGCAACTGGGCATCCAGCATCATGCTCGAGCTGTCGGTCTGGACTATGAGGTTGTTGGCTATGATTCCCTGTGGTCCTACATCGCCATCAAATTCGATGTGGTTGATATTGAGCCCCGATTTCTCGTGACAGGAGAACTTCTCCATTCGGCATGTGATGCGGCCGTCTTCCATATAGAATCCACCCACTCTTGCCTTGATGTGGGTGAAGTCCATATCTTTGATGTTGACACCATGGTCGTAGTGTCTTGGAGGCGTATTGGGAGTACCGTCTTTGCTGAATGGTCGGTAGTCCAACTCCTGATGATACCTCACATTGTTGAGGATTACCTTGCGTGCACTCAGCACGAAATGTTTCTTGGGCTTGCTTTTCTCCGACTTGGGGAACTTGTCGATGATGTATTTGAAATTCAATACGCCTTTCGAGTCGGTATGAAGATGGAACTCTGTGTTCTTAACCAACACTCTGTCAACGTGAATACCTTCTTGTGTGATAGGTTTACCCTTGAGACGTACCGATATACGTTCGCTCTGAAGGATGGTATCGTTGTCGGGCGACACTACAAGAATGTCGTAGAGGTTAGCGTGGTCGAGCAGGTTAATTCCTATAGAACCAATTCTGATGGTTCCGCCCCATTCCTCGGTCAGCTTGGCACTTGCTATACTTCCGGCAATGGATTGGACAATAGAATAGTTAACTAAGGCTACGGCAACATAGATAACTATGAAGATAGTTAAGCAAATCCTTCCGAATATGTGCCAAAAACGCTTGATATCTGTGTTTTTATTAAAAGTTCTACTATAAATAACACAAAAAACCGTTTTTTATTATTGACCAAACCTAAAAATTAGTCTTTTTTAATAATCGGCATCGGAATCGACTCAAGATAAACCCTTATAAGACTTGAAAACGAGCCCTCATATCCAATACAGATAGTTTCAATCCTCAACAATCTCTTCACGATAGCTCAACCCTCGGCCAACGTTCGGCCACTATTGCCGAAAGAGTGTGCTACCTTTGCCGAAAGAGTGTGCTGTTATTGTAATGGTATTGTTGGGGCATTAAGTGTATTCTTCAATGGATTGCCCATATTTGCCGACATGCTAGTGTCAGTTAGTCGCCAGAGAGCAAACATTTTATACAGGATACCAAAAATCTGTTACCTGAATCTGCTGTCCTTACTAAATTCTATTTCACGGCATCTATTCCATAGAAGAATCCGAAGGCTATCAGTATCAGAAATACCAGTCCGACAAGAGTGATAAGGCATGCAATAGTGCTGCGTATCAGACACCCTATCCAGCCCATGCCATATAGTTGTCGATAGCACCATGCGGGCAGCAACACCATAGCTATCATATCGGCCAATAGTGAGAATGACGTTATTCCGTCGGAACCGGCCCATGGCAATAGCGCAATCGATAGCATCATACTCTGGCACGATACATATACCAGCACATAAAAGTGTTCTGCAACATTCAGAGTGCGGACTACGCCGTCGGGTCTCATTAGTCCTTTTCTTCTGAACATCAGCTTGAAAGGCAATACAAATATAAAGGCTGATAGTAGCGAATTGACCACGTCGTTGCTCAAGATTCCCGACAGCATTCGCAACACTCTGCGTAGCGATTCCGACTGTACCTCGTTTTCGGTTAGGCTGGATGTAAGGCTGAATGGCTCATAGTCGGCTGTAATCAGAAAGGAGGCAAGAGCATACACAGCCACCAGGCAAAGCAGCATCCTTACGGGTTGGAAATATCTCGCCCGAATACCCAACAGATAATCCCTTACCATGTGTCCCGGTCTGTATATCAGGTCAAGACAGGTAGAGAAGAATCGGTTGTCTCCACCCACGGCTACCACAAACACACTTCCCAGCAGCCGTCGTGTTTTTATCCGTTTTACCTCGGCAGTCTGACCACACGAGGGACAGAATCTCCCCTTAAACTCTGTGCCACAGTTCATACAACGTACTTCCTCGCATTCCTCCACAGGCGACATCTTCAGCTGTCGCCCTTTTCGTTGGGCTTCTTTAACCCTTCGGTTCAGATTCTGTATAAGGGTAAAAAACTTCATGAGTTCTTTCTGTAAGTAAAGAGGAATAATTCTATTGTCTGTAAAGTCAGTCGTCAGATTTCGATGCTTCGTGTCCCTGTAGGTTTGCCATAGCCACCCACTCTCACGCTTTCAATCCGATCTCCCTGGGCGTCAATCCTCACAACAATCTCGCTCGTTTGTCCCATACTCACACCTTGCAGAAATCGATACTCCTCACGTTTTTCCACATACCGATGCAGATAGCATGCAAGAGCGCAGTTGGATGTCCCCGTGGCCGACTCTTCGTCTATATCGTAAAGAGGGGCAAAATTGCGGCACTCAGCTATATAGTCCTTCTTATCGGTTAGCGCAAAAGCATGTATTCCAACAACGCCTTGTTGTCGGTTGATGGCGGCCATTTCCTTAAAGTTTGGTTTCAACAGTCTCAAATGTTCCACGCTGTCGATGGGCATCAGAATGTCCTTCAATCCTGTTGATACGGCTTGGATAGGATTCCCTCGCAATACCCACTCTATGGGTAAACACATGTCAAAGTCTTCAGCCTCATACAAGTTGAAGAACTCAGGTCTCCGTTGTTGCATCATTACCCTTCCGTCGGACTCTATATTTACCTCTAGCAATCCTGCTAAAGTCTCAATCACAAAGTTTCCGGTAACGCCTTCTATAGTATTTTTGAGTGCAAATGTGGCAATGGTGGCATGCCCACAAAGCTCTACCTCGGCTGCAGGGGTGAAATACTCCAGCTTGAAGTCGGCCTTTGTTGAAGGACTTACGAATACTGTCTCCGACAATCCCATTTCGGTAGCAATATGTTGTTTCTCCTGTTGCGATAGGTTTTCGGCATCAAGTACGATACCGGCACCATTTCCTCCGTTGCCATTGTGGCAGAATGCATTGGCTGTATATACTTTAATCATCATAATTCTTTTCTAATGATTTTTGCATCACATCGAATAAAAGCCATTTCATAGCCCTTTTCTAATGTGGAGTGAAGAATTATCTGATCGAGATTTTTGCAGTAGGAAAATGCAAAATCACCTATAGATTTAACAGAAGAGGGTATCTCGATATACTGCAGCTGAGTGCATCTGAAGAAACAGTAATCTCCAATTACCATTACCCCGTCGGGTATTGAATATTCCTTTTGCTTGCGACCTTGTGGAAAGCATAATATCTGGGTTCTGTCTTTGGTATAGAGCACCCCGTCTATGCTGCAATACTTTGGATTATCTTCTGCTATTACAATGTTCTCCAGCGACATACAATCGTTGAATATCTGTTGGGTAATAGTAGGAATAGTATCGCAATCGTCATCAGTTTCTTCAAACTCTGTTGTATCTGAATGTCCTAAAATTTCAACGCTACCGGGAATCTGTATCTCTTTGATGCTTGTGCATTTGCTAAAAGCATTGTCTCCAATGGACTTTACGTTGTTGGTGAGTAATATATTGACAATATTTCTGCACGACTCGAATGCGTTGTCATTAATCTCACAAACCGATTCTGGTACCGTGAAGCATTCGTCTGCATAGTTGGGTGGAACTCGCACAAGGGTCTTCTTGTCTTTGGAGTACAATACTCCATCAATCTCGCAAAGCGACAAATTGTTTGGAGAAACATCAAATCGCTCCAGATTGTTGCATTCGTTAAAGCAGTCGGAATAAAACTTGGTCAGGTTCTCCGGTATGCTGATTCTTTGTAAGTTGGTGCATTCTATAAACGAAAGGGGTTCGATAAAATTGACACTTGTGGGAATCTCTACATCTCGCAAGCTTGTGCAACCGAAAAGCATACCCTCGGGAATTATTTCTAGATTTCGTGGGAAAGAGATGCCTGTCAACGCCGTGCATTTAAAGAGGATGAATGCTCCGAAACGTGTGACCGAGTCGGGAATATTGATAAACTTCAGACTCGAACAACTGCTGAAGGCGCTGCTCTCGATTGCCAGCAGGGATGTTGGAAATTCGATGGATTCTAATTCTGAACACTCTTCAAAGGCTCCATTCCCGATTCTTTCTACCCCGTCAGGAACAACGTATGAATGTCCTCTCTTTTTAGGGGGATATCGGAGTAATTCAAATGGGTGCTTTCTAAACAACACTCCGTCTATGCTGCAATAGTTGTCATTGTTTGGATCGACACATATTTCTTCCAATTGGGTGCAGCCTGTGAATATCTGCTCTTTAATCTCGTATACCGAGGCGGGTATTTTAGCCCATTTCAGATTATAGCAAAAGCTAAAAGCGTCAAACCCAATAACCTTAACTCCGTCGCTGATTGTAAGAGTATTTATATTATCGTTGCGATAGAATGTTTGGTCCGGTATTTCATCTACTAGCGAAGGAATAACCACGTCTTTTGCGAAGAATAGGTCTTCTCTAGGCGCAATAATTGAACTCCAAAAGTCTTGAAATATTTCGTCAGGCATACGGCAATGTTGTTGATGTTTCCAATGTATTGTGTCTGTAATTCTTATATAACAAGTTTCGTCTCACAGACAAGAAAATGAGTTTGCAAAATTACGAATTTTGATAATATTGAACAAAATATTTTCAATAGGACGGATTGTTTTCAGAGGAATGTGTCATGTATAAAACTTATATTTATTTGAAGATGTAGTATCAGGTCGATTGTCAAATAGGTTGGATAAATGTAAAAGTATTGTAGACTATACAACGGCATACGATATTGTTTGTTACAAGGTATATGAATTTTTTTGTGATGAGCGGAAGTTAAGGTTATGATAATCTGATTAGGATTCGAGGCTGTTTTGAGGGTGTAAGTAGCATGGTTAGGGGGCGTAAGTAGGCTGTTTGGGTTGGGTAAACAGTATGTTGGGTCGGGGTAAACAGCCTGTAGGCAGCATATAGGCTCCACTTTCGGTCGGGTTTTGGCTGCTTTGGTGGACGCTATATGGACTCTAGGTGGACGCTAGGTGCTGTTTGTGTGGAGGGAATATGAGTTGTCGTGAAGATTGGTCTGTTGGTTTCTATTGTGTGCAAAATTGCTTATTTGAACGACTGATGTAGGGTTCTCGGACAGATAGCTTAGGGTGGGGTAGGGGATTGTGTTGGAAGAAGGGAACTTATGCTTGTCTGGGACAGAATAGTTGCCCTTTTTTATCAATAATAAGATGCTTTGGTTTGGGTGTGGTAAGTTGAATATTGTCAGGATGTTTGGCGTGTCAGGAGTGGCGTACGGGCGTCAAGAGCGAACCTTTGGGATTTGTTTTTTTTATAAAGTTATTCACTATTTTTAATGTATGTCGGAAAAATAATGTATCTTTGCATTCCGATTATGACTACCATACTTGCTATAGAATCCTCATGTGACGACACTTCGGCTGCCGTCCTTCGCAACGATAGAATACTTTCCAACGTAATCGCCTCCCAGAAGGTGCATGAACAATACGGCGGCGTTGTACCCGAACTGGCTTCGCGTGCCCATCAGCAGAATATCGTACCCGTTGTTGATGCCGCCATTCGTCAGGCGGGCATCAGCAAGTCCGACCTGGATGCTGTGGCTTTCACCCGCGGACCGGGATTGCTGGGCTCTCTGCTGGTAGGGGTTTCCTTTGCCAAGAGTTTTGCTCAGGCGCTCGATATTCCCCTCATTGAGGTTAATCACCTTCAGGGACATGTGCTTTCGCACTTTATCAAGGAGAACGACGAGAGCAAAGTGCCTCAGTTTCCGTTCCTCTGCCTCCTGGTGTCGGGCGGACATACGCAGATTATTCTTCTGAAATCGCATTTCGAGATCGAAATCCTGGGTCAGACTATCGACGATGCTGCAGGCGAAAGTATCGATAAGGCGGCCAAGATTATGGAACTGGGCTATCCTGGAGGCCCCATAATAGACCGGTTGGCCAAAGAGGGTAACCCCGATGCTTTTCAGTTCGCTACGCCCCATATCCAGGGGTTGGACTATAGCTTCAGCGGCATCAAGACCTCGTTCCTCTATTTCCTTCGCGACCATCTGAAGGAGGATCCCGATTTTATCGAAAAGAACAAGGCCGATCTGTGTGCATCTATACAGAAATGCATAGTGGGATTTCTGATCAAGAAATTCGAGAAGGCTGCCCTTCAGACAGGTATACGTCAGGTGGCTATTGCCGGAGGCGTGAGTGCCAATTCCTATCTTCGTTCGGAGTTGGAGCGCATAGGCAAGAAGCATCATTGGGATGTATTTGTGCCTAAGTTCCAGTTCTGTACCGACAATGCGGCCATGGTGGGAATAGCCAGTTATTTCAAATACCTCAAGGGCGAGTTTGCCGATATTTCCCTGCCTCCCTATACCAGAGGATAAACCTTTCGGACGAAGATAAACAGATTCGAGAAGAGAAGAAAGAATGACTCAACAACGCACATACAAAAGTTCTGTAGGCAAGCATATCGGCTCGCTGTCGCTATTGTGCTGTCTGTTGATGCCTGTTGCTATGCGGAGTCAGGATATTCATTTTTCTCAAATCGACGTCAACCCTATCTTGCTCAACCCTGCCTATTCGGGTTTCTTTAACGGAACGGGCAGGTTTGGAGTTGTTTACCGAAACCAATGGGCCAGCGTGGGCAGAGCCTATCAGACGATGGCGGCATCGGCAGAAGTTTCACTCATGCGTCGCAAAAGAAGACGTGACGGACTGAATCTGGGCCTTTATGCCTATACTGATAACGCAGGAGAACTCCATTACGGAACCTCCTCGGCTACAGCCGCTTTGTCTTACTTCATGTCGCTGGATAGCCGTAGTTCAACTTTCCTATCGGCAGCAGTCGAAGTGGGTTGCGGGCAGTCGGGATTCGATCCATCCAATGCTTCCCTGTTCGATGAGAACGAGTCGTTTGAGAATACTTCGACCTTCTATCCTTTGCTTGGAGCCGGACTGGCATTCTTTTATCAGCCGAACGACGATTTCTATCTCAAGTGTGGCGTATCGGGCCGCAATCTGAACAGACCCAATATCTCCTATGCCGGTCTTGATGATACCTATCTCAACAGAAAATGGACGGCCTATGCCAGAGCAGAATATAGGGCGTGGAGTTCGGTGGGACTGTTGCCTGTGTTGCTTTGCCAATGGCAGAATAACTATAGCGAATATGTGGCAGGTGCCGATGCCAAATGGTATATCTCGGAGAATAGCGGCGAGCAGATATCCTTCTCGGGAGGTCTGCGCTATCGCTGGAGAGATGCCCTCTATACGGAATATACCTTTGAATACAACTCCCTGCTAGTGTCGTTGGCCTATGACGCCAATCTTTCGCGTCTGACTCCGGCTTCCCGTTCGCTGGGAGCGTTCGAATTGGGAGTGGTATATAGGATTAACAGTTCGCAGAATGTGCGTCGAAAAGCTATGCCATGCCCTGTGATTTAATAAATTATGCAATAACAAAAGAATAATATACATGAAACAACGCCTACTCCTTTTACTTGCTGTTTTGATGCTTGCGTCGCCGATGGCCGTCGCACAAAGTTCTCACGAATCGGAGGGTGATGCCTCTTTTGCGGCCGGACTCTATAAGCAGGCACTTGATTACTACAAGAAAGCGGCCCGTAGCCACCGCTCGCCTGATCTGATTTACAAGATGGCCGAGGCCAGCCGTATGGCCAACAATTACACCAAGGCAATCGACTACTACAAGGAAATTGCTACCAGTATCAATCGTGTTGATTATCCGGATTGTTTCTACTATCTGGGCATGATGTACAAATGTAACGGTCAGGTTGATTCGGCTGCCCATTGGATTAACCGTTATCTCTCTTCGTTGCCAGACAATAAGGCCCTGATGGATCGTGCACGCCAGGAGAGCCGCGCCTGTGAGTGGATTCTCGACAAAGAGGGTAACCATCAGAAGGACATCGTGTATGGCGTCATCCATGAAAGCAAGAATATCAATACGGCCAACAGCGAGTCGGGAGCCGTACTGGTAGGAGATTCCCTCCTGCTTTTCTCCAGCATCCAGGAGTTCTCTTCCGTAACGGGAAAGAATGCCATCGATTTTGATCTGGTATTGATGCAGGTGTACGAATCGCCTGTTACCATCAACGGAAAGGCTGCCCCCTCGGTTCTCAACAACTGGGGTATCAATCACAAGGAGTCTCATTCGGGAAATGTGGCCGTAGACTCACGCAATTCGACTATCTATTTCACCCGCAGCATAGTAGGCAAAGGAAAGAATAATCAATACAATACTATTACTTCTTCGATATATTGCATTCGCCAGAAGAAGGGCAAGTGGCAGAAGGCACAGAAACTGGGCGGGGATATTAACATGGATGGTTATACCTCCACTCAACCCGCGGTAGCCTATCTCGAAGATGGTAGTACTATTCTCTATTTCTCTTCCAATCGTCCACAAGGACAGGGTGGTTTTGATATCTGGTATTCGGTTATCTCTCCCGATGGAACCCCTTCGAAGGTCGTGAACGCCGGTCCTATTGTAAATACCCCTGGAGATGAGATTACTCCGTTCTATTGCAATGAGTGCCAGCGACTTTATTTCTCCTCCGATTGGCATTTCGGTTATGGCGGACAGGATGTGTTCTATTCGTTAGGAAGTCGCGACCAGTGGCAGGAACCTGTCAATCTCGGCCCTTCGCTCAACTCACCCGCCAACGATATCTATTTTACAGTAAACGAGGGTAGTCCCAACAAAGGCTATTTTACATCCAACCGCAGAGGTTCCTACTTCATTAGCGACAATACCTGTTGTAATGATATCTACCGCTGGAATTCAAAACCTGCACCCGTAAAGAAGGAAGAACCCGTCAAGGAACATGTGGTTACGATGAAGGGTGCTGTCCATAGTCTGCTCCCCATCTCGTTGTATTTCCATAACGACACCCCCGATCCTAAGTCGGAGTTGTTTACTACCAAGCAGACCTATTTCCAGACTTACAACCGATATATGTTTATGCGCCAGCAGTATAAGAACGCTTTCTCGTCGATGAAAGATACTGTTGCCCGTGACTCTATCCTGAACGAGGTTGACTATTTCTTTGACCATGATGTCCACGACAATTGTGTTGCTTTTGAGAAATTTATCAATCTGCTGATAGATGACCTTAAAGCCGGTAAGCGTGTCAATATCACGGTAGAAGGATATGCAAGTCCGGTTCACAACAGCAAGTACAATCAGAAAATATCCCAACGTAGAGTGGGCTCTATTGTCAACCAGCTTATGGAGTATGACCACGGCCGACTGAAACCCTATCTCGGTTCGAAGGGAGAAGGTTCTTTGAGAATCAGCGAGGTTGCTTATGGTAGTAGCCGTGCTAAAGAGGGCGTATCTGCCGATGGTAGAAATACCGCCCAGTCGGTATATAGCGTAGATGCTTCTCGCGAGCGTAGAATTGAGATTTTGGATTATACCTATCTGGAAGACGACAGTACTAAGATCTCCTGTCTCAACATACCGGTTAGAGCTTCCAATATAGGTACTTTCGACCGAGAGAAAGTAGATATTCAGGTAAGAATTCCTCACACATCTCTCAACGAGGCAACTCTCGATTTTATTAGCGTCGGTTCTCCCGATGCCCAGGTTATCAGTTATTCCAAACTCACCCCCCGTCGCGATCTTGTGGTCTATCTGCGACTCGATTTCAGAAAGAGTGATCCTACTCCTCAGTCATTCCTCCCTCTCACTATCAGAGTGAAAGGCGAGCAGGTAACCCAGACCATGTTCTTAGAATACTCCGTAAAATAAATACCCAATTATGAAAATCCTTTGTATAGCCAAAAACTATCCCGACCATGTCAACGAGATGAAGAAAGCCAGCTCGGCTATCGTTGACCATAATCAAGCCCCTGATCCTGTATTCTTCCTTAAGCCTGATAGCGCATTGTTACAGAAGAATATGCCTTTCTTCTATCCCGATTTCTCCAACGACGTGAACTATGAGTTGGAGGTGGTCGTTAGAATTGAGCGTCTTGGCAAGGGTATTGAAGAGAAGTTTGCCCATAAATATTATAATTCTGTAGCATTGGGTATTGACTTTACCGCCCGCGATATCCAGAAGAAAGCCAAAGAGGCTGGCCGTCCCTGGACTATAAGCAAGGGCTTTGACGGTAGTGCTGTCCTGAGTGATTTCGTAACACTCGAAGAATTAGGGAAACCAATTGATAATCTAGATTTCTCTCTTACCCATAACGGAGAACAGGTGCAGATAGGCAACACCTCGCAGATGATTCATAGTGTGGATAGAATGATTTCCTATGTGTCTCAGTTTATGACCCTCCGCACAGGGGACCTTATCTATACCGGTACTCCCTCAGGAGTTGGGCCTGTGAAGATTGGCGACATACTTGAAGGTACTATCGAAGGTCGCAAGATGCTTGAATGCCGTATCAAATAGAATTACTATATTCAGGACGCCCCAGCTACCTGATTTTCTGATGGCGCCCACTATTTTCTGTTTGAAAGATTGTTCAAGTAGAATAATATGAATATCGATTAATAACGAAGCCGGATACTTTGTACCCGGCTTCGTTTATTCTCAGATATTAGTTTGTTTTCTCGTAGAAATGTCTATCGGTCAGATATTGCCATACTGGTGGCGTTAGTAGGTATTGTACGCTATGTCCTTGGGCAATTTCAGCTCTAATATAACTGGATGAAATCTCCATAAGAGGGAACCCTTCCATTAGGGTTACACTAGGATGTTTCAGGGTAGGACTATCCAAATGGTCTGGGCGAGGGTATACATAGATATGATAGTGCTCAAGAATATAGTCTGCATTACGCCATTTGTGGAAGTTGTCCATATTGTCAGAGCCCATAATAAGAGAAAACTCTATATCGGGATATTGCTCTTGCAGTTTGGCTAGCGTAACTACTGTGTAAGAGGGGGTAGGAAGATGCATCTCTACGTCGCAAGCACGAAGTCCTTCGTTATCCTCAACTGCCAATTGTACCATATGTAGTCTCTGCTGGTCGTCTAGTAAAGAATCCTTTTCTTTGAATGGATTCTGGGGAGAAACAACGAACCAAACCTCATCGAGGCTGGTTCGCTCAAGCATTGCATTTGCAATAATAAGATGACCTACGTGGATTGGGTTGAATGATCCGAAATAGAGTCCAACACGCATGACGGGAGGCCTAGTAATATTTGTATTTGGTAATGATACCTATATGACGTAACTTGTTTCCTTTGAAGGTATAGATCTGCCCGACTTCTCCTGCTCCGGAAATAACCTTCAGCACCTGGATGTCTGCGGTATAGCTTCGGGGATACTTGCGAAAGAGAATTCCGAATACCTGCTCCTTGGTCATACCTACTTTGATACCATTGGCGAGTTTGACCTCGGGGTCAGATATCTTGCCACCAAGCATCTCAACACGACCAGTCCAAATGGAACGATACATATCAAGATAGCTGTCATCAAGGCGCTTAAGGGTATTGACAGAGACCTCCATTGAGTCGTAGAACTTCTTGTATCCAATCTCGCGATACCATTGAATCTGGGTCGAGGTGATATAACTTTCAATGTTCTCCCATTTGCCGATTGGATAGATTACATACTCGGAAAGGGAGTAAACGGTCATAGTGTCGGTGAAGATTTTGATATCCTTTATCATATACTCTGGACGACTGTAGGTCATCATGCGCATGGCCTTTGCACGAGAGCTAACCTCTTGAGCCATACCGAGTGAGGTGATGCAAAGGAGGAGGAGTATGAGTGAAATCTTCTTCATTGTTGTGTTTTCTTTTTTATTAGATAACGTAGTGTTGGGTTAATTATTGCGTATGTTGATTATTTTAGAACAGAAATGCGCTGGAAGGATTGACCTTTAGCGGTAGATATGGCCACAATATATAATCCGGAACGAAGGTTTTCGACCAAAATGGTCTGTTCGTTGCGGTTGTTACACTTGGTCTGTTTGATCAATTTACCCTGCATATCGAAGAGTTGAACTGCGTTGATAGGCGATTGTGAGGTGATAGTAAATCTGTCTGTTGCAGGGTTGGGATAGAGACTAATCTGAGTTTCCTGGTCAGCGTTCTGGATACCTACATAGGTGGCTTCGAAATGTTCGGAAAGGTCAGCATTAAATACCTGTCGTCTGGTGATATCGGGGTCATCGTTAGAGATGAATGCTACAATTTTACAACGCCAGGCTGCACAGGTGGGAGGAATCGTTCCGTTGATGGTAACCTGGTAGGTAGAGTCGCTAAGAGGCGACAATGGTTCGTCGTAGAGAATGGCTCTAACGACATTGTCGGTACGGGAGTTTGAACTATAGCTTCCGTATCCGTCTGCCCATACGCTATCTTCTACCAGAAGGACAGTCAGTCTGGGATTCTTAGTGTTAAGGTTGATAGCAGAAGCTCCGTTGATGGTTGCTTGGATGTAGCGTGCTGAAGGATTGAACGAGCATTCGCTGATAGTGATTCCAACGGGTGCAGGGATGGCTGACATTCTATCGGCTACAGATGCCAGAACGCCTGCGGCATACAGGTTATAGAATGGGTTGCTTCCGCGTCTTTGGAATATGGGGGCTCTATCAAAGGCAACAGCTGGCAGCTGAGGACTTTCAAACGTATTGTAGAGTTGCGTAGCTGCCGCATTTGAAAACTGGTCGCTGGGGTGATAAGCAATCCAGATCAGATTATCGTTTGAAGAAAGGATATTTCTCAGTTTGGAATCCAGATGTCCCGAAATTGTGTTGTTTGCATCGGCAAACTGCTCTATCAGCGTGTGGCGCTCCCATGCTGTCGGTACGGCAGGCATTACGGGAAGAATAATGGAGAGAGTGTTGTTGTCTACAAAATCCTGGCTTGAGCTTGAAAGAGAAGCAATGGTAACCTCTATCTCGTGATAGCCTTCGTCGAGAACTATGGATGTCGTATCCTCGAAGTTGAAATATTCTCCGTTTACGACATTGATTCCGCTTACAGTCATGCCAGGGTAGGGGGTACCATCAATTGTGTAGGAGAATGAGAATCCTGTGAGTGGCAATTGGCTGCGATTGGTAACACGACCTCCAATATGGAATACCGAGTCTGGCTGAACGAATGTGGGTACATTAATCTGTGTCAGTTCCAGTTCCTCGCCATTCAGGTTGCAGATACGAACATTGTCGACAAGCAGAAGATTCATATCGTCGGAGTTCTGTACAATGGCAATCCATACTGTATCTCCAACGTAGTCGTCCAAACTGGCATAATAAGTGTGGAAGGTTGTGTCGCAATGGTATTGCTGGAGTAATGGGGTGTCTTCAAAAAGAGTTCGCAAAGAGTCTCCTCGAGTGGAGATTCTGACTTCAAATCCATCAGGATAAGATCTTTCCAGACAACGTGCTTCCATCGCAAAGGAGAGACCTGTGCTGTTGATGAGGACGGGTTGGAGAATCAGCCATCGGTCAGCTGGATTGGCAACAAGAAACCAAGAGGTGCTGGCTGCAGAAGGAGCAGGACATCCGTATTGAGTGTTAGTAGTCCAAGCGTCTCTGTAGACACTATGATGGGCTGTGTTCTCGTCGTTGAACATCTTCCATTCGGAAGGAATTCCATCGTTGAATGTTTCGAAAAGCAATACTTGAGCGTTGCAGGCGAATCCTGCTAACAACAAAGTAATCAAGACTAAAAACTGCTTCATGATACGAGGAATATAAGATTTTGTAGAGTGCAAAGATATGATTTCTTTTTGAATTAGAAAAGTTCTTCTTTCAAAGGATGATCAGTCTTCTAGTGCCTTGATACCTTTCTTGGCAAGGGCAAAGAGACTGGGATCAACATGACAGTAGCCCTGTGGATTCTTGTCGAGATAGTCCTGATGTGCCTCATGGGCAGGATAATAGTTTCTCAAGGGTAGGACTTCAATAGCTATAGGCTTGTTGTACTTCTGCTGGAGTATGGCAATTGCCTCGCGGATTATCGGCTCGTCCTCCTGCTCGACATAATAGATACCGGTTCTATACTGGTCTCCCTCGTCTTCTCCCTGTTTGTTAACGGATGTTGGGTCAATTGTCTTGAAATATAGACGGAGAATTGTATTCAGACTTACCTTGTCGACGTCATATACGACCTCGACTGTCTCTGCGAAACCTGTAGTATGTTGGCATACCTGCTCATAGGTCGGGTTCTCTACATCTCCGTTGGCAAATCCCACCTTTGTTTCCTCTATTCCGGGTATCTGTTTCAAGAAATGCTGGGTTCCCCAATAGCATCCGCCTGCTAAATATATTCTTTTTCTATTCATAATATAAGCCAGTAATCAGTTGACAAATAAGAGAACAAAGCCCCTCTTGGGAAAGGAGGGGCTTTAGATATGAATTAGCTAAAGATTAGCGTTCGGTACGGGGTCCAAGACGATCCATAGCGCAACGGAAACCAATCCAGCTGGTGGAGCGATCCTGGTCGTAGAAGCGGCGGGTACCGGCCTGCATCCAGTATGCACGGTCGTTCCAGCTACCACCCTTAACTACGCGTACTTTGTTGCCCATAAGAGAGGAGATAGGATCCTGAGCAGTACCCTTAGCAACACGGCGGTACATCATATTGGTAACGCTGTCGGGGTTGTTCATTACGTTCTCTTCATCTTCGTAGCCAGAGCCGTCTTCGTCCTCGTCGGGATCAGATACCCACATCTCAATACGCTGCTTGCCATCATAGTCGTAGATGTTGGAAGCATAGTCACCATCGAGGTAGTTGATGTTGTCAGCCTGACGGTAGTTGCGACGGTTGAGGTCGTCGTCAACATTGCGGTAGATGATGCCACCGGTAGTATCGTTGATAGCAATTTCTTCGTCGATATAGGTAGCCTGTTTGTAAACGTTACCACGGAAGGGGTCCATATCTTCGCCACCAATGGGGTTAGCGTCTTTACGGTAAACGTCCTTGGTCCATTCACTAACATTGCCTGCCATGTGGTAGAGACCGTAGTCGTTGGGGAAGTACCACTTAACGGGAGCGGTGTAATCCCAACCGTCGTTGAGGTTACCAGCTACGCCCATAGCGTCGCCACGGCTACGCTTGAAGTTAGCGAGGAACTGGCCATAATATTTCTTGTTTGCACTACGTACGCTGGTACCAGCCCAAGGATAGGTCTTGTGCTCGATAATACGCTCATCGTAGGTGTTTCCGATAAGGCCGAGAGCTGCGAATTCCCATTCAGCTTCGGTGGGAAGACGGTAGCTGGGGATGAGGATACCATCGGTACGACGTACCTGACGGGGTTCGCCACCGGCAGCAGGGTCATAGTTGGTAAGCTCTTTGCCTGCTTCGCCACGGAACTGACCGGCAAGATAAACATCGGTACGGAAAGCGGTCTCGCCACGGAGTTCGGTCTGGTCAAGAACGATGATGCCACGATCAACAAGAATCTTCTCGTTTACGCGGTCGGTACGCCAAATACAGTATTCGTTTGCCTGCTCCCAAGTAACGCCTACAACGGGATACTGGTCGTAGATGGGGCTCTGGAAATAGAAATCAACAAAGCCTTCGCGCCAAGCCAGCTTATCACGCCAAGCGTTGGTGTCGGGGTAGCAAGCACGTACGCGTTCGGGATATTCCTCGCCATAAGCACGGGTCATCCAGTATACATACTCACGATAAGCTACGTTGGAAACCTCGCATTCGTCCATGTAGAACGAAGAAACGGTAACGGTATGAGCTACGTTGTTCCACTGGTAGCGAGCGTCGTCGCTTACGCGACCCATAGTGAAAGAACCACCCTCGATGAATACGAGGCCGGGAGCTGTCATCTGCTCGTCAATGGGGGAAACTTCAAATCCACCCCACTCAGAGTCGTTGTAGTTCCAACCTGTGGTGGCTGACTTCTGTTTGCTGCACGATGCAAGAATCATTGCAGAAACCATCAAGAAGCATGCGATTTTTAGGATTCTCATAATTTATAGTGTTATTTTTTATTCTTATAATATATAGGACATCAGAAGATGTGATCGTTCAAGTTGAGATGCGTGTTTCTAATAATAACGTAAAAGAACAGATAAAAGTTTCGTTACGCCCGATTATTATTAGAAGGAAGGACAGCGGATAGCTTTAATCTTATGCTTGGCCTGGGGGCAGGGGAGCATAACGCCAACGCTGATTTCGTGTGCGCCGGAGGTGTTGTTGGCAAGTTTGGAAACGGTAACGTCGTAGGAGTAACCAATCTTGAAGTAGTCCTGCTGTACACCAACCTGGAAAATAAAGGCATCAGCATTCTCAAGACCCTGACGGAACCAGCAACCAACGAGGAAGGGCATCCAGTCGAGGTAAACACCATAGTTGAAATAGTGGAAACCTGCCTGATACTGATAAACGAAGTTGGGGGAGATAACGGGAGTACCTAAACCGAGAGAGGAGGTACGGCGCTGTTCTTCGGAGATGTTGATAAGTGCACCTACGTTGCCGGTGAACTTGATGGGCAGTTTGGTTACACCATAGAATCCATTGGAAGGCTGGGTAAGGTGGGATGCGGAGAAACCGGCATACCAGTTGGAGCCGTAAACCAAAGCACCTGCAGCAAAGTCAAGATACCACTTGCTGAGCTCTTCGGGAGCCTGGGCAGAGGTCTGGCCTATGAAACCATTGGTGGGGTCAATCTGGTCGGGGAAACGGAGATTGTCCCAATCGAGGTATTCGTTAGTGAGACCACCCTGGAGAGCGGCATTAATCCAAATGTCGCGACCTACCTGAAAACGGAAAGAATACATCACGGCAGCAGCTGTGGTGGAGAGAGCACCATGATCGCCCTGACGGTCGGTCATAATATAACCGCCAAGACCTCCATGGAGGTCGTTGAAATACTGGTCATAGGAAACCGATGCGGTGGTGAATGCGCTCACCAGAGCAGGCCACTGGTTGCGGAAGTTCAGCGCAATGCGGGGGCACACCTTTGAACCGGCAAATGCGGGGTTCATATAGAGTGGGTTTGCATAGAACTGGGAAAAGATGACGTCCTGCGCCTTTATGCCCTGTCCTGTTCCAAGCAGGATGGCTGCGACGAGAATGATTCTTTTTAGAGTTTTCATGTTCATAATAGAGTGTAAAATGAGCCTTAATTAGACGGCAATATTACGAATTTTTTTTCATATAATAATAAATTCTTATCAACTATTTTGTATGTTGTTGTTTTTAAGCAGAATATTTTTTGCTGGATTGTCGTTTTCTGTTGTTGTTTTTCTTCTTTTGAAGGCTCTGTTTCGCAAAATTTGCCATTTTGAAGCCCCTTTTTCCTTGTTTGTTATTATTGTGCATAGATTCAGTCTGTTGCATCGAGTTTGTTGTATGGTTTTGTCAAATGTCAGAATTGAGAAAAATTTGTTGTTTAGGTCCCCGATAAAGCTCCTGTAAATAGTCCATTTTGTTTATTGAAAAAAGGTTGGTTTTGGCTCCCTAAATAGAGAAAGCAATCCCTGTTTGCAAATCTCATTCATCAAGGTAGGGAATTGTTCATAGGGAGTAAACAGCCTGTAGGGTCCCTCTTCTCGGCACATAGGCTCCACGTAGCCTCGCAAAATCATTATAATTGTGCTGCCAAAGTGGAGTTAATGTGGACGCTAAGTGCTGGCAATGTGGATCCATGGTGGATGTTGTATTCCGACTATGCCAGAATTGTCGCATTAAGTTAAAATCAACTAAGCAAAGAAATATGATTGAATAACTCAAATAATGATGAGTTGATGACTTTGAAGTGAATTGTTATGAATTGAAAGTAAGATATTTGAAACGATATTGAATGGGATTGATTCGTCTTTCATTTTGACGTGAGAATTATGTTAAACGAAGTCTGTTAAATTGATTGGGAATTCCGATAAGACGAGATGTAAAAGTTGCCTTGGCAGAACCGTCTTTAATCAAAAAAGAAGAAAAAAAGTCATTATTATTTTATTATGTCAAAAATTAATATTATCTTTGCATTTTGAGTATAAAGAAACATACCCTTTTTATGAAGCGACTTACGATATTCATTCTGTTGACTTTTGCCCTTTGTGGTGGCGCTTTTGCGCAGACTCTTTCGATGGACAAAAGTACAAAACTCTACGGCTACAAGAACTCTGACGGAGCATGGCAGATAGCTCCACAGTTTCAATATGCATATCCTTTTGAGGGCAAGTTCAAACGCTTTGCCGTCGTGAAGCAGGACCATCATTGGGGCTGTATCGACGTCCGTGGAGAAATGATGATTCGCAATGTATTCCATTCTGCTGAAGAAGCCGAAGTGGCCGGCAAGAAGTGGGAAGAAGGCGGAGAGCCCGGCAAGTGGGTCTATCCTGCCCAGAACCCCGCCGATGGCAAATGGGGCTTCGTAGACTACTATGGCAAGTGGAAGTTCTCTGCTGAATATGAAGACGTTCGCGCTTTTGTCGGAACCGAACCTATGGCATACGCAACCGTTCGTACCGATGGTCGTTGGGGCTGTATCGACAGCAAGGGTGTGATGGTTATCGAACCTATCTTCATGGAACAGAATGATGCTCATCAGGCTGGTGAACAGTGGATTAATGGTCGTCATTATGACACATGGCGCTATCCTACCAAGGACAAGCAGACAGGTCTTTGGGGCTATGTTAACTACCTCGGTCGCTGGGTGGTTATGCCTCAATACGAAGACCGCGATTTCTTCGGTCCCGACCACAACTATATTTATGCCCAGGTCAAGAAAGACGGCCGTTGGGGCAGCATCGACCGCAATGGTAAAGTGGTGTCCATCACCATCTTCCCCACTATGGAGATTGCCGATTATGCACTCATGCAGCTTGAACATGGCCGCAAGATTGACGGCTGGCGTTATCCTGTAACTGACATCGAAACCGAGAAATGGGGATGGGTCGACTATACCGGCGAGTGGGTAATCGAGCCCATATACGATGGCGCATCCCACTTCATCAACGATACAGGCGAATATGCTACCGCCAAGCTCGAAGGTTTCTGGTGCAGTATTGCAGCCAACGGTGAGTGGCTTTCGAGAAATGTGTTTACCCTGTCCCGCGAGGCTGCTCGTGCAGGCTACGAGTGGGATAACGGTCAGGAATTGGGTCATTGGCTCTATCCTATCCGCGATAAAGAGACCAACTATTGGGGTTGGGTAGACTATAAAGGCCAGTGGGTAATCAATCCCACCTTCGAGGATGGCAAAGAGTTTATCTATTCCTGGAACAACCGTACGGCTCCTGCCAAGATGGACAACAAGTGGGGCTGCATAGACCATACCGGTCAGTTTGTAATCAAGAACATCTACAACTCCTCTTCCGAGGCCTCCATCGCCGGTCGCAAGTGGAGCGAAAAGAATAAATTCTAGTTCTCTTATTTCAACAGGGTTAAGCAGTTAGAACATGGCAATATTAATCAAGAACGCTACCATTGTCAACGAAGGCAAAATCTTCGAAGGCTCTGTCGTGATAGAAGGGGAGAAGATAGCCAGTATTACTCCTGTAGAGGAGAGATTCGCCTTCAATGAGGCAGACTACCAGGTGGTAGATGCCAAGGGGTTGCTACTCTTGCCGGGAGTGATTGATACGCATGTCCATTTTCGCGATTCGGGAGCTGATCCTATGCCACACGCGGATTTCTCGTCCGAGAGTTGTGCTGCCGTTGCCGGAGGCGTGACATCTGTGGTGGATATGCCCAATACCACGCCCCAGACGACTACCCTCGAACTGCTTGAACAGAAAGAACACATGGCAGCCTCCAAGTCTGTAGTCAACTACGGATTTATGCTTGGAGCTACCAACGATAATATTGACCAGCTCTTGGCCGTAGACCCCAAGCGCTATGCAGCTATTAAGCTGTTTCTGGGTTCCTCTACCGGCAATATGCTGGTAAACAACCCCGAGATGCTTGACAAGCTGTTTAGGGAATCGAAGAAACTGATTGTGGCACATTGCGAAAGCGAGGAGATTATTCAGAATAACCAGCTCCGCTATCGTGCAGAATATGGTTCTCTGACTGCTGAACAGCTGAAGGCCTACAACGAACAGCTGAAGCGTCAATATGATGAAGCTAAAGAGCAACTCGTAGAAGATGAGGCCGGCAATTTGCCCAAGCTTCCAGAACCTCTGTATGTTGAGAATCTTGCTCAGCTTCATCCCCAGATACGTAACACAGAAGCCTGCTATCTTTCAACTTACAGGGCTATTGAGCGAGCTCTGAAATACAAGACCCGCTTCCATGTGGCGCACATTACAACTGCCACCGAGCTGGGTCTGCTTACACGTCAGCCCTTGCACGAGAAACACATCACGGCCGAGGTAACCCCCAATCATCTCTGGTTTGACGACCGCGATTATGTCCGCCTGGGTAATCTCATCAAGTGTAATCCTGCCATCAAGAGCAACGATGACCGCCTTGCCTTGTGGGCAGCCCTGTATGACGGCTATATCGACACAATAGGTTCTGACCATGCTCCCCATCCGTTGGAGAACAAGCAGAAGAATTATTTTGATGCTCCCGGAGGCATTCCCTCCTTGCAGCATACCTTGCCCATGATGCTCGAAACATTCTTCAATCCCGTAGCCCTGGCTTCGGACGAAGGAGAGGGTGCGGGCTGCCAGCAGACGGGTTCAGCATTCCTTACTCCTCTGGTTAAAGAATGGGTTCCTATGATTGTGGAGAAGATGAGCCATAATCCCGCTCAGCTTTTCGGTATTGCCGACAGAGGATTCATCCGCGAAGGCTATCGTGCCGACCTTGTGCTTGTTAATCCAACCGTTGAAGAGAAGGTAAACCAGCAGGACCTTCGCTATAAGTGTGGCTGGTCGCCGTTGGTAGGGGAGACGTTCCATACCCGTGTGGAGAAAACCTTTGTCAACGGACAGCTCGCATACGACCACGAAAATCCGTCGATGGTTCCTTCAACCAAGGGTGAACCATTGCAGTTTATTAAATAATAGAATAAGATTTAACCCGCAGATAAATGAAAAAGTTAATCCTTCTCACTTTGGCTACGATGCTTCTCGTTGGTAGTGCGATGGCAACAGACCGCAAGACCATCAAGCGAGACCAGATGCCTAAAGCTGCTCTGAAATATGTGCAGGAAAACTTCAACAATACCTCCATCCGCCGTACCTGTCAGTTGGTCGACGGCAGCAAGATCAGCTATGAGGTTGTTCTGGTTGACAATACGGTAATCGTATTCAACCGCGATGGCGGAGTACGTTCCGTAAAGGCCGAAACAGAGGTTGCCGAAGGTGCTATTCCCTGGGGAGTCCGCTATTATGTAAAGAGTCACTTCCGCAAGCACAAGGTAGTCAGCGTTGTGAAGAATCTTGATGGCTACACCATCGGAATGGACAACGGGCGTACCATCAAGTGCGATCTGAAAGGAAACGTGTTAGAATAAAAATGATTTAATAATAATATAAACTAAAAGTAAAACAAAAAATGGCCAATTTACCTAAAGTAAAGTCCATTACCAAGAAACTGGTAGTGGCTCTGTTGGGAGCATTCTTGATTGTGTTCCTGCTGTTCCACATGTGCGCCAACTTGTTCATCCTTGCTGATGATGGTGGTGCTGCTTACTCTGCATTCTGCCACTTCATGGGCACCAATTTCCTGATTAAGATTATGGAAATAGGCCTGTTGGCAGCTTTACTGTTCCACATTGTAATTACTATTATCCTGTGGTTCCAGAACCGTAAAGCCCGTGGTACTGTCCGTTATCACGTACCCACCAAGTCCAAGACTGCCAAGGGTTCCAAACTTACCATCTATACTGGTATTGTAATCCTTGCTTTCCTTGTCCTCCATTTCTGCAACTTCTACTTTGTAAAGACTGGTCTCGTTAAGGGCGAATCCTTTATGGTAAAGACCGAGGATATTATGAAAGAACAGGCTGCTCTCCAGGAGTCTCTTTCCAATACCCTCAAAGACCTTCCTCAGGAGTGGGGTATGGTTCTCCGCGACAATATGTCTCCCGAAGAGTGCCTCAAGGCATTTGAAGAGATGCCTCCTATCGACGAAGCTCTCCTCAACGACACTACTAAGATGGAGCAGGCTATGCAGCTCAGACAGCAGCAAGCTATGATGACCCAGGTTCAGGATGCTATGCCTCGTCTCAAGGCTACCGTAAAAGAAGCTGAGAAGGCATCCAAAATCATGAATGATCTCAACGCTATCAACCCCGCAGACGAATATCTTAAGGGTGTTAGCTCCGAAACCAAGGCTGTATTTAAAGAGGCTGGTATCGAGGTAGAACCTGATTTCTATCAGACCGCACGCGGGCTCTTTGCCAACAAGCTCTATACTCTTATCTATCTGCTCTGCTTTGTAGCATTGTGGTTACACCTCCGTCACGCTTTTGAAGCTGCTATGCAGACCCTCGGTCTCACCAACTATAAGTACCATCGCGCTATCGAGGTAATAGGTATCGCAATTGCCTGGATCATCTGCCTCGGTTTCACCGCTGTACCTATTATTGTATGCTTCTTATAATAGTTAATCAAACCAACTATCAAACTCATCGCAATGAAATTAGATTCCAAAATACCCGAAGGTCCTCTTTCTGAAAAATGGACCAATTATAAAGCTTCGCAGCGTCTGGTTAACCCCAAGAACAAGCGTAACCTTAACATTATCGTTGTAGGTACCGGTCTTGCTGGTGCCTCTGCAGCAGCATCCCTTGGTGCTCTCGGTTTCAATGTAGATATCTTCTGCATCCAGGACTCCCCCCGTCGTGCACACTCTATCGCAGCACAGGGCGGTATCAACGCAGCAAAGAACTACCAGAACGACGGTGACTCTATCCTCCGTCTTTTCAAGGATACTATCAAGGGTGGTGACTATCGTGCACGCGAGGCTAACGTATACCGTTTGGCTGAAGTATCCGGCAGCATTATCGACCAGTGTGTAGCACAGGGTGTTCCCTTCGCTCGCGAATATGGCGGATTGCTCGCTAACCGTTCTTTCGGCGGTACTCAGGTAAGCCGAACCTTCTATGCCCGCGGTCAAACCGGTCAGCAGCTCCTTCTTGGTGCCTATAGCGCACTCAGCCGTCAGATCAACCAGGGTAATGTAAAGCTCCACGAACGTCATGAGATGCTCGACCTCGTAATGGTTAAGGATGCTGACTGGAAAGACGAAGAAGGCAACATGCACGAGGGCAAGAACCGTGCCCGTGGTATTATTGCTCGCAACCTCATTACTGGTGAGATTGAGCGCTTTGCTGGCGATGCTGTAGTAATGGCTACCGGTGGTTATGGTAACGTATACTTCCTCTCTACCAACGCTATGGGCAGCAACGTAAGTGGTGCTTGGGCATGCCACAGACAGGGTGCTCTCTTTGCAAACCCCTGCTACGTTCAGATTCACCCCACCTGTATCCCCGTTCACGGAGACTATCAGTCCAAGCTTACCCTTATGTCTGAGTCTCTCCGTAACGATGGCCGTATCTGGGTTCCCGCTAAGAAGGAAGATGCAGAGGCTATCCGTGCAGGCAAGAAGAAAGCTAATGATATTCCCGAAGAAGATCGCGACTACTATCTCGAGCGTCGTTATCCTGCTTTCGGTAACCTCGTTCCCCGCGACGTTGCATCCCGCGCAGCTAAAGAGCGTTGCGATGCCGGCTACGGCGTAGGTACCGGTTTGGCAGTATACCTCGATTTCGCAGAGGCTATCCAGCGTCTCGGTAAGGATGTTGTTGCTGCTCGTTACGGCAACCTCTTCACCATGTATGAGAAGATTACCGACGACAATCCTTACGAGACTCCTATGATGATCTATCCCGCTGTTCACTACACTATGGGTGGTCTTTGGGTAGACTATGAGCTTCAGACCAACATCACCGGTCTGTTCGCAGCAGGTGAAGCTAACTTCTCCGATCATGGTGCTAACCGTCTTGGTGCATCTGCTCTTATGCAGGGTCTCGCCGATGGTTATTTCGTACTTCCTTATACCCTCCAGAACTACCTTGCAGAGTTCGCAGGTATCGAAGGCAAGCGCGTAGCTAAGGTTAATACTGATAATCCCGAGTTTGCAGTTGCAGAACAGAATGTTCGCGCACGTATCGAGAAACTTTTCTCCATCAAGGGTCAGCATACCGTAGACTTCTACCACAAGAAACTTGGTCACATTATGTGGGAGTATGTTGGTATGGGTCGTTCCAAGGAAAGCCTTACCGAAGGTCTCAAGCAGATCAACGCTCTTGAAGAGGAATTCTGGAAAGATGTTAAGGTTCCTGGTACTAACGAGGAATTCAACCCCGAACTTGAGAAAGCAATACGCCTTGCAGACTACTTCGAGCTGGGTCGCCTTATTGCTACCGACGCTATGCAGCGTGAGGAGAGCTGTGGTGGTCACTTCCGTATCGAACATCAGACCGAAGATGGTGAAACCCTCCGCGACGACCAGAACTTCATGTTCGTTGGCGCTTGGGAATACAAGGGCGCACGCCAGACTGAGGAAATGCACAAGGAAGACCTCAACTACGAGTACATCAAGATTCAGAAGAGAAACTACAAGTAGTCTTTAGTTTTTTGTTTTAGTTTTTGGCTGTCTAAATGACAGATGCCGAAAACGATTTGAAATAACTTAAAACTTAAAACTCAAAACTTAAAAGAACAATGAATTTAACACTTCATATCTGGCGTCAGGAAAACGCCAAAGCCAAAGGTCGCTTTGAGACCTATAAGGTAGAGAACATCTCTCCCGACTGCTCTTTCCTTGAGATGCTCGACATTCTCAACGAGAAGCTCAACAACGACAACATCGCTCACCCCGTTTGTTTCGACAACGACTGCCGCGAAGGTATCTGCGGTATGTGTGGCCTCTATATCAATGGTCGTCCTCACGGTAATGATACTGGTGTAACTACCTGTCAGCTCCACATGCGTCATTTCAACGATGGTGATGAAATCTGGATTGAACCCTGGCGTGCAAAGGCATTCCCCGTAATCAAGGACCTCGTAGTAGACCGTACTGCTTACGATAAGATTATCCAGGCTGGTGGTTATATCAGCGTAAATACCGGTGGCGTTCCTGATGCAAACGCAATTCCTATCAGCAAGATCAAAGCCGACATGGCTATGGATGCTGCTGAGTGTATCGGATGCGGCGCTTGCGTAGCTGCTTGTAAGAATGCTTCCGCTATGCTCTTCGTTTCTGCCAAGATCAGCCACCTCGCACTCCTTCCCCAGGGTCAGGTAGAGGCTCAGGATCGTGTACAGAAGATGATCTGCAAGATGGACGAACTCGGTTTTGGTTCCTGTACCAACACCTACGCCTGCGAGGCAGAATGTCCCAAGCAAATCAAGCGTCAGAACATTGCTCGTCTCAACCGTCAGTTCATCGGTTCTATCTTCGGTCGTGACCGCAAGAAATAATCGGACTCTGATATCATAACAGGTCGGAGGCGTTTTGTCCTCCGACCTTCTTTTTCTCTAAAATATGCAGATAGAAAATATACCGCAAGCTATACGGCAATGTGCCCAGGTCGCAGGGTTGTTATGGCAAAAAGGCTGGGCCGAACGCAATGGAGGTAATATGGTGCTTCGTATCGGAGAATCCGATGTTCTGCAGCTCTCTCTCGAACCCTCCGGATGTGTATTCCCATGCGGATGCAGCGTGCCTTTGCTGGCCGGTCAGTATTTCTATTGCAAGGCAAGTGGCCATCGCATGCGCGATTTGGCCAGCAGCCCGTTAAGCTACGGATGTATAATCTGCATCTCTGATGACGGTATGCAATACCAGGTGTTGGGTTCCGGAGATCTGAAACCTACATCAGAGATAACAGCTCATCTGCTGATACATAATCAGCTGGTTGCCGAAAATTCCCCCAATAAGGCAACCCTTCATTCTCATCCTACCACCCTGGTGGCGTTGAGCCATATCGATTCGTTGTGTAAGGATGCGGAACTTACCAGAATACTTCACGGGATGATACCCGAAGCCCGACTTTTTGTTCCAAGGGGCATCAATATAATACCTTACTTCGAACCAGGTAGCGTAGAACTTGCCGAGCAGACTCTTCAGGCAATCAAAGGTTGCGACATAGTGCTTTGGCGAAAACACGGAGTTCTCTCTACAGGTCCCGATATGATGGAGGCATTTGATAATATCGATATTATGGAGAAGTCTGCCGAAATCTATTGGAGATACCGTACCCTCATCTAGCCGCTAATTGCCATATTCTCCTATATGGCTCAAAATAAACTCTTTTTTATGAAACGAACCATCCTCTTTCTGCTGCTTCTCATCGTGTCGGCAACCCTTTTTGCCCAGAAGACACTTGTGAAGGAACTCAAACATTGGGAGTTTGAATATAACGGCCAGTGGTTGAGTGCAACCGTCCCGGGTTGCATCCATACCGATTTGTTGAACCATCGTTTCATAAAAGACCCGCTCCTCGGAACCAACGAAGACTCCGTCCAATGGGTCTCCGACCGCGAGTGGAGCTACCGGACTACGGTCTCTCTCGATGATGACCAGCGCGACCGTCAGCATTACGATCTCGTCTTCGAAGGACTTCAATGCTATGCGACTATCAAGATAAATGGTCAGAATCGGCTCGAAACCAATAATATGTTCCGCCGATGGGTCGTTCAGCTCACCCAGGAAGAGATGGCCTCTAATGGCTATTCTGTCGAACTGACCGTTACATTCCATCCCACCCGTCCCTACGATGAGGCCGCCTTGAAGCGTTTGGGATATCCTCTTCCCGACAACCGTGTATTCTCCCGTACAGCCCCCTATCAGCAAGGCTGGGATTGGGGCCCTGTATTGAACAGCTGTGGTATCTGGAAACCAGTACGCCTCGAGATGTGGAATGGTAAGGTAGCCGAGCGCGACAAGATAGAAAAACCTTCCAAGTCAAAGGCCTTCAAGGATTTTCCCTATCAGGATGTCCGTGTTCATCGTACCCCCGACTCCATTGGAGAGGCTTTTACCTTTACAGCCAAGGGTAAACCCATCTTTGTGCGGGGTGCCAACTGGATACCCGTACATAGCTTCCCCATCCTCGATTCAGCCAACAAAGCCCGCTACCGCCATCTGCTCACCTCTGCCAAGGAGGCTAATTTCAATATGATACGCGTATGGGGAGGCGGTATCTACGAGCACGATTATTTCTTCGATCTCTGCGACTCCCTGGGCATCATGGTGTGGACCGACTTCAATTTCTCCTGCAATCCCAATCCCTCCGATAGTGCATTCCTTGACAATATCAGGATAGAAGCCGAAGAGCAGGTACGCCGCCTGGCACGTCATCCTTGTATCGTCCTGTGGTGTGGTAATAATGAAATCAAAAACGGATGGGAAGACTGGGGCTGGCAAGGAGTCTACAACTGGACGCAGGCCCAGCGTGATGAGATAAGCCATGGTATCGATACCATGTTCGATTACGACGGCATCCTCCATCAGGCTGTCCGTAAGTATGCCCCCTGGGTAGATTATTATCCCACGTCTCCCTTGTGGGGATGGGGCCATCCCGAGTGTACTACCGATGGCGATTCCCATTATTGGGGCGTCTGGTGGGGCGAACAGCCTTTCGAGATGTACCAGCCCAAGACAGGCCGCTTCATGAGCGAATATGGCTTCATGGCCTATCCCCAGGCCTCAACCGTACTGGCCTGGAGCGAAGGCCAGCTCAAGGAGAAAGATTTGCGTCGTAATGCTGCCGAGGTGTTGGCTTTGCCTGTTATGAAGAAACACCAGCGCCATGGTAGGGGTGTGGAGATTATCGACAAGGCACTCATGCAATACTACGGCCGTTCTTCTGCCGATCTCACCTTCGAGAATTATCTCTATCTTACCCAGTTAGTCCAGTCTTACGGCATCAGCATAGGTATTACCGCCCATCGTATGCGACAGCCCTACTGCATGGGCACCCTCTATTGGCAGCTTAACGATGTATGGCCCGTTGCTTCATGGAGCAGTATCGACAGCTATGGCAACTGGAAGGCCTTGCACTATGCCGTTAGGGATCTCTATGCCGAAACTACCATCCTGTCCGAACGCCGTAGCGATTCCACCTTTGCCTTTGCTGTGTGCAATCCACCTCGCACCCAGTATTATGTATCCACTCTCGATTATGTGACCTTCGACGGCAAGAAGACAGAGATAGGCAATGGTCAGATAGCGTGGGACAAGAAGATGGAACCCGTCGACAGCCTCTTCTGGTGGTCGTCAACCCTTACCGCCGGGCTTCCCAAGATCTATCGTCCCCAGAAGGGATACCTTTTCATGAAGTTCTATACTCTCGACAAGAATGGCAAGCAGCTCATCGGAACCAAGACCCATTTCCTTACCTATCCCAAGGATATGCAGCTTCCCCGAGCCAAGGTCGAGATGAAGGTCAGCAAACGCAAGGGTGGGCAGTATAAGGTAACCCTCTCCAGCGCAACTCTCGCCAAGGATGTGATGCTCTCCGTACCCATTGGTATTGAGGGAACTTTTAGCGACAACTATTTCGATATCCTTCCGGGTGAGAAGAAAGTCGTTACCTTCCAGGCAGCCGATCCCAATGTCGAGGTTACCTTTAAGATAAAGACGCTCAACGAGGTCCTACTGAGCAAATAGCCGGCATACAGGTACGGATAAGGTCATTCCTCTATGCTGACAAATATTATTTATCTTCAAGTGTCTGATAACACGAAATATGAGTGGGTCAGAAACTGAAAAAACGATGAAAATAATCAACTTCATTTGCTCAATTAGAATATCTTTTGTATCTTTGCATTTGGAAAGTTTAACAGGAAAACGCGCTTTCTGTGACCTAAACTGCTGTTATTGAAAAGAGTTAAGCGTTCTGAAACGGTTTTCTGTGTTTATTGAGAAACGATATAAAAGTAATAAAAAACGATAAATATGAAGGTAAGAAGTCTTATCCTCGCAGCGCTCCTCTTATCAGTAGGAAGTTTGTCTGCTCAGAACAATGGCGGCATCAGCCAGGAAATGATGCAGCAGATAAAGAAATCATATAGTGGCAACGCAGCCGACAAGGCACTCCGCAACGCAATGGTCAACAGCAAGATTCAGACTCTTGCCATGAACTATGAGAATGCAACCGCATTCAATACCCAGTTCTCCAACCGCGTCAATTCCGTTGCCTGTACCGACCAGAAGTCCAGCGGCCGTTGCTGGATGTTTACCGGAATGAATGTGCTCCGCAACAAGGCAATCCGCGAACATCATCTTCCCTCCAACTTCCAGTTCTCACAGGCCTACCTCTTCTTCTACGACCAGCTCGAGAAGAGCAACCTCTTCCTCCAGGCTATTATCGACACCCGTGCCAAGTCTCTCGACGATCAGGAGGTACAATGGCTCTTCAAGAACCCCCTCAGCGATGGCGGTCAGTTTACCGGCGTAGCCAATCTTATCGACAAATATGGTCTTATGCCCAGCGATGCTATGCCCGAGACCTATAATACCAACAACACCTCACAGATCTCCAGCCTCGTCAGCCTCAAGCTCCGCGAGTATGGTTTGGAACTCAGAGACATGGCTTCCGCCAATGCCAACGCCAAGAAGAAAGCCAATGCTGCTACTCTCGAGAAGAACCTCCAGACCCGCAAGACCGAGATGCTCGGTACCATCTATCGTATGCTCGCCCTCACTTTTGGCGAACCTCCCGCTCAGTTCACCTGGAACCAGCGCGATGCCAAGGGCAATATCGTAAGTACCGATACCTATACTCCCATGAGCTTCTACGAGAAATTCGCCAAGCAGGACTTCTCCAAGTACTACATGGTAATGAACGACCCCACCCGTCCTTATTATAAGGTCTACGAAATCCAGTACGACCGCCATGTCTACGATGGTCAGAACTGGAAGTATATCAACCTCCCCATGGAAGAGATTGCTCCTATGTGTATTGCTTCCATCAAGGACAGCACCATGATGTATTTCAGCTGCGACGTAGCCAAGTGCCTCGACAGAGAGAAAGGCTTCTCCGATCCCAACAACTTCGACTACGGTTCACTCTTCGGAACCACCTTCCCTATGGACAAGAAACAGCGTGTCAGCACATTTGCTAGTGGAAGTAGCCATGCTATGACTCTCTGTGCTGTCGACCTCGACAAGGACGGCAAGCCCGTCAAGTGGATGGTAGAGAACAGCTGGGGCAGCAACTGGGGCCACCAGGGATTCCTCATCATGACCAACGACTGGTTCAATGAGTATATGTTCCGTGTAGTTCTCGAAGAGAAATACATCCCCGCTGCTACTCTCGAGCTCCTCAAGCAGAAGCCCACTATGCTTCCCGCATGGGATCCTATGTTCCTCCCCGAGGAGTAGTCGCCTCCTTTCAAACGAAAACCGAAACGAATAATTTATAAAATACAACCTATTCAATGAAGAAAGCATTTATCGTCCTCTGCGCCATTGCCGTGGTTAGCACTGGTGCCTTCGCACAGAAGAAGGGCAAGAAAGAAACCAAACAGGAAGAAGGTTACAGCTTCACCATCAAGAAAGAGCTTCCCGTTACCCCCGTCAAGAATCAGCATCGTGCCGGTACCTGCTGGTGCTATAGCGGTCTTGGCTTCATTGAGGCCGAACTCCTCCGCATGGGCAAGGGTGAATACGATTTCAGCGAGATGTATCTCGTTCACAAGACCTACGACGATCGCGCTATGGCAGCTATCCGTACCAGCGGCGACGTAAGCTTCAGCCAGGGTGGTGCCTTCAACGATGTCATCTATGGTATGAAACATTACGGTCTCGTTCCCGAAGAGGTAATGCGTCCTGGTGTTATGTATGGCGATTCCCTCTCCGACCATAGCGAGCTCTCCGCTCTTACCGATGTTATGGTAGCAGCTATTGCCAAGAACGACAAGCTCAAGACTCTCCAGCGCAACAGCAATGGTGAGATGCTTTGCAAGAAAGCTATCAGCGCCGTTCACGATGTATACCTTGGCGTATGCCCCGAGCGCTTCACCTACAAGGGTGTTGAGTACACTCCCGAAAGCTTCTACAAGAGCACAGGTCTCAATGCTGACGACTATGTAAGCATTACCTCCTACACCCACCATCCTTTCTACGAGAGATTCGTTCTCGAAATCCAGGACAACTGGCGTTGGGGTCTCAGCTATAATGTTCCCATCGACGAGATGATGGAAATCCTTGACAACGCTATTGAGAACGGTTATCCCGTAGCTTGGGGTAGCGACGTTAGCGAGCAGGGCTTCCGCATGGGCGTTCGCAAAGGTTTCTGCGTACTCCCCGCTACCGACGGCAAGAACGTAGCTACCATGGGCAGCGACATGAGCCATTGGACCGGTCTCAGCGCTCAGGCTATGCAGGATGAGGCTGCTAAGCACCCCACTCCCCAGCGTTGGGTAAGCCAGGAAGAACGTCAGGCTGCTTACGACAATCGTGAGACCACCGACGACCACGGTATGGTAATCTACGGTACCGCTACCGACCAGATGGGCAACGA
>JAKSMQ010000011.1 GCA_024400565.1 Bacteroidales bacterium
TCTTATTACTACGAACAGGAGGACTAACGCCATGAAACATACCTATAGCACCCCCTCGACCCCTTGCAGCCCTCTTCCTGGTTTCGGCGATCCTTCGGTGATCCTTCGACGATCCTTCGGTGAAAGTTCGCTGGCAAACCATTCCACAAACCAATAACCCTTGAGACAACACCATGCAAAGATACGACTCATACAAAGACAGCGGCATTCAATGGCTGGGAGAAATTCCGAGCCATTGGGAGGTTCTGCCTGGAAGAGTTTTATTTCAAGAGAATAAAACTAGAAATGATGGCGGAAATAGAAACATCTTATCTCTTAGTTATGGTAAGATTATTGTCAAGAAAGACACAAATGAAGGTTTAGTTCCTGAAGAATATACGAGTTACCAGATAATCAAACCTGGATATATTATTGTAAGATGCACCGACTTACAGAACGACAAAGTAAGTTTAAGAACAGCCGTTTCTGATTTAGAAGGAATCATTACAGGAGCATACTTGGGGCTTGTTCCCTATAAAAAAGCAAACCCTCGTTTTTTTCACTACTTGTTGAGGACATGGGATAATTGCAAAGAAATATATAGATATGGTTCTGGACTTAGGCAATCGCTAAGTTGGCTTGATTTCAAATATTTACTACTGCCTGTACCTTCCTTAGAAGAGCAGCAAACCATAGCATCCTATCTTGACACAGCCACAGCCAAAATAGACGAAGCCATTGCCCAACAGCAAAAGATGATTGATTTATTAAACGAACGCAAACAAATCATCATCAACAACGCCGTCACCAAAGGCCTCAACCCCAACGCCAAAATGAAACCCTCTGGCATCGACTGGATCGGCAACATCCCCGAACACTGGGAGGTGAGCAAATTAAAACATCATTCTTTTAAAATTGGCGATGGGCTGCATGGGACTCCTGTTTATAGTGAGTATGGCAATGCATATTTTATCAATGGCAATAATTTGAGAAACGAAACAATCTCTATTAATGACTCGACAATGAAAGTAAGTGACTCAGAATACCAAAAACACTATGTCCCTCTAGGTGATAATGCACTATTGATTTCTATCAACGGATCTATTGGTCACACTTCATTTTATAATAATGAAAAAATCGTATTGAGCAAAAGTGCAGGATATATAGACCTTCATCCGAGTGCATGTAAACAATACATACGTTATTATTTAATGTCTACACCGGTTCTTCATTTTTTCAGAAGGCAACTGACGGGTTCTACTATAGGGAACCTATCACTAGAAACTTTACGAAATACATATTTCACGTGTCCTCCAATAACAGAACAAGAAGTGATATCGTCCTATTTAAATAGGGAAACTGCAAGAATAGAGAAGGCAATTGATTCGATACAACGTCAAATTTCAACGCTCCAAGAACGCAAACAAATCATCATCAACGACGTAGTAACAGGAAAAGTAAAAGTTTGTAATCAGTGATAATTATTTGAAAGGCTATATACAATGAATATGCGAAAAAAAATAATTGTAATAAAATATCTGGGGTGGCTTTTGATGGTGGCATTGTTATCCATGGTCGCCATTGCATTATTTGTTAAGGTGAAAATATGGATAATAATATCGTCCATAATTACAGCTTTACTAGGATGCGTTTTCTTATTTTTGCGATTCTGCTACAGAATAAATGGCTGGTTTAAATCTCAGTACGAAAAGATATACAAAGCCTTTTGGAAAAGATGTCGCGATGTTTGCGAGAAATGGATGGTAAGAGCAGAATCAAAGAATTCCTACAAGGATGAGATCGAATTGCTGAGCCCAAAGACACATGAGAAATCTCGATATGTTGAAATCTTAAAATCAGCTGTTGACAATCCAAATGTAAAAAACATCGCAATTTCGGGTCCTTATGGATCTGGGAAAAGTACGATAATTGCTTCCTTTGAGAATATCTTCCCCAAATACAAATGTCTAAACCTATCTTTAGCTGCTTTCGCTGAAGAATGTCAAGGACAACAAACAGAAGACAAGGAGCAGAAGTCGGGAGTAGACGAAAAGGAAAACAATGAAGATCAAGGATCAGAAGACAAGGATCAGAAGTCGGGAGTAGACGAAAAGGAAAACAATGAAGATCAAGGACAAGGATCAGAAGACAATGCACTGTATCCAAATTCAAGCCCCAAGGGAAATCATAGTCAGTCTGAAAATGAGAGTAGTCATGTGAAATCTAATACAATTTCCATGGCAGAACTGGAATATAGTCTTGTACAACAGTTCTTTTACCATGTGAAAGCTAGCAAGATTCCCGAATCTCGTTTCGGAAGAATTCATCGATGGAATAAATGCCACAAACTACTTTGGTCTATTTTTGCATTTTTTTATTTTCTAATTGTTGTTCTTTGTTTCTGTAAAAATTTGTGTGATGATACACCCATACTATCATTAATACCCAATGATGTTGACTGGAATAAAGCATATTATATCGCATTTATTATATCTTCATTTTTTATTCTGTATTGTGTTGTTGGATTAATTCACAGAATCAAGAGTGCAAATGTAAAAGTAATGGATTATGAGATGTCTTTCAACAAAGACGAAAAAATATCCGTATTTAATCATTATTTGGACGAATTAGTGTATCTTTTTCAGACAACGGGATATGAAATAGTTGTGCTGGAGGATTTAGACAGATTTCGGAATACAAGCATTTTCACAAAACTGAGAGAGTTAAACCAGTTACTAAATCAGGCACAAGATATCAATCGCCGTATTGTATTCATATATGCTCTTAGAGACGACATTTTCCAAGATTCCAAAGAACGAACAAAATTCTTTGACTATATTATTCCGATAATCCCATATGTTAATGTATCAAATTCTGCAGCTCACTTTGTTGAGTGCTTCCGCCCATATTTAGGAAATGGGACTACAGATCTTCATAAATCGTTTATTTTTGATATCGCTCCCTTTGTATGTGATTTACGTACGATTAAAGCTATCGCTTCAGACTTCAGAACTAACATAAATCAACTAAATGACAATCTATACAAAGACAATCTATTAGCTTTGATACTATACAAGAATCTTTATCCTAAAAATTTTGATAAAGTGTATGAAGGCAGTGGTCCACTGAAGGAGATATTTAACAATAGAAGTTTGTTTCTGAAAAGACTAAAACAGGAAAGAGAGACAGAAATAAAAGAAAAAACAGAAGAAATAAAAATCCTTGAGAAAGAATATCTTGACTCAAAGGGAGAACTTAATATGATTGTTGTAGGTGCTCTGGCTAGATGCATACCACAAGAGTCTTATTTAGTAAATGGCTCAAACTATTCAGTCGATTTCCCATCCATTGAAGACGACAATGAAATATCAGAAATCTTAGCAGGGCATTTTAAATATATTAGAATGCACACATACCAGCCTCATCAGATTACAAATTCCAGAATTCTTGAAATGCTACCAACTGGATTTGATTATAAAAAACGTTTAGATTTGATTGAACGCAAAAAAAACTCTCAAATTCGGATTTTAAAGAATCAAATTGATGAACTAAGAAAAACACAAAATGAACTTGAGGGATTATCATTCAAAGAAATGGTAGCAGAATACTCTGAATTATTAAATGAAATAGTTGAAACCCCAGAGAATAATTTGTTGAAATTCCTTGTAAGCAGAGGGTATATCGATGAACAATATCAATACTACTTTACAGTATTCAAAGAAGGTATTTTATCTTCTAATGACCATGAATATGTGATGGCTGTCAAAAATATAGGCATTTTGGATGAAGATCAAATTGGACGAGTGCTTGACAACCCTAAATCTGTATTGTCATACTTAGTAGATAAGTCAGATTATAAAAGTGACATGATATTGAATTCTATGCTTGTTCATGAAATAATTGAGAACACAACTGATGACAAGCTGGATTGGATACTCGAAAAAATCAAACAAGGGGAAACAATCTGCCTTGATTTTATAAATCGGTATCCATATCCAGATGATGGATTAATTCTGTACGTCTCTGAGCAATATCCTAACCTTTGGGTAGACTTTATTTCTAATCCACTCTTTTCTAATGAATCCAAACTAATCCTCTTTGAAAGGATTATTAAACATGCTTTAACATCTAGCATTGAGGCCCTGAATGTGGATGATGAATTGACTATGTATTTAGAAGACTATGGATACCCACACGATGTGACAAAAGATAAAGCAAAGAGAATAATTGAGAAACTGAAACCAAAATTTAGAAGATTAATCGATGACAGTAACGACGAGAACTATTTGGATTATTCATTTCAGAATGGTTACTATGAACTAAACAAAGAAAACATCAGGCTTATTCTAAAGAAGTATGGCAACTTAAATTTAGAAAAATATGATTCTGCCATTTATTCTGCAGTGGTTGATTCTAGAATTGAGATACTCATTAATAGAGTTGAAGGTGATATTGAGAACTTTGTGAAATATTTAGTTCTATCGAAAGATAACACCGAGGAGCATGAGATGCCATTTGTTTTGTTATTGAACAATGAATCAATCTCAATTGAGTCAAAGCAGAATCTAATATTGCATAATAGAACTGAAATTAATTCTATTGATCAAATTGAAGATTCACACTTGATGAATCTACTATATGAACAAGGGAAAGTGACTCCATCTTGGAAAAATATCAAGCATTATTTTGTGAAGAACGAAATTGAAGAAATTGATGATAGAATCCGTATATTTATTAACCAAAATGATGAAGTTATTGCTGGTGAAATAATGGATAACACTAGTCCCGATAATGAAGATATCAATTTGATAAAAATGATTCTTGATTGTCCTACGATAAATGATTATTTATGGAGAAACATCTTAAACATCCCTCAATATGATGATTGTTGGGCGAACAGTCCTGAATCTTTAAGAGAAGAACAAGTCCAGCTACTTATTGAAAAGAAGAGAATAAAATTCGATGTTGGAACGATGAAACAAATCTTATCTGCTTATGACGGTGGAATAAGAGACGTATTATTTGAGCAATATCATTCCGAGATAATTAATGCAATAGATGAATTTGAATTCTCTGCCGACGAACTGATAGCCTTTGCTGAGAAAGAGGTTTTCAAGGATGATAAAGATGTCTTATATGGGCAAATTCAGAAAGACGATATAGTAAACGAACGAATTGCAAATAAATATCTTGAATTTTCAATCTCGACAGGATATACATATCCTTTCGATGTTTTTAAGCAGGCTCTTTGCGTCTCAAAAGATCTATCACTAAAGATCAAGTCTACTGCGGAATATTTTAATAGAGGTTTCACACCAAGAGATATAGACGGTTTCTTTGAAGAACTTGGAGAACCATTTGTAAAATTAAACAATACTGGACAATATGTCATTTTTGATAACAGCGAGATTTCTCCGCTACTTACTTCATTAAAGAATCGTGGGTTTGTTGGGAAAGAAATGCCTATCAAGGCTGGTATCAAGGTTAAGGTAAAGAACAGAAACAAATTATGATACTGAGAACCTACAATATGAATTCGGTAGTGCATTCTAATGATTATGGAATTGTGTACGCACGCGTTCACCATTTTAACAATCGTAACATCTCTTACGTTTTCTACTCATTGTCAAATAACAGTTCACCAATAGAAACCTTAAAACTCAAATAATCATGAACAGACTAGTAATCATAGGCAACGGCTTCGATTTAGCCCACCACCTACATACCAGCTACAAGGACTTTATTGATTGGTATTGGGAACAACGAATTCTTGAATTGGGTAGTGTCTATTCAAAACTTTCGGAAGATAAGCTCTGCAGACTAATTAATATGCGAGACCAATGGAATGTATTTGCTTTCTTTCAGAGCTATTTCCATGGTAAAGACCTGTTGAAAATCAAAGATATGATTGAAGAGTGCACAGGGGACTTCACAGTTAATAAATTCACATTGTTCGACCGCATCACAAAAAATATTGAAACCAAAGGTTGGACTGACATCGAAAGCGATTACTATGAATTATTGATAGAGAATACTAACGATATTGAACAATGCCAAAATCTAAATAACCAACTAGACTTCACTAGAGAGAAATTAGCGGAATATCTGGGCTCGATAGAACAGCCCCAAGCGATTGATGCTATAAAACTAGTATTAAATGAACCTGTTTTCATAGACGATGTATCAACTATTGAAATCAATAGAGGGAATGAGCGATTAAAAAGTATTCCGGAAGAAGAATTTATCGTGATGGATAAAAACACGGATCCAACATACGATTTTGTTGAACAGACGATGCTACTAAGTTTCAATTATACACCCACAGCAGAGATGTATCTGGACGAAACCACGCATATCAACTACATTCATGGCTCACTAGACAAACCCAAGGAAATGATTTTCGGTTATGGCGATGAGATGGACAAGGACTTCAAAGATCTTGAAAACCGCAACGAGAACGCACTATTGGAAAATTCGAAATCAATCAAATATCTGGAAACAAGTCATTATCGAGACCTGTTGAGTTTTATTGAGGGCGGCCCATTCCAAGTCTATATCATGGGGCATTCTTGCGGCAACTCCGACCGCACCTTGCTCAACACCATCTTCGAGCACCAAAACTGCATCTCCATCAAGCCCTTCTGCTACATCAACGAAAAAGGCGAAGACAACTACTCCGAGCTGACCCGCAACATCTACCGCAACTTCACCGACAAGAAGCTCTTCCGCGACCGAGTGGTCAACAAAGAACGCTGCACCACCTTGGACGGAAACCCCTTAATATAAAATAATTAATAAGCTGAAGCAAATAAAAGAGCGATTTTGCCGTTATTACTATTGATAGCACTATAAAAAGCAATTATGTACCAACCGCCATTCAACATATCAACCGAGGCAATCAATCTGATTGCAGAGATTTCTGCCCTGATAGAGCGTTACGCCATACGCCTAGAGCAAGAAGATGGTCTGCGTCTGCGCAAAGCGAACAGAATCAAGACCATTCATAGTTCTTTGGCCATCGAGGGCAACAAACTGTCGGAAAGCCAAGTGAGCGACATTATTGAGGGCAAGCATGTGGTGGCACCTATTCGAGAAATACAAGAGGTGAAGAATGCCATCAAAACATACGAGCTATACTCTCAACTGAATCCATTCAAGATCAAGGATTTGCTGAAGGCTCATGGGGTGATGATGGAGGCTTTGATTGATAATGCGGGGCGATTTAGAAATACTGGTGTGGGTGTATTCAGCGAGAAAGGCTGCGAGCACATTGCACCCCCTGCCGACAGAGTGCCCATGCTGATGGCGGATCTCTTTGAATGGCTCAAGAAAAGCAAAGACCATCTCCTTATCCGGTCCTGTGTGTTCCACTTCGAGTTTGAGTTTATCCACCCCTTTGCCGATGGCAATGGCCGAATGGGTCGGCTGTGGCAATCGCTGATATTAGGCCAGCTGCACCCTATCTTTGAATATTTGCCCATAGAAAACATGGTACATGCCAAGCAGCAAGACTATTATAATGCCATTGGCGCAAGTAGCCGTGCCGGGCAGAGCGGTCCATTTATCGACTTCATGCTTAACGAGATACTCCATACGCTACAGCAGCACCAAGGCGCAGAACTGGCTGATGTCGGCAGAAAAGGGAAAGAAAATGTCGGTACAAATGTCGGTACAAATGTCGGTACAAACGAGAGGAAGATTCTAACCCTCATTGCAAACACCCCCAAAGCCACGGCACGGGAAATTGCCGACGCAATAGGCATCACACAACGCCAATGCGAAAGAATACTGGCAAAACTAAAACAAGAAGGCATTATCGCCAGAATAGGTGCCACAAAGAATGGCCACTGGGAGATAACTACAAATAGCAACGAATAATCATCTACTGCATTATGACCACATCCAGCACTAACGAGCAAGCATTTGAACGACTGATAGAAAAAGCCTTGGTGGGCACTTCTGCCGAGGAGCGCAAGGCATCGGGACTTTGCGACATCGACATTCAGCAGCCGGAGGAAGGGCGATACTATTGGGGCAGCCCAAAGGACTTTGACAAGAAGGTGGCTCTGGACCAGCGCCGCTTGTGGTCGTTCCTGCATGCCACCCAACAGGAAGAGCTGGACAGGTATGTGGGCAAGGACCTGAAGTGCGATGTGGAGAAGCAGATAGATGCCGACATCAAGGCCTTCGGCATCATACAGGTGCTGCGGAAAGGCATAGAGGTGAACAACATCAAACTCACGCTCTTCTACCCCAAGCCCTCAGCCGCCGATTCGGATATATCGCGGAAGCAGTATGCCGGCAACCAGTTCTCGGTCACCCGCCAGCAGACCTTCTCCCTCTCCAATCCCGGCTTGGAGATAGACATGGTGCTGTATGTCAACGGCATCCCGCTGTTCACCTTTGAACTGAAGAACCCTTGGACACACCAGACGGCCAGATACAACGGGCAGAAACAGTACAAATCGACCGAGCGCAACCCCAAAGAGCCGCTGCTCAGCTATGGTCGCTGCCTGGCCCACTTCACGCTGGACAAAGACGAGGTGTTCTTTACCACCCGACTGAACCTGGAGAAGACTTTCTTCATGCCATTCAACAAAGGTCTTGCCAATGGACAGGGTGCAGGAAATCCCGTTAATATGGATGGCGGCTACAAGACCTCGTACCTATGGGAGCAAATTCTGCAGAAAGATACCGTGGCAGACATCATCATGAACTATGTCCTCTTTGATTATGATGAGACGAAGACTCAGAAGAAGGTTCCGCACATAATGAAGAATGCCAAGAAACTGATATTCCCACGCTTCCATCAACTCGATGTGGTGACCAAGCTGACTGCCGATGTAGCTGAGAAGGGTGTGGGCAAGACATATCTCATTGAACATTCTGCAGGTTCAGGCAAGTCGAACTCTCTTACCTGGCTGGCATACAAGCTCATCAAGGTGTGTCCAAAATCCATGGATGCAGTAAGAGCAAAAGCAGTAGATGAACCTCTCTATAACTCGGTTATCGTAGTAACCGACCGCCGACTGCTGGACAAGCAGATTACCGACAACATCAGGGCCTTCGGACAGAGCGACAAGATTGTTGCCCATGCCGATTCGTCCAGAGATCTGAAGGAAGCCATAGAGACCAACAAGCGTATCATCATCACTACCATACAGAAGTTCCCCTTCATCTGCGATGCCATCAATGATGTGAGCGACCACAACTTCGCCATCATCATCGACGAGGCCCACAGCTCGCAGTCGGGCATTGCCGCCGATAAGTTGAATGCCACTGTTCAGAAGGATGCAGACCAGGGTGGCGGTGACACAGACGAACTGCTGGCAAAGCTGATGAAAGACAGAAAGATGAGCAGCAACTGCTCGTACTTCGCCTTTACCGCTACCCCGAAGAAGGAGACACTGGAACGCTTTGGCACAGAGGATGCGGAAGGGAAGTTTCATCCCTTCCACCTCTACAGCATGAAACAGGCAATAGAGGAACAGTTTATCCTTGATGTGCTGACCAACTACACCACCTACAAGAGTTATTACGAACTGACCAAGAGTATAGAGGACAACCCTGAGTACAACAACGACAGGGCACAGAAGCTATTGCGGCGAGCTGTGGAGCGCGATCCCAAAACCATTGCAGCCAAGGCCGACGTGATGCTGACACATTTCGATGCCAAGATATATCGCAACCACAAGCTGAAAGGCAAGGCCAAGGCAATGGTGGTGACGAAGGACATAGAGTGTGCCATCTTGTACTATAAGGCATTAAGCAGACTGATAGAAGAAAAGAAGATGCCTTTCAAAATACTCATAGCATTCTCGGGCGAGAAACAGTTGTCGAGAGGAATGGCCATCTCCGCGGAATCTCATAGCAAGGAGTCTGAATCATCATATAGTATGGTGGCTGAACCTATTGGCTTGTACGGCAGGACCTATACCGAGGCGGGACTTAACGGATTTCCAGAGACAAATACCGCAGAGAACTTTGACGGTGATGACTATCGCATACTCGTGGTGGCCAACAAATATTTGACCGGTTTCGATCAGCCGAAGCTGTGTGCCATGTATATCGACAAACCATTGGATGGGGTGTTGGCAGTACAGGCGCTTTCTCGTCTCAACCGTGCTGCTCCCGACCTGGGAAAGTTGTCGGAGGATCTGTTTATCCTGGACTTCTATAACACGAAAGAGGGTATTAAAGACGCATTTGATCCATTCTACACGGCCACGACGCTCTCGGAAGCTACTGATGTGAACATTCTGCATCAACTCAAAAATACGTTGTTGTCTTTTGATGTGTTCGATATGGACGAAGTTAACGCTTTCATGGATCTCTACATTCACGGTGAAGATGCCGACAAGTGGGCTCCAATCCTTGATACCTGTGCAGAGCGCTTCAACAAAGAAATTGAATGGGATGAGAATGGTAAGGCAGACTTTAAGATGAAGTGTAAACAGTTTGTCAAGGTGTATTCTAAAGTGGCGGCCATCATGGAGTTTGAGATGGTTGATTGGGAGAAACTATTTTGGTTCCTCCGTTATCTCATACCGAGTCTTCACATAGATAAGCCGGGCGTGACAGACATGAAGGACTTGCTTGATTCTGTTGATCTGAACACCTATGGCTTGCGTCGAACTGCACTAAACGAGACAATTATACTAGACTCTGGAGAGACCGTTATTGACCCCAATAAGCCTGTGATGGTTAACGCGGGTGAAAGTGATGACGAGCCTACTGATTCGCTCGACCAAATCCTGAAGGAATTCAATGAGCGTTGGTTTAAGGGCTGGGAGGCTACGCCAGATGACCAGAAAGCAAAGATTGTTGGTGTCGTAAAGGCTGTTGCTGATGATGAAGACTATCAGACACTAGTTGTGGGTAATCCTGATCAACAAGCGGTAGAGGAAGCTATGATTGGAATAATAGACCGTATTATGAGAAAGCAACGTAAGGGCGATATGTCTCTCTATAAGCAGTACCAGCAGAACGAGGGCTTCAAACATAATTTTATCAGTATAATAGGTCGAATGCTTAGCGATTTAGAGTATGTCAGATGAGGTAACTTGTTCAATATCTGTATTGGGTGAAATGATGTCCTTATAGACCCTGTATATTGCGGCAGCTTCCTTTAGTTTGACTACATTTGCCCCTTATGGGATGCTATTAAGTAGCTGCTTTCGTTTTTCTTCTACTTTGGCGGCTTTTTGGCGAGCATTGTGAGCATTATTGATACTCTTCCTGCTGTAGTATTTTGAGAATAATGTTTTGGAAAAGGATTTTGTTGGGTTAAATTTTTTTTCTTAGACTTTTTCTATTTGAAATTTACTTGCTGGCGGAAGTAAAGTCGTAAATTATGCATGCAGATAACGCATAAAGTCGTAAATTATCGTGTGGGACAGATATGGGACAAATATTATAAAGATTACCGTATTAACTCTGAAAGAAAATAGGTGTAAGTTTTTGACTTACACCTATTTTTGGTATAATGTGCGGGTTTGATTCGGCTTGTTATTTAACCTCCTCGTAGTCAACGTCGGTTACGTTGTCGTCGCCGCCATTGTTGTTGCAGCTGCCGTTGCAGTCGCTGCCACAGTCACAACCGCCCTGGGCGCCGGGGTTGGCTCCTGCCTGCTGCTGAGCCTGGTACATATCCTGGCTTGCAGCCTGCCATGCGTTGTTGATCTTCTCCATAGCGGAGTCTATCTGACCAACGTTGCGGGCGCTATGAGCAGCCTTGAGCTCGGTGAGAGCGCTCTCGATAGCCTGTTTCTTCTCGGCGGGAATCTTGTCGCCGTAGTCTTTCAGGTTCTTCTCGCTTTGGAAGATCATGCCGTCGGCAGCATTAATCTTCTCAATCTCTTCCTTAGCCTTCTTGTCGGCGTCGGCGTTGGCTTCGGCTTCAGCCTTCATGCGTTTGATTTCTTCTTCGCTAAGACCGGAGGAAGCTTCGATGCGGATGTTCTGGCTCTTGCCGGTAGCTTTGTCGCAAGCACTTACGTTGATGATACCATTGGCATCGATGTCGAAGGTTACTTCGATCTGGGGAACTCCACGGGGTGCTGGTGGAATGCCTGCAAGGTGGAAGCGGCCGATGGTCTTGTTGTCTTTTGCCATAGGACGTTCGCCCTGGAGTACGTGGATTTCTACTTCGCTCTGGTTGTCAGCAGCTGTGCTGAATACCTGGCTCTTCTTGGTAGGAATGGTGGTGTTGGCGTCGATGAGGCGGGTCATTACGTTGCCGAGGGTCTCGATACCGAGAGAAAGAGGAGTTACGTCGAGGAGAAGAACATCCTTTACTTCGCCGGTGAGAACGGCACCCTGGATAGCGGCTCCGATTGCTACTACCTCGTCGGGGTTAACGCCCTTGGAAGGAGCTTTGCCGAAGAACTTCTCGACAATCTGCTGGATAGCGGGGATACGGGTAGAACCGCCCACGAGGATAACCTCGTTGATGTCGCTGTTGGTAAGACCTGCGTCCTTCATGGCCTGACGGCAGGGTTCGAGGGTGGCCTGGATAAGGTTGTCGCAGAGCTGTTCGAACTTAGCACGGGTAAGGGTGCGTACAAGGTGCTGGGGAACGCCGTCTACAACGGTGATATAGGGGAGGTTAACTTCGGTCTGCTGGCTGCTGGAGAGCTCGATCTTGGCTTTCTCGGCTGCCTCTTTGAGACGCTGGAGGGCCATAGGATCCTTGCGGAGGTCGATGCCTTTTTCTGCCTTGAATTCGTCAGCAAGCCAGTTGATAATCTTCTGGTCGAAGTCGTCGCCGCCGAGGTGGGTGTCACCATTGGTGGAGAGTACTTCAAATACGCCGTCGCCAAGGTCGAGGATGGAGATATCGAAGGTACCGCCACCGAGGTCGAATACAGCAACCTTCATGTTGTGGTCTTTCTTGTCGAGACCATAAGCCAGAGCAGCTGCGGTAGGCTCGTTTACGATACGGCGTACGTTGAGACCTGCAATCTCTCCTGCCTCTTTGGTAGCCTGACGCTGGCTGTCGCTGAAGTATGCGGGCACGGTGATGACAGCTTCGGTTACTTCCTGTCCGAGATAGTCTTCGGCGGTTTTCTTCATTTTCTGAAGAACGATAGCGGAGATTTCCTGGGGGGTGTAGAGACGGCCGTTGATGTCAACGCGGGGAGTGTTGTTGTCGCCGCGAACAACATTGTAGGGCATAGCCTCAATCTCTTTGGTTACGCGGTCATAGGTCTCGCCCATGAAACGCTTGATGGAATAAATGGTGTTGTGAGGGTTGGTAATGGCCTGACGCTTGGCGGGGTCACCTACCTTGCGGTCTCCGCCTTCTACAAAACCTACGATGGAGGGGGTAGTGCGATGACCTTCGCTGTTAGCGATTACTACGGGTTCGTTGCCTTCGAGTACGGCAACACAGGAGTTGGTAGTTCCTAAGTCGATTCCGATGATTTTTCCCATGATATTATTTTTTTTTATTTTGTTTTCGGTTTAGAGCGATTTAGTTGTTTTGGGGCATCTGCTCTTTACTTATCATAGTTCAATATCCGTGCCACGTCTGCCACATGGCAGAAAAACTGACAAAAACTGACAAATTGGCATACTTTTGACTTATTGACATGACACACACAATATTTTTCTTTTCTTTCCGTTACTAATTTTATTATTGGATTTAATACATTATAATATATGAAAAAACTTTTACTTACTTTCTTCTTACTTGCATTAACCTCAGTTGGTTATTCGCAGGTTATCGATACTGTTGATCATAGTATCGAAGCCCAGCAGCTTATTGAAAAGCAGCAGAAAGAACAGCAACAGCTTCTCGAAAAACAGCAGAAGGAACAGGATAAGTTCCTCGAACAGCAGCAGAAAGAGGCTGCAGCTGCCGCCAAAGAACAGCAGAAAGCTGAAGAGGCTGCCGCAAAACAGCTCGCCAAGGAACAGAAAGAGGCTGAGAAGGCCGAAAAACGTGCCATCGCCGAGCAGAAACTTATTGAGAAACAGCAGAGAGAAGCCCGTCGTGCAGAACGTCGCGAACGCATAGGCCGCACCTGGAAGCGCTCGTTCGACCCCTTTGCTCAGTTGGGTTGTAACGCCATCTTCGGCGATGCTCCCGATCTCCGTTTCGGAACTCCTGCCGCTTTCGGTATGGGAATCCTGGTTCATTATCCCTTGGCCAAACATTGGGATCTGGACCTCGGTCTTAACTATCGTGCCTGTTTCTATCTCTTCAGCAATGGCGTGAACTACGATGCAGCTGGCGATACCCTTATGCCTTCTGTTTCTGCTAACTATGTTCGCGAACGCGACCGTATCTTCACCCAGACCATTCAGCTTCCCATCCTCATGAGCTACGTAGGCGAAGAGGGTCAGCAGTTCTTTGCCGGCGTTAAGCTTGGCTACAATTTCATCAACAAGTTTGTCCACTCCAGCTGGGATGGTAGCGAATGGAATAAGGTTTCTACCGACCTCAAGAGCCGTTCGGTTGTAAATCGTTATCGTGTCGATCTTACCATCGGTACTATGGAACAATGGCTGGTTTTCGCTCATGGATTTGAACTCTATTACAATCTCGTTCCCACTTTTGTCGGTGGTGACAAGAAAATCCACGAGTTCGGTATAGGTATTCGTCTCTAAGATACTTATAGATATAATTACAAGGGGATGGCCTTCGAAAGACCATCTCCTTGCTTTTGTCGAGAGGGAAATGTTTTGCCGGCATACAGACAGCACATAGGCAGCATACAAACAGCACTTAGCCGGCACACAAACAGCACGAGAAACATTTTTTGTGCTGTCTGTGTGGAGAGAATATGTCGGGAAACAGGAAAGAGGAGTGACCGAAAAGAGAATTGAATGAGAAGAAAAAGTGTTGGACCAGGATGAGAAGGATGAATGGTAAAGGATGGATGATAATTCTTGTGTTGAAATAAAAATCAAAAATCTAATTTAGTCGGATTGGAATAATGTAATGGTATTTAAGTGAGTCGGATTATTGTTGAGAGATGGGTTTGGTTGATTTGTGTAGGTTTGTGTGAAAGTGTCTGTTTTATAGAGTGGTTATGATTGGGTATGTCTGTCTATGCAATTATAAATAGTATTAAATAATGATTATTTATGCTGTTGTTTGCAATAAAAGTTGTATTTTTGCAACTTAATAATTCGAATCCGACTCGGTTGGATTGGGTAAAAAATAACAATGTAATTCAATAAAAATCGAAGCAATGAAAAATAAGTACTACGATTTGATTGATCAGACTTTCGAGTTTCCACAGGACGAATTTCGTACCGAAGACGGGGAGTTGATGTTTCACGATATTCCTCTGATGGAGATTATCAAACAGTACGGTACGCCTCTCAAGATTACTTATCTGCCCAAGATAAGCAGTCAGATTCAGAAGGCAAAACGTATGTTTAATGTGGCTATAGCCAAAACTGACTATCGCGGTACTTATAACTATTGTTATTGTACCAAGAGCAGTCATTTCAGCTTCGTAATGGAAGAAGCGCTAAAGAATGATATCAATTTGGAGACCTCTTCGGCTTTCGATATCAATCTTATTCAGGAACTGTTTGAGGCCAATCTCATCACCAAGGACAAGTTTATTGTCTGCAACGGATACAAACGTCAGCAGTATATTGATAATATTGCATCTATCTACAAAGACGGCTTCCACAATGTTGTTCCTGTCATGGATAATATGGAAGAGTTGCGTTCGCTTAGCGAAGCACTCGGCGATATTGACGAACCCATGAAGATTGGTATCCGTATCGCATCGGAGGAGGAACCCAAGTTCGACTTCTATACTTCGCGTCTGGGTGTCCGCTACAATAACATACTCAGTTTCTACGAAGAGCAGATCAAGGAAAATTCCAAGTTCACGCTCAAGATGCTCCATTTCTTCATCAATACCGGCATCCGTGACACGGCTTACTACTGGAATGAGCTCTCCAAATGTGTGAATGTCTATTGTGATCTTAAGCGAATCTGTCCCGATCTTGACAGTCTCAATATAGGTGGAGGTTTTCCATGCAAGACCTCTCTTGCCAGCAATTACGACTATGAATACATGGCTGAGGAGATTCTGGCTCAGATAAAGAATATCTGTTCTAACCGCGAAGTTGAAGAACCTAATATCTTTACCGAATTCGGCAGTTTTACCGTAGGAGAGAGTGGCGCTACATTATATAGTATATTAGGACAGAAACAGCAGAACGACCGAGAGTCGTGGTATATGATTGATTCTTCTTTCATTACCACTCTTCCCGACACATGGGGTATCAACCAGCGTTTTATCATGCTGCCTATCAACCATTGGGATAGCGAATACCAGCGAGTGTTCCTGGGCGGTCTGACTTGCGATAGCGAGGACTACTACAATGCTGACTCTCACGCCAATGCCATCTTCCTGCCCAAGCTTCAGCCCGACGAGCCCCTCTATATAGGTTTCTTCCATACGGGTGCCTATCAGGAAAGTCTTGGCGGTTATGGCGGTATTCAGCATTGTCTGATTCCAGCTCCCAAACATATCATCATCGACAAGGATGAAAATGGAGAATATACTACCAAGCTCTTCGCTAAAGAGCAGAGTCATAAGTCGATGCTTAAAATTCTCGGATACTAAACAGTTTGATAATATAAAAATGAAACATTCTATTTTGATATTGATTGCTGCGGCCATGATGTGCGTTTCTTGCAAATCTGGCGTTACTGTTCTTGAAAGCCAGCAGGATACCTTCAGTTGGGTGATGGGCGAATATCTGGCTCAGAATATTATCTCCAGCGGCATCCAGATTGACAAGGAAATGGTACTTCGTGCTGTAGAGGCTACTCTCAACAAGGAGAAACAGCCTATCTCGGACGAAACCTACGAGCAGGTACTCTACTATCTGCAAGGTAATATTGAAATGCAACAGCGTGAGCAGATGCAACAACAGCGTGGTGCTGCTCAAGAACGACAGGAACAGTATTTTACAAAACTGCTTCAGGAGAAGCCGAATCTGAAACGCCATAAGTCGGGCTTCTACTACGAAGAGTTGCGTCCAGGTAATGGCGTTAACGCCAAATTGGGTACAGTAGTCGTGTTTGACTATAGAGGTATCAACTGTTATACCAATCAGGTTTCTGATGCAACCTATAACAATCGCGAGCCTGTAACTCACGTCGTAGGCAATCCTATGTTCCCTGGTTTGATTGAAGCATTCCAGCTGATGAACGAAGGATCGCAATATCGTTTCTATTTCCCCTTCGAGTGTGCTTTCGACGGCTCGGGAACAGCAAGTATTCCTGCCTTTACGCCTGTAATCTACGAGATTGAACTGAAGGAGATTAAGAAATAATATCCTATAATAAATCAATTGCCCCATAAGTCTCCGTTATGGGGCAATTGACAATATTTGTTGAGCGAATCTGTCTTTCCTGGGGGCTGTAGGTCTTATCCGTTGAATAGGATCTTTCTAGGAATGATATTCTTACTGGCGAATATTGACCTTTATTTGGTTTCTCTGGTTGGAGTTCGGGGATATTCCATTATTTCCAGGTCTTTAGGCGTTCCGTCTAAGACAAATCTTACTAGAGTGCTAACCTGATGAAATCCTATGTATCCGGCTGCTCCGGGATTGATATGCAGAAGGTTATAGTCGTGGTCGTAGATAACCTTAAGAATGTGGGAGTGGCCGCTAATGAAGATGTCGGGTCTTTCCTGTTGTATCAGAGTCCGGATTGAAGCCTGATAATGGCGGGGGTAGCCTCCGATATGGGTCATCAGTATTTTCAGACCCTCGCGGCTGAAGAGTTGAATGCGTGGTACTTCATAGCGGATATCCTGTCCGTCAATATTGCCGAAAACAGCAACTATGGGCTTGAATTCTCTCAACTTGTCGAGTACTCCCGGACCAATATCTCCCGCATGCCAGAGTTCGTCGCAATCTTTGAAAAAAGAATATACCTGAGGAGGAATAGTCCCATGAGTATCGGAGAGAATGCCTATGCGCTTCATGTTTTTTTCGCTATGTGTTAATTAATTTGTACCTTTGCAATCTCGTATTTGCATCTGCAAAGATACAAATAATTTGATAACTGCCATAAAAATAATTGATTTATTAATATAATTCGTCTAGTGAAAGATTTCCGAAAATCTAAATTTTTCTCCACCTTTGGCAGTCAGTTGGTATTGTTGCTGTCGGCTGCTTTCTGGGGCTCTTCTTTTATTTTTACGAAAGGATTGTTTGAGACAGAACAGCCTTATATTTCAACTATTATCATTGTGTCTCTTCGGCTGCTGATAGCCACGCTCACGTTTTTCCCGTTCCTGATAATAACCAAAAAGTTAGAGCCAATCCGCAAGGGTGATTGGCTGATGATGATGCTACTCTCGTTCTGGGAACCCTACCTGTATATGATACTCGAAACTTCGGGCGTAAGTTATGTGAGTGGAAGTCTGGCGTCAATCATTATTGCGACAATCCCATTGTGTGTGCCCTTTGGTATGGCTGTCGTATTCAAGGAAAAACTAAATCCGATGGCAATAGTCGGAGTCCTGCTTTCTCTGGTAGGAATTGTTGTGATGATGATAAACGAAGAGGGTGGGGGATTGCACGTCGAAGCAAATCCTATCGGAATTCTTTTCCTGGTTGGGGCTGTCTTTGTGGCTGTAGTCTATACTGTGGTCTTGGTTAAGGTTCTGGGACGCTATAAACCCTATACGATTACCGCCTATCAGAATCTGTTCGGGCTGATTTATTTCATTCCTATTGTGCTGGTTTTTGAACGTGAGTCGTTGCCTATGCTGAGTTGGAGTTGGGAAATGTGGGGTAGACTGGCCTTTCTTGGGGTGTTCTGTTCTACAGTCTCGTATGTCTGCTTTAATATTGGTATCAAGTCAGTTGGAGCAACAGCGGCCTCAGTCTATAATAATCTGATTCCTGTCTTTACCCTGATACTTGCCGTTGCTATTGGACAGGAGTCTCTTACTATTACCAAGGTGGCAGGTATGGCTATCGTAATGCTGGGTCTGTTTCTGGCTCAGATTAAGAAAAAAACAGCCCAATAGAGTCTTCCTTACAGACTGATTTGTTGAATAGATTGAAATCGGGGTGCTTTTTCATACATGGCGATACAATATTAATTATTATTATTCGTTATTAAAATATGAAAAAGACGAAGATTCTCATTTTAGCGGCTTTGGTTGCTTTGTTTTTTGCAGGATGCAAGCCTGAGCAATCCGAACCCGCATATATCACTATAAATGCAGTAACCCTTGATCGTGGTAATGACGACAACTGGAACCACAAGGAGAGCGGATTCTTCTCCAATCTGATAGATGCTGTGTCTGTATCCTATTGGGTGAAAGGTGATAAGGCCTGGACAACGCTGGGAACATTCCAGCTGCCTTGCACAATTCCTGTGCTTCGGGAAGGAGAGATTGATACCATGCAGATTGAGCCCATTATCAAGCAGAATGGTATTGCATCAACCCGAATCTATTATCCCTACTATCGCTCAATAGGTCTTGGCAGACAGACTCTTGTGCCCGGTCAGGTATTGAATCTCGACACGCTTCATACTACTTTCAAATCCAGTAATACAGTCAAAGTGGCATGGGAAGAGTATTTTACACCTACTTCCAATATCCGTCTGGATTCTGTTGTTCGCCTTGTAACTCATCCCGATACGGTTCTGTCTGGCAATGGCTGTGGCGTAATTCGAGTCTCACCCGATCAGACTTCTGTGAATTTCTGGTCGGACAGTCTTTTGGTTTTGAATAATCCATCGGCTTATGTGTATCTTGAAATGGACTATTGGACAGATTTTGAGCTTAGTGTGGGTTTCAATAATCCTGAACGGGTTGGTGGGGCCAATATTATCAATGCAGCCATGACGCTTTATCGCAACACTCATTGGCAGAAGATTTACATCAATCTTGGAAAATTGTGGCGTCAGTATAACAACTATCCCTATATCCGACTCTATTTCACAGCTCTCAATGGTGAGAAACGGTCGGGTAATATTTATCTCGACAACATGAAGGTTGTTGTGATGTAGTCTGTCAGAGTACGATTTTACATTTCTATTTACTTACCTATACTTCAATATCCTATAATGAATAATAAGCGTCAGATATTCAAGTATGTGCTGTGTGATTTTCTGGCAGCTGTACTCGCATGGGGGGCGTTGTTTCTCATTCGCAAAACCTGGTTGGAAGCGACCTCTTTCAACGATGTGAATGAGGTGTTTAGTGATAAGAACTTCTGGGTAGGAATTATCGTTATTCCTATCTCGTGGATATGTCTTTATATCTTTCAGGGGGCATATAAGGATGTGTATCGTAAGTCGCGACTGAAGGAGCTCCAGCAGACGGCAGCAGCCTCATTGTTAGGCGTGATAGTTATCTTCTTTGCCCTTCTGCTCGACGACGAGCTGACCAGCTACCGCTATTATTATCTCTCTTTCTGCATCCTCCTGCTCATTCACTTCACATTGACTTATCTGGGCCGGCTCTGTATCACCACACACACGGCACATCTTATCCATACCCGCCAGATTGGCTATCCTACTTTGATGATAGGAAGCAGTCAGAAGGCATATCAGACCTATCTTGAACTTGAGAACCAAGAAGTATACTCGGGGAACAAGTTCGTGGGTTTTGTGAAGGTTAACAGCTCTGTCGATTCTCACCTAGAGTCAGTAATGCCTTGTCTTGGACATGTGACTGATGTGAATAGTCTGATAGAGAAATACCATATTGAAGAGGTTCTGATAGCTGTTGAAGAGAAAGAAAAAGAACAGATTAACCAGATTATTCGCACAGTTGATTCCCGTTTTGCCGACGTGTTGATTAAGATTTCTCCCGAGCAGCGTGATATTATTTTCGGGTCTGTAAAGATTAACTCTATCTTCCATTCTCCTCTTATTACTATCAATCCCAGACTGATGGAGGAGTGGCAGTATAGTCTCAAGCGACTGCTCGATATCCTTGTGTCGCTTATAGCGATGTTGATTCTCTCGCCCGTTTATCTCATTACGGCAATCCTGGTAAAATGTTCTTCTCCAGGACCTATCTTCTATGCACAGGAACGTATCGGCTATCACGGTAAACCATTCAAGATGCACAAGTTCCGTTCGATGTATGTGGATGCCGAGAAGGCGGGTCCGGCACTATCGAAGGATAATGATCCTCGTATCACCCCCTTTGGCCGTTTCATGCGGAAGGTTCGTCTGGATGAGATTCCTCAGTTCTATAATGTCTTAAGAGGAACCATGTCTCTGGTCGGACCCAGGCCCGAGCGACAGTATTTTATCGACCAGATTGTGGAGCGTGCCCCCGAGTATCTGTTGTTGCAGAAGATAAAGCCTGGCATCACCTCGTGGGGACAGGTAAAGTACGGATATGCCGAGAATGTTGACGAGATGGTGGAGCGTCTTCGCTACGATCTTCTCTATCTGGAAAATATGTCTATCGCGACTGATGTTAAGATATTACTTTATACGGTAATAATTATCATAGAAGGCCGCGGTAAATAGATTAAATAATCACTCCGATGAAGAAATTATTCATTCTGATACTATTTCCATTCCTGCTGAGTATGAGTTGTGGTAGTGGAACTCCTTTTACTCAGGAATCCCCCCAACCTAGACAGGAAAAGGACAACCACTCCGATCGCTGGGAGGCTCGCGATCCTAAGGATCTTCCTTGGAGTCATCTGCTCCCCCGATATACTGACCCCAAGGCTGTGGTAGCTCACAAAGCCTATACATTGGAATATTCAGAAGAGCACGAACAGCCTCTTTGGGTAGCATATCTGCTCACCCGTGAGTATGTCAACGGAACCCAGCCCCGCACCAATGATTTCCGTGAGGATACGGATATTGCAACCGTGTCGGCCCAGCTGGAGGATTACAGACGCTCGGGCTATTCCCGCGGACATCTCTGCCCCGCAGGCGATATGAAATGGGACTATCAGGCTATGAGTGAATCGTTCCTTTTGAGTAATATGTGTCCTCAGACCAATGCTTTCAACGATGGAGTGTGGAAGCGTATGGAGGAGCAGACCCGCAGATGGGCTCAGTACTACGATAGTCTTTATGTCGTAACGGGTCCTGTGCTTCAGCCAGGCTTGGCTACTATCGGCGAAAACAAAGTGAGTGTGCCCGACTATTACTACAAAATTGTATACGACCCCCGTCGCCAGGAAGCCATCTGTTTCTTAGTGGCTCAGGACGATGCAAAAGGTAAGGTATTGGAAGATTATATTACCACTATCGATGAAGTGGAGTCTTGCACAGGATTGGACTTCTTCCCCCAACTGCCCGATGAGATTGAAACAAAGATTGAGTCTCAATGCGATAAGAAGAAATGGAAGTGGGGCAGAGAACGTTAATCATTATTTCAAATAAAGAACCTTAATACGCTACCTCTTATGCTGATCAAAGATACTATGCCGTTTGTTCGCGACCTGATGATGAACAACAATCGCGAGTGGTTCCAGGAGAACAAGCCCCGTTGGGAATCTGTCAAGAAGAGTTTTCTCGAATACACCCAGATCTGTATCGACGAGATGGTAAAGCTTGACCCCAGCCTGGGTACCCCCAAACCCAGTCAATGTATGTACAGAATCTATCGCGATGTCAGATTCTCCAACGACAAACGTCCCTATAAGGCTCATGTGTCGTTCTTTATAGCCACAGGCGGTGTGAAGCGGACTGGCGTTCCTGGTTATTATGTGCAGTTTGCACCCGAGGAGGAAGACGGCTGTTTTATGGGCGGCGGCATTTTTATGCCCGATGGACCCGCCTTGAGTGCTATCCGCCAGGAGATTTTTTACAATACCGAAGAGTTCCTTTCCATCATTAATGACGAAGAATACAAGCGTTGGTTTCCCGGCGGTTTCTGGGACCCCTGGCCTTTGAAGTCAGCCCCCAAAGGCTACGACAAGAACTGGGAACATATCAAGCTTCTCAACCATCGTAATTATTGTTGTATGCACGAGGTCAAAGAAGATCTTGTAAACAGTAAGGACCTGGTAGACTATACCCTTGAGTGTTTCCGTGCTTCGCTCAAACTGAATCAGTTCATACAGAAAGCCATGTACGAACTGATTTAGCCGATGGATGAAAATGTAAAATATTTTAAGGTTTTAACATTTATGTCGTAACTTTTTTGTAATTTTGCATTTTCATTTGATAGAAGAAATAATAATTAAAATACTAATAAACAATGACTGAAAAGATTTACAAATTCATCAACGACAATCCTGTAGCTCGTTGGTCGGCGCTGATTCTCATCGCGCTGATGATGTTCTTCGGCTACATGTTCGTCGACGTAATGTCGCCCATTCAGGCTCTTGTAGAGGCTGAACGCGGTTGGGATCCCTCGGCCTTCGGTACCTATGCTGCAGGCGAGTACATCCTCAACGTATGCGGTTTCCTTATTCTTGCAGGTATTATCCTCGACAAGATGGGTATCCGTTTTACCGGCACACTTTCTGCATCCTTGATGTTAGTAGGTGCTGTTATCAAATTTGTCGGTATCAGTGACTGGTTCCAGGGTACTGGCATGCACGAGTGGCTCGGCTCCTGGTGGGTTTCCATGCCTGCAAGTGCCAAGATGGCTGCTCTCGGTTTCATGATCTTCGGTTGCGGCTGCGAAATGGCCGGTATCACCGTAAGCCGTGCTATCGCTAAATGGTTCGAAGGCAAGGAAATGGCTCTCGCTATGGGTCTTGAGATGGCTATCGCCCGTGTTGGTGTATTCGCTATCTTCTCTATCTCCCCCTGGCTCGCAGCTAAGCTCGGTACCTCCGTATTCGGCAAGGAAACCATCGTGGCTCCCGTAGCTTTCTGCACCGTTCTTCTCTGCATCGGTCTTATCTTCTTCCTCGTTTTCTGTGTTCTCGACAAGAAATTCGACAAACAGCTTGGCGAACAGTCTACTGGCGAATCTGAAGAAGAGTTCAAGATCAGCGACGTAGGAACTATCCTTACCAGCAAGACCTTCTGGATTGTAGCTCTCCTCTGCGTTCTTTACTACTCTGCTATCTTTCCCTTCCAGCGTTATGGTGCCAACATGCTCCAGTGCAACATCGGTGATATGACCGCTCAGCAGGCATCCAACATCTTCCGTTGGTTCCCCATTGGTGCAGCTGCAATTACTCCTTTCCTCGGTAACTTCCTCGACCGCAAGGGTAAAGGTGCTACCATGCTCATCTTCGGTGCCATGCTTCTCATCGTATGTCATCTTGTATTTGCCTTTGTACTTCCTGCTACCCACAGCAAGCTTATCGCTTACGTAACTATCGTAGTTCTCGGTATCTCCTTCGCTTTGGTTCCTGCAGCTCTCTGGCCCAGCGTTCCCAAGATTATGGATCCCCGCTACCTCGGTAGTGCTTACAGCTTGATTTTCTGGGTACAGAACGTAGGTCTCTGCTTCGTTCCTATGATTATCGGTAACGTACTCCAGAGCTCCAATGCCAACAACCCTGCTGTTATTCAGGCAAAGGCTGCTGGTGCAGAGTTCATCCCCTACGACTACACTACTCCTCTGATTATCTTCGCTAGCTTTGGTGTTGCCGCTCTCCTCATTGCACTTTATCTCAAGGCAATGGACAAGAAGCAGAACCTCGGTCTCGAAGAGCCCAATATCAAGAAATAAACAATATTTCTGATAATAGATATCGAAGAGTCCTTCGCTTGGCGAGGGACTCTTTCATTATATATTAATGTGTACAAAGAGCTACTCAAGCCTCATATCTGATGTCGTAAAAAGTGCCTCCATTGACTCCTTCAAAGATAGCCTAAGCTAGTCGTAAAAATAACATAGGCTAACTGGTCACTTAGCCTATGCTAAGTAGCCATCTAGCTTAGGCTATTGCGGCAGTTAGCCTAAGCTATTTTTTGACCCACCTTTTCCCGTTTGTGAAATTGGATTATTTTTCGTATCTTTGCAAGTCAATAAGTAGATATTGATATCGTGTAATGATTTGATTTGCAGAAAGAAATTTCTCTTTTGTTGTTATTTGGCATCGACTTTTTTCTCTTTGCCGATATCTGGTCACTTATTATGCCATTTAATATTTTGAAACAAACATCACGATATATTAACAGCACGTATCACCATCTATAATCTATCAACCCCAATATGAAACGACACATTCTTTCTTTTTTATTTATCTTGTCTGCAATTGGTATAATCACGGGGTGCTCGACCCTCACAAAAAAAGATACTGAATATGCAGAATTTTGCTCTAACGATCTTTCTACTTTCTTCCTCCGTGGACCAGTAATGTCTGTTGAGAGGTGGGATAAATTCTCAAACGAATATGTGAATGATCTAAGTTTTGATAAGAATGGAAATCTTGTCCGTTTTGGCGATAGCTCGGCTTATGTAAATCGGGACGAACAGGGTAGGATAATAGCGCTATCCAATTATCTTCCTACTGAATATCTGATGGATTCCCATTGGGATTATGTCTATTCCTACACGCCCGATGGTAATGTAGATATGTGTGAAGGAGGTGCTTATTGGTGCCAGATTGTCAGTATTTTCTCTGATCATGACAACAATGGTAATCCAATGAAGGAAACGGTTAGTATGGAAGACGATGAAGGGAATTCTAGTGTGGAAAATTATACGTATGAATATATTCAGTTTGATGACTTTGGTAATTGGACTGCGAGAAAGGTCGGTTCGCATACTTCGCGTAATTATGATCTTAATACTGGAGATCGAATTAAGGAATCAGATAAGACAGATAATTTTATCGAACACCGAAGAATTACGTATTATACCCGAGATCAGTTTCTAAAGAAATAACACTTCCTATTAGGTCTCTCGGACGAGGTAATTAGAGAAAGTATTCTGATTATAATTATTTTATAAAGAAAAAGGCACGAGTTAGTCTCGTGCCTTTTTCTTTATAGAATTGTGATGTCCTATAGGCTCTTTAGCCACTTAATCTCCTGGGCCCAGATGGTCGGGTCGGGAGTCTCTAGGATGATAGGCATATTGTCGAATCGCTCGTCGTGCATAAACTGCTCGAAGAACCACTGGCCCAAACACCCTTTGCCGATACATTCGTGGCGGTCGACATGGCTTCCGACACCCTTCTTACTGTCGTTGAGATGGATGGCTTTCAGGTATTTGAAACCGATCTCCTGCTCAAACTCGTCCATCGTGAACTGGTATCCCATCTCGTTGGTAAGGTTATAACCAGCGGCAAGGGTATGACACGTATCGATACACACACCCACTCGGTCCTTCTGGTCAATTCCCTGGATGATACGGGCTATCTGCGAGAACTTCCATCCCAAGTTAGATCCCTGGCCTGCGGTGTTCTCGATAACGGCAATGACATCGCTGGTCTTACTGAGCGCGAGGTTCACCTCTTGGGCTATCTGGTCAAGACATTCCTCTTCTGAAACCTTGTTGAGATGTGATCCGGGGTGAAAGTTCAAGAGCCTGAGTCCCAATTGTTCGGCACGTTGCATTTCATCAAGAAATGCGGCACGGCTTTTCAGAAGGTTCTCTTCCTCGGGGTTGCCCAGGTTGATAAGGTAGCTATCGTGGGGCAGCACATGCTCGGGCCTGATACCCGACTGAGACAGAGCCTCTTTGAAGTCGGTAATATCCTTCTCTTCGAGAGGCTTGCTCGTCCACGAGCGTTGGTTGCGCGTGAAGAGTGCAAAGGCAGTCGCTCCGATACTCAAGGCATTGGCAACAGCGTTGACTGCTCCTCCTGAACTACTTACATGGGCACCGATATATTTCATAAGTGGAAAGTTTTAAGGTATAAATTACTGGTCGGAGGAATCTCGGGCGAAAACCCTCAGTCTCTCTTCCGACCAGTTTTACTATTCCATTTCTCAGCTCTTATTATTTCATTAAGAACATGATATCATCCTCAAGGGCGTACTCCTTGGTATTGGCGATATTGGATTTGAATACCTTCATCTTGTTGGGACGTCCGATAAGCTTGAGCTGACCCTTTTCGAGGCTGAGAGCAGTAGCTTCGCGGATACCGGCAACATACATATCGGGGTTAACCATAATGTATTCCTTCAGGCGGTCGTCGCGGGTCTCTCCACCATGCTTGGGATCGAAGAAGTCGGTGTAGTGGGGGTTGATCTGGAAAGGAACGAGGTTCATGCAGTCAAAGCTCTCGGGGAATACGATAGGCATATCGTTGGTGGTGCAGAGGGTAGGGCCAGCTACGTTGCTACCTGCACTCCAGCCCATGTAGGGCATACCTGCCATAGCGCGTTCGGAGATAGCCTTCATCAGGCCCTGACGATGGAGTTCGCGTACAAGGTGGAAAGTATTGCCGCCGCCAACAGCTACACATTCAGCCTGTGCTACAGCCTGGATGGGGAACTCTTCGTGGTGGATACTGTAGAGTTCAACACCAAAGGTAGCGTAAACGGCCTTGACTTTAGCTTCGTATGCGTTGTAGGAAGCCTCAAGACCACCTTCTGCCAGACTGACACCTGCAAAGGGAACGAAGAGAACGCGTTTTACGTTGTGGCGTTGGCAGAAATCCTTAATCATATCGGTACACCAGCCGAGATAGTTCTCTCCGCGGTTGGTAGAATTGCTTATAAGAAGAAGATTACGTTTCATAATATTTTGTGATTGTTACTGATTATAGTTACGTTAATTAATCGAAGTGAGTTTGACTATGCATCAATGTTGGCATAGGTTGCATTCTTTTCGATGAACTCGCGGCGGGGAGGAACGTCGTCGCCCATAAGCATGGAAAATACGCGGTCGGCAGAAGCGGCATTCTCGATGGTAATCTGGCGAAGCTGACGGTTCTCGGGACTCATAGTGGTCTCCCAAAGCTGCTCGGGATTCATCTCACCAAGACCTTTGTATCGCTGAACATGGAGGCCTTTCTCCTGACCGTTATTGAGCTCCTGAATGGCGTTGATACGTTCTTCTTCGGTCCAACAATATACATTCTTCTTTCCTTTGCGAACGAGATAGAGTGGAGGAGTAGCCAGATATACGTATCCGTTCTCAATGAGTTCGGGCATATAGCGGAAGAAGAAGGTGAGCATAAGGGTGTCGATATGAGAACCATCGACATCGGCATCGGTCATGATGATAACCTTATGATAGCGGAGCTTGCTAAGGTTGAGAGCCTGGCTGTCTTCGGGTGTTCCGATGGTTACACCAAGGGCTGTGTAGATGTTTTTGATTTCCTCGCTCTCAAAGGCGCGATGGCGTTGTGCCTTCTCTACGTTAAGAATCTTGCCTCGCAAGGGGAGAATGGCCTGGAACTTACGGTCGCGTCCCTGCTTGGCACTTCCGCCTGCAGAGTCACCCTCAACGAAGTAAATCTCACAGATTGATGGGTCGCCATCCTGACAGTCGGCCAGCTTTCCGGGAAGGCCGCCGCTTGAGAATACGGTTCCACGCTGCACGAGTTCACGTGCACGGCGTGCAGCCTGACGGGCAGTAGCGGCAAGAATAACCTTGTCAACAATCATTTTTGCCTCCTTGGGGTGTTCCTCAAGGTAGTTCTCTAGCATTTCGCTTACGGCGCTGGCTACAGCACCACGAACTTCGGTGTTGCCCAATTTGGTCTTGGTCTGGCCCTCAAACTGGGGCTCAGCAACCTTGACGGAGATGACAGCGGTAAGCCCCTCACGGAAGTCGTTACCCTCAATCTCTACGTCTTTCTTCAGCTTGGCAAGAAGACCGGTCTTGTCGGCATAGGCCTTAAGGGTAGTGGTAAGACCACGTCGGAAGCCCTCGAGATGGGTACCGCCCTCGTGGGTATTGATATTGTTGACGTAGCTATGGAGTCGCTCGTTGAAAGAGGTATTGTACTGGAGAGCGATCTCGATGGGGATATTGTTGCGGGTGCCTTCAATATAGATAGGCTCGGGCATAAGGTGCTCGCGATTGCCGTCAACATCGAGATAGTTGATAAAGTCAACCAAACCATTGGCCGAGAAGAACTCATCGTGGCGGTATTCGTTCTCTTCTACCTTCTCGCGGAGGTCCTGGATGTTGAGGTGGATTCCTTTGTTGAGGTAGGAGAGGTCGCGCAGACGGTTGGCCAGGGTGTCGTATTTGTATTCTGTAACGGTAAAGATAGTTGCATCGGGATGGAATGTGATACGGGTGCCACGTTTTTCGGTTTCACCCACAACCTTTACAGCGTAGAGTGGTTTGCCTTTGGAGTATTCCTGGCGGTAAATCTTTCCGTCGCGGTATACTTCAGCTGTCATGGCATCGCTAAGTGCATTTACGCACGATACACCTACACCATGCAGACCACCACTCACCTTATAGCTGTTCTTGTTGAATTTACCGCCAGCGTGGAGGACTGTCATTACAACCTCAAGGGCCGAACGGTGTTCTTTCTCGTGCATATCGACAGGAATACCACGTCCGTTATCCTCAACAGAGATAGAATTGTCTTCGTGGATGGTTACATTTACGGTGTCGCAGAATCCAGCCATTGCTTCGTCGATAGAGTTGTCTACAACCTCTGATACAAGATGATGCAGACCGCGTTCGTTTACATCGCCAATATACATGGCTGGACGCATACGAACGGCCTCAAGACCTTCAAGTACGGTAATGTTACTTGCACTATAGCCTTCGTTCTGATTCATTTCATTAACTTGATCTTCGCTCATTGTGTATATATTTTATTATTGTATTCTATATTTAAAAAGAGAATGCAAAAATACGAAAAAATCTTCAAACGGGCAAGCCCCTTGGGCTCCAGTTATCAACTTTTTTTTAGATCGCGTCCGTATGGGCTTTTTTAGCCCGTTTCGGGGCATTTGGCCATTTGGAGGATTTGTCTCCCCAAAAGAGAAATGCTCCAAATGGGGCTCTTTTGAAGCACAAAACAATTGAGTCTTGTGGATTATTTTACAAAATCAGGTCTTATTATTATCGAGTGTTAATGACCGATAAGTTATGATACTGCACCTTAAGGGGGGAATATCTGCGTCTCTCAACCTGTGAGACGCGGTATCTTTTGTATATTTGGCTGTCGTTAGAGCGTGTTCTATTGCTGCTATTCGGCTTCCTTTTTAAAGGCTTCCTCGACGGGGACTCTCTTGAGCTCGCCAGGTTTGATGTCGCGTTGGGGGATGGGTTTTGATGCCCATTCTACTTCCTTGGGCACCTGGATGGGCTGGTGAGCCTTCCATTTGCCATCTTCTTCGATTACTTTTAATTCGCCTTTCTGGGTCTGTATGGGAGTTGTTTTGGTGTATTTTACTACAGCCGTCTTGCCTTCTTTCTTTATTTCGTCAATGGTAATTGTGGCTGGGGTGTTCTTCTTGCACGATTCAGCAAAAGCTGCATTTGTATCCATCTGGGGCTGGATTATTTCCTGCTCAAATTTAATCTTGGTTTCGAGGGTAAGCTGAGAGGCGTAGGGCTTGGCTTCTTCAAACTTGTAGTTGCCTTCGGCTGTGAGATATCCAATAGCGGCCTCTTTAATTTGGTTGTTCGTACAGCCGAAAAAACAAATGGTAGCCAGGGATAGGAAAAACAGACGTTTCATAGATTTGATTTTTGTGTTGTGTGTTTATGTAAAGAAGCCCGAGGTTTATGGTCGGGCTTCTTTATGTATACCATTATAGAAGATTGATTATAATTTTCTTCCACCAACGGTAGGAGCAGCCTGGATTTTCTTTTCAGCCTGCTTTACATCCTGCTTGCCAGCGGTAGCGGTAAGGTTGGAGGTCTTAGTGGTAGATGCTTTAGGATCTGCAACAACCTTAGCGGTGGTCTGCTTTGCAGCAGGCTTCTTGGTAGTAGCGGTAGCCTTCTTGCTATTGTCGGTAGCAGCCTCTTCTACAGCAGCGAGAGAGTCAGCAACGCGGATGCTGTCGGCGAGACGAGCGCTATCAGCAGCGGCGAGAGAGTCGGCCATACGGATGCTGTCAGCGATACGAGCGCTATCAGCAGCGTCGATAGAATCTTGGTTTACCTCGGGGGTGTTGTTGCAAGCAACAAATGCCATTGCGAAAGTTGCGATAGCAGCTAAGCAAAATACTTTCTTCATTTCTTTTGTGTAATTGAAAATTAAGAGAAGACTCTCTCGTCTTCAAATGGAGACGAAAGAGCCTTTAATGTTTCAAATATTAGAGCTTCTTAGCACCAGCTTTGATAGCTTTGCCAGTATACTCAACGAGGGTCTGGTTAACAGAGATGCTGAGGTTCTGAGTGGAAGCAGCGTCTGCTCCAACAGCGCCGAAATCAGCTATGTAAGCTTCGAGAGCGGAGAACATAACTGCGCTGATAGAAGCTACAAACTGCATGCTGGTAGCATCGTAGGAAGTTACGTTAACGGTAGCGGTTTTTGCCCACCAGTCACCGTAAGTAGTGCCGTTGCCAGAGAGAGCGTACTCCTCGTAGTAGTCGAGAGTGTTGAGGTTGTCATAACCCATGGTGTTGTCATCGTAGGTAGCGCTGGTAGTACCAGGATTGAGGGTGGTACCGAAGAAGGCTACGATGGGGAAGGTCTGCTGGTCAGCATTGCTGAAAGCCATGAAGTAAGGCATATCCTGTACGTTGTAAGCCTCGGTGTAAGCGGAAGTCCAGCTGCTGTTACCGAAGGTTACATTAACACCTGCGGGAGCTGCAGAAGCCTCTGCGAAGTTAGCGGTGTAGGTAGCGTCACCAGCAACGATGATGGTGCGGGTAGCGGTCTTTACGTGGTCTTCTGCCCACTCGGTGAAAACGAAACCACTCTTAGGAGTAGCGGAGATGGTAACCTCGGTACCTTCTTCGTATTTACCTTCACCAGTAACAGTACCCATAGCATTGTCATTAGCCTTTACGGTAATTTTGTGCATAGGTTTGCCATTGGGGCCAGTTGTCTCACCGCAAGAAGCGAGAGTCATCATGCCAGCAGCTACAGCTGCGATAGCGAAAAACTTAACGAATTTCTTCATTTTAATAAGATTTTGTTTGGTTAATAAAAAATTGAATTATTTGATTCTATATGATAAATGCCTAATTTTAGGTTATTTGATGCTGTGTTTATTTAGTATAGCCTTTCTCTACAATATTGCAAAAGTACATCATTTTTTCATTCTAGCAAAAAAAAAATGCAGCATTTAATCTTTTTAACTATTGGCTTTTGGTGTCCAACGCGTTGCGTATTCCGTTGCCCAGCAGCATAAATGCCAATACGATAAGCATAATGGCCAGGCCGGGAATGAAGGCAAGGTAGGCGTTGTCGAGAAGTATGTAGCCGTAGTTCTCCTTTACCATACTTCCCCACGAGGGCATAGGGGGCTGTACTCCTATGCCGAGAAAACTGAGACCGGCTTCTAAAAGTATGGCGCTGGCAAAATTGGACGCCGTTACCACAATAACGCTACCCATAATATTGGGCAGGATGTGTTTGAAGATGATACGGAATGTGCTGAATCCCAAGGCACGGGCCGCTTCGACATACTCCTTTTCCTTGATTGAGAATACCTGGCCGCGAACCACTCGGGCAATATCTACCCACATGGTCAGTCCTACGGCGATAAACACCTGCCAGAACCCCTTGCCCAAGGCAAACGTGATTGCGATGACGAGCAATACGGTTGGTATGGACCACACTACGTTGATGAGCCACATTATCAGATTGTCGACACGACCTCCATAGTAGGCTGCATGTGCTCCGAGTGTGATGCCTATGAGAAGGGCTATGATGATAGCGATGAATCCTACAGAGAGACTTACTCGTGAGCCTATCATTATCTGACTCAGTACATCACGTCCGTAACCATCCGTTCCGAAGATAAAGGTTCGGGTCTCAATCTTGACCACCTGGTCGTGGTGGAATCGTAGGATCTCGCCGTCGTTGGGAGTGGAGCCGGTAAAGGTTTCGACCTCAACGGAATCGCCTGCCTCCTTGTGGCTGAATATGGGGATGGCCATATAGGGAAGGGGTTCTCCGTTGATCATACGGGAAAGGAGTCCCGGCCGCTTGTAGTCTGCAGGCGTTGTTCCGGCCGAATCGGCTTCGGGTTTCTCTATACAAAGGAAAGTGGCCTTCGACATGGGCTGGAGGGTGGCCAGCTCGAGGTATTGCTGATTGCAGCAAGGCGTATGGTCGGGGGTGATAAGGTACCCCAGCAGGGCCATAAGGGTGAACAGACAGATAACCGCCAGACTGGCTAGGGCCATCTTGTCCTTGCGAAACCGGCGCCACGACATCGCGGTAAGCGAGCCGCTACCGATGACATCGTTGGTTTTCTTTCTGTTGAAAAAGGATAAGAAGGTCATATCTGTTGTAGATTTATCGGATGATAATGTCTGTTCCGGACGTGAAGGGGTGAACGTAAATGCTTTTTAATATGTCTATTACGGACTATTCTATGCCTAACTCAAGCTTGACTGCGTCGGTAAGGCGGCTGTAATCCCAAGGCGGGTCGAAAGTGATGTCGATGTCTACCTGGCCTACGCCTTCAATATGGCGTAGAAAATCCTGTGCCTCATGCACCATATACTCGGCCTCGGGGCAGTCGGGGGCTGTGAGGGTCATGGTTACCTTAATGTTGAGTTTTTCGTCAACATCAATATTGTAGATGAGTCCGAGGTCGTAGATGTTGACGGGAATCTCGGGGTCGTATACGTTGCGCAAGCAGTTGATTGCTTGTTCTTTGATTTCTTCTTGTGTTGGCATATCCTTGTGGAAAAGTTTGTTGAGCAGGTTCATTCAGGGCTATTTGTTGGTCATGGAAAAAGCAAGAGCATACATCTTCATCTGTTTCACCATCGAGGTTAGACCGTTGGAACGGGTGGGGGAGAGATGCTCTTTGAGGCCTATCTGGTCGATAAAGGAGAGGTCTGAGGCAAGAATGTCCTGGGGTGTCTGGTTGTCGAGGGCGCGGATAAGGAGCGAGATGATTCCTTTGGTGATAACGGCGTCGCTGTCAGCACGGAAACGCAGACGGCCTTCCTCCTGCGAGCAGCTTAGCCACACGCGGCTCTGACATCCTTTGATAAGATTCTGCTCGGTTTTGTCTTTCTCTTCAATTGCGGGGCAGTCTTTGCCCAGCTCGATGAGGTAGCTGTATTTGTCGAGCCATTCTTCAAAGTTGGAGAACTCGTCGATGATGGCCTGTTCTATTTCGGGAATTGTCATGGTATGTATGAGGTTAATATAATTCTTTTTCTGTTGATTACTTGGGTGCAGTCCTGATAAGATAAGCGGCTGATATGCCGAATATTATCTGGGGTAGCAATACGGCCAGGAAGGGCGGAAGATTGCCGTTGATGGCAAAGACGGTAGTTACCTTCATGAAGACGATAAAGGCAAAGGCTATGCTGATGCCTATGGCCAGATGCACGCCTATTCCTCCACGGGTCTTGCGCGACGAGATGGCTACTCCGATCATGGTCATTACTATGATAGCCAAGGGGTTGAGCAGTCGCTGATAGAGCTCGATCTGCGAGGTTATCAGGGCGCCCGATCCGCGTATGGCTTCTTTCTTTACATGTTCTAACAGCTTGGGCGTATTGAGCGACTGGATGTCAACTGAATATTGGGCAAAGTCCTCGGGCGTGAGCTCCAGGTCACGCTGTTCCTGAAAGATGTAGTCCAGCTTTTCGTTCTGTCCGTCTATAGTGCGGACGAAACAGTTGTTTACCATCCATTTGCTGCTCGTGCTGTCGTAGATGATGGTCTGGGCCGTGATGCGTTCTGTCAGTCGGCCGTCTTCGCCATAGGTGTCTTTTACAAAACGCATGGCCAGATTCTGCCGCACGTCGAAGCTTTCGGCATACACCTGCACGTCTTTCTTCATCTGGAAATGCACGTTGCTATAGTATGCACGTTTCATCGTCTTGATGTACTTGCCTTCAAACTCAGCCAGATACTGGTTGCTCCACGGAATGACGAAGTTTCCTAGTATCATCACTATTATGGCTACTATCAGGGCTCCGTGCATATAGGGTCTCAGCAGACGCTTGTAGCTGATTCCGCTGCCCAGAATGGCGATAATCTCGGTATTGCCAGCCAGTTTGGATGTAAAGAAGATGACGCTGATGAAGATAAACAGCGGACTGTAGAGGTTGACAAATCCGGGAATGAAGTTGAGGTAGTAGTTGAAGACAATCTCGTTGAACGGGGCATGATTGGAGAGAAAATCGTCAAGCTTCTCCGACACGTCGAAGGTAATGACGATGATGATGATGAGCACCATGGCCAGAAGAAAAGTCTTCAGGTATTTCTTCAGAATATAGCCGTCTATTAGTCTATAGTGCATCGTTCGATAGGGTCTTTCTCTCGTTTTTGAATAGAGACAATCGCGCTCAAGTCTAAATAATGAATTGTTTTCTATATTATTATGCGAGTGTTGCGATAGTCTTCAAAAGTACAAATATACAAATATTTTCTGAAATGTAAACGAAAACTTTCTATTTCTTTGCTCTTGTTGCATTATGGCCTGTAAAAGAGACGATGTCAGGCGGGCCATATCGTGGCATTCTGTAGACAGCACACAGACAGCACACAAACAGCATACAGACAGCACACAAACAGCACACAAACAGCATACAGACAGCACACAGGCAGCACATAGGCAGCACATAGCGTCCTCGAAAATCAGAAATGGTACTGCTTGTGTGCTGTTTATGTGCTGTCTGTAAGCTGTCTGGGACGAGGGTGGGGGACGAGAATCGTGGTCCTGAGACGGATGATTCTTCCGTGTGTTAAAATTGTTTGTTTATGCGGGTTCGTTTTCTTGTTTCAAATAGCTTCAGAATGTCGTCTGGGATGGGTGTTCTGCCGAAGATTTATCAACAGGCGGGTGTGAAAAATATTTTGTGCCGAAAGATTTGTTTTCTAATGAGTTAACACCATCTGTTAAAAGATTTGATAAAAAAGATATTGCTATTTCAAATAATTGTTGTATCTTTGCTAATTGAAAGAGTGCATGTTTTGCGCCAGTAAAAGTTGAATAAATAATTAAAAATTAATAATATGGAAGCAAAGAAAACGCCTAAGGCTGACCTTGAAAAAAAGAAAGGATTGTTTCTTGAGATAGGTTTGGTGGTTATTCTTCTTGTAGTAATGTATGCTTTCAACAGAAAGACCTACGACCAGGAAGAACTTGTGGTTAATACCCGTACCGCTGAAGCTGAGCTCGAAGAAGAGATCCTCAACACCGAAGAGGACGTTCCTGAACCCGAACCCCCACAGGAGGTACCTGCTCCCGAGGTTGTAACCGAAATCGAAATCGTTGACAACGATAAGGTAATTGAGAATGAGGTAACATTCAATGCCGAAGATGACGGTTCTGCCATGCAGGAGTATCACGCACCTGTTGTAGAAGACAAGGACGAAGAGGTTAAGGAAGAAGAAATCTTCGTGTTCGTAGAGGAAACTCCTGAATTCCCCGGCGGCCTTGAGGAAATGTACAAGTATCTTCGCGAAAATATCGAATATCCCGATGCAGCACGTACTGCCGACATTCAGGGTAAGGTATTCGTTAAGTTCGTTGTTGAGAAGAACGGCAAAATTACCAACGTAAAAGTATTACGTGACATCGGCGGTGGCTGCGGTCAGGAAGCTAAGCGCGTAGTAGAAAAGATGCCCCAGTGGAAACCTGGTAAGCAGCGTGGTCAGGCCGTACGTTGCGAATTCAACCTCCCCGTTGACTTCAAACTCAACTAATTCCTTCACTAGGCTTATTACTTAAGAAAGCCGCCTTGACCCAGGGCGGCTTTCTATTTTCTGAGCCCATATAATAATTATTATTCATTAATTATTACATACAACTGTGATCTCTGTCAACAATCTCTCCGTTCAATTTACAGGTCAGAACCTTTTCGATAATGTTACGTTTAATATCGGCGACCGAGACCGCATAGGCCTCGTAGGCAAGAATGGCGCCGGCAAAAGTACTCTCCTCAAGATTCTCTGCGGATGGCAGGAACCCGAAACGGGCGTAATAGTTGTCGCTTCCGGTCAGACGGTAGGCTATCTCCCTCAGGAAATGGTCCCCTCGGGCAGCAGAACCGTTATTGACGAGGCTCTTACGGCATTTGAAACCATCGATGCTCTCGAACGTCAGCAGGCAGAATTGTCTATGCAGGTTTCGGAACGGACCGACTATGAGAGTGCTGATTATGAACGTCTGCTGACTCAGCTTCACGATGTTACAGAACGTATCGCCGTCCTGGGTGGAGCCAGCCGTCAGGAACAGGCCGAGAAGATATTGCTGGGCTTGGGTTTTCATCATAGCGATTTCAAGCGTCCTATTACAGAGTTTAGCGGCGGCTGGCAGATGCGAGTAGAGTTGGCAAAGCTCTTGCTCAAGCGTCCCGATTTTCTGTTGCTTGACGAGCCTACCAATCACCTTGATATTGAGAGTATTCAATGGCTCGAATCGTTTCTTCAGAGTTATCCTGGAGCCGTCCTATTGGTAAGTCACGATCGAACCTTCCTTGATAATATTACCAATCGAACCATAGAGATTACGGCAGGCCGCATTTATGACTATAAGGCCTCTTATAGCGAGTATGTTGTTCTGATGCAGGAACGTCGTGCCAGTCAGATGGCATCTCTTACCAATCAGCAACGGCAGGTTGCACAGATAGAGGCGTTTATCGAACGTTTCCGCTACAAGGCTACAAAATCCAAGCAGGTCCAGAGCCGAATCAAGATGCTAGAGAAGATGGATACAATTACTGTTGATGAAGTTTCCACAGAGAGTATTCATTTTCAGTTTCCTCCAGCGCCCCATAGCGGCAAGATTGTCGTTGAGGCAGAACATTTGGGAAAGGCTTATGGAGAGAAGCAGGTGTTTGACAATGTGGATCTTACAATCCTTAAAGGAAGCAAAGTTGCCTTTGTCGGACGAAATGGCGAGGGTAAGTCAACCTTGGCAAAGATTATTGTGGGCGATATTCACGACCAGACGGGATTGTGTAAAATCGGACATCAGGTTCAGATTGGATATTACGCCCAGAATCAGGCTGCTATGCTTGATGGGGAGAAGACAGTATTTCAGACAATCGACGATATTGCTCAAGGTGATATCCGTCCTAAGATCAGAAATATTCTTGGCAGTTTCCTCTTTGATTCTGACGATATTGACAAGAAGGTCAAGGTATTGTCGGGTGGAGAAAAGGCCCGTTTGGCATTAGCCAAACTTCTGCTTACGCCCAGCAATCTACTTGTGCTCGACGAGCCTACCAACCATCTGGATATGAACTCGAAAGACATCCTTAAGAATGCGCTCCTCCAGTATGATGGTACGCTTATTCTTGTAAGCCACGACCGAGACTTCCTTCAGGGACTTACAGATTCTTTATATGAGTTCCGCGATGGCGAGGTTCATGAATTTAAAGGCGATATCTTTGAGTTTCTTGAATACAGAAAGATAGAGAATCTCAAGGCTTTAGAGGTTGCTAAGAAACAGACTGCTTCATCTCAGCCCGTAGTTTCGCAGAATAAATTGAACTATCAGCAAAGCAAGGAGCGTGAGCGTGAATTGAGGAAGTTGCGTTCGGTTGTCGAAAAGATTGAGAAAGAGATAGAATCGCTCGAAGAGGAGATTGCTTCAAAAGATGCCTTGTTGGCTTCAGGAAGTAGCGAAAGTACCAATCCTGAGTTTTATAAGAGCTATCAGCAACTGAAAGATACGCTCGAACAGAAAATGTCTGATTGGGAAGAGGCGACTATTGCTGTTGAGGAATTTCTAAACTAGAAATGTATGGCTCTTCACAACACAATGGGAAAAATCGGCGAGGAGATGGCTTGCCGGTATCTTAAGGAACAGGGATATGAGATTCTGGATGTCAATTGGAAAATGGGACATTGGGAGTTGGATATTATTGCCCGTAAAGATGGTTGGGTTGTGTTTGTAGAAGTTAAGACCCGCAAGAATAGTACTTTCGGAAATCCAGAAGATTTTGTCAACCGAAAGAAACAACTTCTATGCATAAAGGCCGCTAATGCCTATATTATTCAGCACAATATAGAGGAAGAAGCCCGTTTTGATATCATAGGAGTTGTCTTGAATGAAACGGGCTATAAGATTGAGCATATCCCTAATGCATTCAATTGCTTGGGATAGAGGAGAGAATACTTTCTATTCCTTTTGCTTTAATACGATAATCGGAGTTTTTCCTTTGAGATAATCCTGAAGACTATCGTAAATGGGTTTCAGTTTGGGAGAATAGGGACATTGTCTCATAAACTCTTCGACAGTCTCTTTTGCAGGACTTTGAAAAAGCATCTCCTGATAGAATCTTTCGATATAGGCCTGATCTTGAACGAGGAATTCGCGTTTTGATATCTCAGTCAGTATGGCCTTTACTTCGGGCTGAAACGAAAGAAAATGCTCTCCCATAAACTGGCTAAGACAGAAGGCTATGTTTTCTCTTATCTTACGTGCCTTAGCAAGATCCTTGGAGTCCTGTTTCTTATGATAGATAAGTCGGTCCCATTCAAAATATAATCCTCTTACAGCATTAAACTGAACCTTTATATGAACATCGTATCCTTCGCATTCAAGCGTTTCGATGGCCAGTTTGACCAAAGGAGAAAATTCTTCAACAGGCATTCCTGTCGGGCTGTCGCTCAATTCTTTGGGCGTTTCAATATGAATGTTGAATTGCTCAGGAATAGGAGGAACGGGAGGATGTGTTTCGTGAACCCAATCTAATTGTGGCCAGTTTGCGTTGTCGTCTATTTCGGCTTGCGATTCAAGCTTTCCGATATCGCCAAGGGTGAGTTGGCTACGGGGAACGGTCATCATAGCATCCTGTTTCGCAAACAATTCCATAATGCTTGTGAACTGTTGGCTTTGAGGGTCTAACGCCTCAGTCGCATAGTGGAAATGTCTTGTTTTACCTTTTTCGTTATATTGCGAACGTATGGGGCTGGCAATAAAGAAGGGACGGATAGGATCAAAACGTTTGTCTGTCTTGTAGAACGAAACATCCCCGTCTTCAATAGAGATTAAATAGCGTATACCCTTGAATTTACTTGAACGAACGGGTAACAAGGAGAAGTTTACCCCCATACCGGTAATACTATAAGAAGTATTGGTATTATTGGCGTGTTTCAAAGCCTCCGTTATGGGCATCGAAACCTTATTAAGGACTTTGTTCAGTTTCTGTTTGTCATTGGTAAGGAGCAATCCGTGCATTATCTTTTTCTCTCCCTCTTCGTTCGGTTTGAGTGAGAATGTGATAAACCGTGGTTGCAATTCGCGGATGGCAGGATTGGCAAATGCCCCTAGAATATTGCCCGTAATAATGGTACGTTCGATAATACGGTTATTGTATTTGGCAATCTCGTTGTTCCAATCGCCCTTGGTAAGATGTCTGTTGGGGAGTTGGGAGATTGAAATGAGCCGGTTGAAATTACTGTATTTCTTGTTATGAACAAGATTGATGACCAACTCTGTTCTGACGGCCGTAAGAGCAAAAACAAACTCGACCTTACTGGGAAGAAATCTGTTTTTCATATCTTTTCCAAAACGAATATCAAGAAGTACGGCGCTTACCTTCTCGGGAGTCTCTTCTTCGTTAAGATAAGCCGCAATATTCTGAAAACTGTCGCCTATCTCGCAGTTGAGTAATGCTCGTTGGAGGCGTCTCTTCTCGTCATCGATAGCTTCTGTCTGGTCACATAGACGTTTCAGGTTGCGTAGATATTGTTTGCGGAAACTGCGAAGTTTTCGCATAGACATCATTACGATTCTTGCAGAAGAGAATTGTTTCTTATCGGGAGATTGTCCTTTCGAAGACTCCTGATTGATGATTGCTTTGGCCTGGGCGATTATGGAATCTGTAATATCGTCCGTTGCCTTTGTTCTAGCCTTTCCCTTGGGCGAAGATTCTATTGCGATTTCTTTGACGTAGGAAGAAAGAAGGTTCTCGCATTTTGCTTCCCATTCCTTTCCGTTTTCTTCGCTTGCTATTGATAAAAGGTCGTGGCAGAGTTGCTTGTTATTGATATACTTGCAAAGTGCCGCAAAGGTGTTGTCCTTTAGAATTTCCTGCCGCTGGTCGCAACGAAGGGTAGTCTTTTTGTCAAGCTCGGAATAATAGGACTGGATTTCTCTCTGGAGTTTATCGTTTTTCTTATAGGGAGAACCGAATACAATTCTGTTTTCCTGGACAATGTTGTTGACCTGATCGGCTGAATAGGGGAATGTGATATGCTGGCAGAGGTAGGTTCCAAGATAGGAATTGCCTCCCAGGCGACTTTTACTCTTTGAGGATGTAAAGATTTCTTCTTTGACAAATTCGGCTTCAAAATCGCGGTATTCTCTTTCTAGATCCCATTGGTTTATTCTTCGCAACTCGCTCTCAAGCAGATTGTAACTGGTCATCATGTCGTCTACAATCTCTTGCTGGTCGCTCACGCTCAGCATGGCCATGCGGGCCATAATGATACTGGCTGTAATATTGCTCTTAATGCCCAATAATTCCTGAAGGTCAGGATGCTCCTTGAGATAGTCTTTGGCTATGATATTGCCGTATTTGTTGTCTATATCGATAAAGTCTGCCTGGTCCTTGTCCTGATCCTGAAAGGCGGCTGTATTGGCGCTAAGTGAACGCAATTTGCCTCGAAGCATCATATTGAGACGCTTTTCGGAAGGAATGGCCGTGATAACATATTCGTAAAGTGGAGGCAGACTGGAAATCTGACCTGTACGGTTGATACGTCCTCGTTTCTGAAGGTCGATATTTACATCAAGATCGTTCTGGATAATCAGCATCTTGCGTTGGCGGACTTCTTCTTCTGGTACTATCGCGGTAGAGACTGCATGTGCGCTGGCTCCTATTGCTCCACAGGCATTTATCAGAATGACATCGATAAGGTTGTTCTGAAAGTCGTTGTAGATATGATTGGAATGGCGACGCTTGCGTGACACCAGTTTTGCATTTATGTAGTCGTCGTCGCCCTCGGGCGAAAGATATTCAATCTGATGCGCGCGCCCCGTACATTCTTCAAAACGGATGTTTATCTTCTTTCTTGAATTGCGTGGCTTGAACTTCTCGACCGTAATAAGCTGGCGGATAACATCGATAGGCGACATCGGAAGATGAAAAACCTCATTGGGAATACTCTCCTTTAATACGAGATATTGCTGTCTGATTTCCTTCTGGTGAGAACGTAACGCCTCCTCTGCATCCCCGTCGCCCTCAATGGGCATATCGAAAACAGCTGTTCCAAACGAGGATCCGCAGACTGTCTTCTCCAGTAGCCGGTAAAGTAAAGCGGAGAAATCGCCCCTAACCTGATTCTTGTCAACAATTTCGACATCGTTGAGAATACATTCCAGCGTGTCGCTCATTCCGATAACCACACTACGCCCTTCACGAACTTCCTCTACGGCTAGTCGGGCCACCTGTGTGGCCTTTAACGAGAGGAGCAATACCTTGTTAATGTAGAAGAGCTGTCTGCGGGCTGGATATTTGGTAAAGGGAATGTCGATATTGGCTGATTTGGCATCGTTGAGGAGTTCGGCAACAGAATCGCTTAACTCAACTATGTCGCGGAAATACTCCATTACCTTGTCAAAGAGTATGGAGTGGACCTCTATATCGTCATCAAGATAGGTGTAGGTAGGAATGGGAAGATTGGTGTTAGAATGCTCCCTGCGAACCATCTGTCCTTCAGCAGCCAGGCTGGCAGACACAAATTCCTGCATAGGTATACCCCCGTTATGAAGCGCCTCTCTGAGTGTCGATTCTGTAGCAAGAGCGCCAAGAGTGGTTCGGTTCATAAAGGTAAAGAAACTTTCGCTTCTTTTGGCAAATGTGGCAGAAAGGAAGATACATTGGGTGGCAGGCGTCTCCGACAGGAGTTTGTTGACGCATTCTGTAATAGTTGAAATCTTGCCGTTGCTTACGCTACTACTTCGGTGGGCTTCGTCAAAGATAAACAGCACCTTGTGTTTCTGACAAAGAGAAAGCAGAAATTGAAGACGGGTGTCGTCTCGACTAGAGGTCTGGAGCTGGGAATAGGTAATCATCAGGTAGTCGTAGAATTCGCGTCGAATATCTCCGGCCTGATACATCAGATCCATCTGCGAGGCTGTCGGAGCCTTGTAAACCGTTTCGTATTGACTCTGATAATGAGACAAGACCTCGGTCTCCTTCTGCTCAATTTCATCCTCTTCCAGAGTCCATATTAGGTCCTCGGTCAGCTCTTTGTCTATCAGCCGGTCGAAATCGACCACACATACTCCTTTGTTTACCACCAGCGGGCGGGCATCGCCGATACCCAAAGCCTTGCAGTCGCGATACATATCGCTGAAGAGTGTGTATCGGTCGGTAAAGAATATGGGAAGATAACCTGCTTTGAGACCATAGCGGATCATGGCTGCAGCCTGACGTCCTTTCCCTATGCCCGTCTGATCGCCGATGATGACGGCCTGGGAGCGCATCTCTATATTGTATAAGGCTAAGGCAACTCCGTCAACCTGTTCGGCCGAAAGACTGGCTGACAGTTCGTCTTCTGTCATGTTGAGTCGTTTGGCTACATAGCCCGTAACATCGTTACAGAGGGCTTGGCGAAGATGTGATAAAGCTTTGTTGGTATCGTTGACCAGTTGTTGGGGTATGGTAGTATCGAGAGAGGGTACTCCCGTCGAGGCGCTTTCGTATTTTGTCGATCCTTTCATGTTCATTTTTTTGATTCTAGTTGAGCGGTTTGGTTTAATATTCTTTCTTTGTTAGGGCTTTCCTGCGGCAACAGCCGTTGAGAATGCTATTTGAAGATTGTATCCTCCCGTGTCGGCATCCAGGTCGAGAATCTCTCCGGCAAAGAAGAGTCCCGGCACGAGGCGCGATTCCATCGTCTTGGGATTCACCTCCTTCAGACTTACTCCTCCCTGTGTTACGATGGCCTCCTCAAAACCTCGTGTGGCAGTAAGGGTAAAGGGGACTGCTTTCAGAAAGTTGAGCAGTTTCTTTCGGTCGGCAGCATTTATCTGGTTGAGACGTTTGAATTTCTCTATCTTGGTACGTTGCAGACAAAGGTTGACCAGTTCGGTCGGCAGCCATAGGCGTAACGCATCGTGGAACAGACGGTTGCCGTTGGCATCGAGATCCTTGATAAGCCTCTTGTCGAGCTGTTCTCTTTCGATGGCAGGTTTAAGGTCGATCTCGGCCCTGAGTGGCTGTCCGCTATGGAGAAGGCGGCTGGAGAGTCGGCTGGCGGAGAGTACGATAGGACCTCCGATGCCGTTGTCGGTAAAGTTCATCTCTCCAAAGAATTCGCCTACTTTCTTTCCGTCGGGATGAGTGATTCGGAGCGAGACATTCTTTAGGGTGAAGGTCTCCAACTCCTCGGGTATGGGCTCCTCGCAGACCAGTCCCACAAGCGACGGAACGGGTTCTACGACCGTATGGCCTGCCTGAAGGGCGAGTGTGTATCCGTCGCCGGTACTTCCCGTAAGGGGATAGGATTTTCCTCCCGTAGCAACGATAACCTTGGGCGCTCGCAGTCTTGTTCCGTCGGCCAGCACAACGCCTCGACAAATGCCGTCTTCGTTGAGGATGAGTTCTTTGACAGATGTGTTTTTCTGGATCGTGATGCGCGGGCTGCGCTCGATTTCCTGTATCAGCGCCAGAAAGATGTCGAGCGATTTTCCGCTCTTGGGGAAGATGCGGCTGCCACGCTCTTCGACAAGGGGCACACCATGTTCCTCAAAGAAGGTAATGAGGTCTTCGTTGAAAAATTGGGAGAAGCTGTTGCGCAGAAAACGGGAGTCGGATCCGATATGGGTCAAGAACTCCTTGAGAGGGGCCGTGTTGGTAAGATTGCATCGGCCTTTGCCTGTGATGCGCAATTTGCGGCCAGGCTGGTCCATCTTTTCGAGCAATAATACCTGTTGTCCGGCGTTGGCGGCCGTCAGGGCTGCCATCATTCCGGCAGCGCCGGCTCCTATGATTATGAGGTCGTTATCGTGCAATGCTTCCAATTTCTTTAGGTTGAATACAATATACGGGAATCTGGGCGTGATGTACCATCTGCTGGGCGTTGGTTCCCAGGAACAGGCGGGTGATGAGGCGTTGTTTCTCTGTGTTGACAACGACCATATCTCCCTTTATCTCAGAGCAGTATTGAAGTACGGAATCTGTAAAGTTTTCGTAGCGGCGTCCGATGCAGGTGAAGGGAATACCTTCCTTTGCAAAGAATTCCTCTACCTGCTTGAGGTATGACTTGAGTGTGCCCATGGAGTGGACATTCTCGATCAGACCCAATATATGAACTCTCGACCCGAATATCTTTGCCATAGTGGCCGCATAGGGAACTTTCTGGCGCGAGTATGGATTGATTCGGAGCGGGAGCACAATGTTCTGGAGCGAACGGTTGAAGTCAAAACCCTCACGGATGGTCAGGGTAGGGCAGGGGGCTTCGAGCATGATGCGGCATGCCGTGCTGCCTCGCCAGTAGCGCTCGTAGCCTTTGGCTCCATTGGTACCAATTACAATCATCGGCGAATTGAGTTTCTTGGCTTCTTCTCCCAAAACGTCTGCCACGGCACCGTATTTCACCTCGTAGGTGATAGTGCCATGCAATCGGGGAGCGTGTTCATCGCATAGCGACTGCATCTTGTCGACGGCCAGGCGTTGGGTCTGGTCTTTCTCGTCCGACGATGATTTATCTTTTCTTACCCAGATGAGTTTGATGTTAGTACCCATCTTGTTGGCAATATCCACAGCCACGTCGAGGGCTACATAAGAGCCCTTTGAAAAATCCGTGCCTACGATGATCGATTTCATGGTTATGTATTCAAAAGGTTAAATAAAGAATATCTTTATTTTTTATCAATATCTAATAACGTACCAGAATAAGTTTTATTACATCGGGAGAATAATTATTTTTTTTGTCTTGTATCCTTATGCCCTTCGACTAGCCTTGTTCGGATGTTATAAACTTTCATAATTATGTGTACTCCAATGTTTTCATAATAACATTTTTCGTTCTATTTTGCCTTTGAATCAAACGAAAAATAGTAAATAGTAATTGCATTTTTATCTGTCCAAAAAGTAATCATAGATGGCCTAAGTTCCAATAAGAAATGCAACTTTTGAGAAAGAAAAGCACGAGGAAAAA
>JAKSMQ010000012.1 GCA_024400565.1 Bacteroidales bacterium
AGCCAGGATGGGCTATAGGGGGTGGATTGGGATGGATTGGATTGCCCAGCGGTGACCCGCTGGGACGGGGGCTGAGGGGGAGGTGGGACTAGGGAGTGATAGGGAGGAAGGAGGGGATAAGAAATGCTAGGGAGGACAGAGAGGAGGGGGATTGGAGGGATAGAAAGGGGGAACCGACTCAATTGTGGTTGGAAATATTTGCAAAATATCCAACGTTGAATGTTGCCATTTTGACCTCATTCCGTCGAAGGATCACCGAGAGATCACCGAAGGATCACCGAAGGATTGCCGAGGTCATTCTTTGTAATCATACCAACATCCGCCGACACTAAATAGCAAAAGTGGGAGTTCCATTTGGGTGCTCTCACTTTTTTAATTTAATACAACGGTTGTAGAGTATTACAAACCGAGCATCATGAGGACTATGCTGTCTGATGATCTACTCTTTCTTGCCTTCCTCAATTATGTCTTCTATGCCCTTGAATAGCTGACGTTGTTTTTTTTGTTCTTTCCGGCCGGCGTGTAGGCTGACAAGAATAGTACAAGTCACTAGTATAAGGGGCCGTATCCAGTTGTCAGAGGATTTAAAGATTAATAGAAAGCCAAAGAATAGCATGATGAAGCTTTTAGGGAGTCGAACCTTTATGGGTTCAGGGGTTATGGAGTTAATATATGCCATGGTATCTACGACCTCCTCAAGGGTCGTACAACGTTGATAGGCCTTTCGTCGGCTGAAGAAATGATAAGCAAATATTGACATCATCCCCCAGGCGGCAATGATAATAATCGGATCTCCATTTCGGACGGTAATCAATATGACAGATGGAATAAATATGAGGGCCACTAGCGCAATGGCTTTTATCTGCCTTTTCTGCCAGTCACGTAATCGGTTATTAGCTGTCTCGAATAGCAACTTCTCGTCGGCAATGTGTTGCTGGTTGAGTTCCTCCTGCAGCAATGCGTATTGCTGTTTCATCTGGTCCAGCTCTTGTTCTATGTTCAGGTTGTCGTTTTCCATTATCGTAGCATTTTGATTAGTTTTTCTTTTACTCTTACCAAGCGTACGCTTACGTTGTTGGCACTAATGCCCAATACGAGACCAATCTCATCGTAGCTCATACCCTCCAGCCACATCAGTACCAGCGCCCTGTCGGTCAACTCCAGCTGACCGATGCGGTCGTGAAGCTGGCGGATCTGCTCCACCTTAGGGTCGTCGGTATCCTGATAGAGATCCACCGTCAGGTCTAACGGTATCGTTTTCTCTCGACGTGACCGCTTCTTCTTGTCGTTGAGACAAGTGTTGAGGCTGATACGATAAACCCAGGTGTGGGCGCTACTCGCTTCCTTGAAGGTATCGAACCCCTGCCATAGACGGACAAGCACATCCTGAAAAAGGTCTTCGGCATCCGCCCTGTTTGTGGCAAACATGTAGCACACGGCATAGATAGTCGACTTCTGGTCGAGCACCAAATCCGTAAACCGCTGTTCTTTGTTACTTTCAATCATCAATCAATTTGTTTCTATCTATATTAGACAACCGATATGGCAAAAAACTACAAACTTGTAATAATTTTTGCGGGATACTTATTTTATCATTTTGCTAATAGACGACTCCTTGCTTTCTGGCAATGAGTCTGAGGGGGAGCATACTCCGCCAATTGGGTAAAACCATCTCGTAAACAGCGATATTCTGTGTAGGGACAGATTATCCACCTTATGACGCAAAAAGCGTTGGATAGAGGATATAAATAAAAATATTAGACAAACCTCAAGAAAGGTATTAGAGATTCTCTCCGTTGGCCTTGCGGTCGAGTTTGGAGGGAATAATCTTAACCTCCATGCCTACCTCGATAATCTTGTGGAGTTCAAGAATATCCTCATTGCGCAGGCGGATACATCCTTCTGTGCAACGGGTACCCATTGACTCTGGCTGATGAGTGCCATGTATGCCAATATGGCCAAAGCGACTATTGATGCGAAAGAAATAGGGACCGTAAGCATTTAAGATGTATCCTTTACCATCCCCAAAGTCGTGAGGCCAAGAACTGCAATCATCGATAGCTTTGATATGGAACGTTCCTTCGGGAGTTCTGTTATCGCCTTCGGCCATCTTGTTGCCGTAATTCTTGGCTACAGCACAAGGATAACAAGCCACTACCTCGTCGTGCTGATTTAGCACGGTAAGGGTATAATCTCCCTTGGATACGATAATACGGAGAGTGTCCTGGCCACCTTCTTTCTCTACTTTTATAGGGGTAGTGTCTACCATTACTGTATCATTGGCGGTATCTTTTATCACTTCCTTGCATTCTGACTTGCAGGAAGAGAAAGTAGAACCCAATGCTATGAAAAGGAACAGAAATAAGATATGTTTAATCACGGCGTTCGAGTCGTCGCTCCTTTCGACGTTTTTCCCACTTGGCATCTTTCTTAAATGGAGTCTTTAATTTCTTCTCGTGACGACGCTTAGCCTCAATAGCCTTGCGTTTCTTGTCAAGAAGACGCTGTTTCTCTTCCAGTTTCTTGGCTCTCTCGGCCTGGCGAGCACGTATCTTGGCATCTTCGTCCTTATGCTTTGCATTCTCAGCCATATCCTTGTCGCCTGGAAGAATGGTGACTTTGCAACCTGGCTTAACCAACTCTGCAAGAATAGAAACGTCCCAGTTGCGCATGCGGATACAGCCGTGAGAAGCTCGGGTACCAATCGAGAGAGGAGAGCTGGTTCCGTGAATACCGATACCGGGACAACTTAAAGCCAAGAACCATGGGCCATAAACACCATACACGACTCGTCCGTTGGGAAGAGCATAAGGGGCATGGGTTGCATCATTTACACGAAGAATGGTAAATTCGCCCTCGGGAGTACGGCAGTCGCCCCGAGATCTCTTGTTACCATAGTTTCGGGATAGGGCTACGGGGAAACATACAACAGTATCGCCTTTGGGATTGTATACTGTAAGACGGAAATCCTGTTTTGAGATAACAATATGAACGGTATCGTCAATATTGAGCAAGGGCGCATCCTCTTCTTCAATAGCAACACTATCAACGGAATCTGCCATCAATTCCTCCATATCCGGACGACCACAAGCACCCATGAAGAGTGCCAATGTCAAAGTCATCAGTAGTGAGAATAAAATGCGCATATTCCTGTAAATAGTCCGTTCAAAACAAGTTGCAAAGATACATTTTTTTTTAGAACCTTGAGCAATATAATATAATATTTATATAATAACAGACGAAACAGCTCTCTATTTCAATAAAATAAAGAAATGAATTTATCTATCTGTTTGGCGAGTTCGATTAGCAGTATTACCTATTGATTAAGAATGATTTTACTATTTTGGAATATTTCTAAAAAAGGCATCCCGAATTCAGGATGCCTCTAGGGTTGTATAATACTGACAGATAACCGATAATGATGGGTGTTGTCAAGATATATTATTGCTTGCTCAAGTCCTCCACCCACTCTTTGATACGCTGTTCATCGTCGAGACGGCATACCAGGAGGGAGTTGTCTCTATAGGCCACCAGACAATGGTCAAGGCCCTGAACAATAGCTTCTGTACCAGGCTCGATGTTGATAACCGTATTCTTGCTTTCGCGTACTACGATATTGCCAAGAAGGGCATTACCATCAGCATCATGCTGGGCATGGGTATAGAAAGAGCCCCATGTTCCAATATCGCTCCATCCGAAATTGGCAGGAATGGTAAAACGCTGGGTAGCATGTTCCATTACTCCAAAATCGATACTTATATTCTGGCATTGAGCAAACTTCTCATTGATAAACTGTTGCTCGGCATCGGTATTGAACAATTCTGCTCCAGAATCAAAAAGTGAAACCATATCTGGAAGGAAGGAACGGAAGGCTGTCATTATGCCATCAAGACTCCAGATAAAGATGCCCGAATTCCAGAAATAATTGCCGGCTGCAAGGAATTGCTTGGCATGATCAAGATCGGGTTTCTCCTTGAAATTACGAACTTCTATTACTCGCGATTCTCCTCCTCTCTCTTCAGGAGCTACTTCTATATACCCATAACCGGTCTCAGGACGAGAGGGGGTGATGCCTATAGTAAGAAGAGACTCTTTGTGGTTTGGTTGCGAAACGAAATCAAATCCCATAGAGATGATACGCTGAAATTCACGTTCATTGGTAACAAGATGGTCGGCGGGCGTCACAACAATATTAGGATTCGTTTCTCCTTTTGCTTTTGCCATGGCCTGAATGCGATAGGACGCATAAGCGATACATGGAGCTGTATTACGGCGCATTGGCTCACAAAGAACCTGGTTGGGAGTCATCTCGGGAATATGCTCCAAAACTAGTTCTTTATAGGCTGCATTTGTTACAACAAGAAAATTCTCGGCGGGAACAACGGGAAGAAAGCGCTCAAAGGTGCTACGTATAAAACTCTTTCCTGTACCGAAGATATCGAGAAACTGCTTGGGATAGTTATTCTTGCTGAGGGGCCAGAAACGGCTTCCTATACCTCCGGCCATGATTATGCAATAGTTGGACATGTGAGTGGGTGTTTGTTCAGTTCATGTTTCAGACTGCAAAGATACTACTTTTTTTTCAATTGTCAATAATAATATTCACTTTTCTGCGTATTATATATAGGTGGAGAATAGATAAGACCATTTTTGTCCAATCTCCAGTCAACAGAGAAATATATTATTCGCACTAACTGATAAATATCGCATGAGTAAAGAAATCGTTTGCAGCGGCATACGCCCTACTGGCAACTTACACTTAGGCAACTATTTCGGAGCACTCCGCAACTTCATCAAGATGCAGGATGAGTACAACTGCTACTTTTTCATTGCCGACTACCACTCTCTTACCACTCACCCTACTCCTGAGAATCTCTACAATAACGCTCGCCAGATACTGGTTCAATACCTGGCATGTGGACTTGATCCGGAGAAATCTACCATATACCTTCAGAGCGATTTGCCAGAGACTATCGAACTCTATCTCTTCCTCAATATGAATGCTTATCTGGGAGAGTTAGAGCGCGTTACATCTTTTAAGGACAAAGTTCGCCAGCAACCCAATAATGTAAATGCAGGCCTCCTTACCTACCCCACACTTATGGCAGCCGATATTCTCATCCATAAGGCAGCCAAAGTTCCTGTAGGAAAAGATCAGGAGCAGCATCTCGAAATGACCCGTACCTTTGCCGGACGCTTCAACAATATGTATAAGTGCGAGGTATTCCCTATGCCTCAAGCCTTTAACTTTGGAGGAGACTTGGTGAAGATTCCTGGACTTGATGGTAGTGGCAAGATGGGCAAGAGCGAAGGCGAAGGCAATGCACTCTTCCTTACCGACGAACCTAACGTAATCAAAAAGAAGATTATGCGTGCAAAGACCGATAATGGTCCAGAGCAGATGAACCAACAGAAACCTGTTGAGATTGAAAACCTTTTCACTTTGCTCAAGGTGGTTTCGAAACCCGATACCGTTGAGTACTTTGACGACCTCTATAATCGGTGTCAGATTCGCTATGGTGACCTCAAGAAACAATTGGTCGAAGACATGAATCTTTTCATTGATCCTATCCGGGAAAGAATCAAAGCAATAGATTCTGACGAAAAATCTTTGCAACGGATTATGGATATGGGCAAAGAGAAAGCCCACGAAAGTGCCCGTCGCACAATCGATGAAGTTCGTCATGTGATTGGTTTTAGAAACTAATCAACCATCATACAATACAACAAAAGGGTTCCAGTAAAGATACTGGGACCCTTATTGTTTCACCTTGCCCCCATGAAGATAGCCTTCAATACGAAAAGATACGAGACAACAGATATTCTTTCTGTTATAATTCTAGCAAGAATTATTCCTATTGTTTAATATTGGTGTCTACTAAACTTTCATTCCTGAATTTTAATCTCATAAATCAGTTCTGGCCGCGTAAGGAAAAAGCATTGGAAGAGGGCAACTTTTGAAAATTGAGTCTCCGAAAACGGAGATTCCGCATCCATAATCATGTATCTGTCAATATTTCTCAGGTTAATGTTTCTTAAGTTTTTTGACAAAATCGCACAAAATCGCACAAAATTGGTTTGGAGAAGGGAAAAAGTTGTTCGCGATGTTTGGTCAGTATGCAAATTTTGTGTAATTTTGCACTCGTATTCCTAAAGAAAAATTGTTATGAAAAAAATGTGTGTTATATGCTTTCTCAATAAAGACTGGTTATATAGTGCCTTTAGGGTGCCTTTAGGGTGCCTTTACCCCCGGGGCTAAAGAAAGCATATAGACATAGGCCCGCCACAACGAAATCAGTACTGACCCCAATATTTATTGTTTCACACTCAAAATTGTTTTTCATCATGGGTAAAATTATCGGAACTGCTCCCAGTTCAGTCTCAGGCTCGGTAGGCAACTACACTTTTTCTTGTTCATTTCTTTCGACTGTCCGAAAGAAACGAAAGGGGAAATTTAACAGAGAATAACCATTAAGAATTATTACTGTCCGCTAAAACTTTTAGAAGACCTTAAAAATTGGAGCTGACTCTATTTGTAGGAGTCAACCTCTTTTGTTACCTTTGCTTCTTCTATAAAAATTTCAATAACGATGAGCAAAGGTTCACATTTTCTGGATAGCCGTTGTATTTACCCGACTATAGGGATTGTACATGTCTAATAATGGTAAAAACAAGGACTTAAAACCATTTAGCGGACACCAATAATTGTTTAATGAATCTATTGATTAACCTGTCTCAAATAATTTATCTTATGAACATCGGTTTATATTATCACACTAAGAAGGATAAGAGACTTGTCTTCGGCGATATCTATACCCTTAGAACATAAGGGGTATAAGTAACAACTGAATAAAGGAATTTCAGACAAGTCGGTCGTTTGGGGAAGATCGCTAGGCTTAATAGTCCAACCATACCAGTTGTAAAAGACAATACATATATCTGTTTATGGCGTCTTTTTCTAATACGTAGAAAAGGAAAGGGTTATAATCTATAAAAAAGAAAGAGGCCATTCCGTATGGAACAGTCTCTATTTCTAAATGCTTTTGCTTGATTATTTGGTAGCTTCAGCAGTTTCAGCGGGAGCCTCAGCAGGAGTTTCAGCGTTAGCCTGCTCATCAGCGTTAGCCTGATCCTCAGCGGGAGCCTGGTCCTCAGCGGGAGCAGCGGTCTCTTCGGTCTGAGCGGGGCTATCAACCTTGTTTTCTTCAGTGGTACCTGCGCAAGAAGCGAAAGCGAACATGCCAGCAACGGCCATCAAAAACATTACTTTTTTCATCTCTTGTAAAAATTTTAAATTGTTATCTATTTTATTGTTTCACGGTGCAAAAGTACACTTATTTCCTATATGAGAAAAAACTAAAAAGCAAAAAAATCTTAATAATCTTGTAACTCTCTGAAATATAGTGCTAATTTTTCTTTGGGATATAAGACAATTTTTCGTCTAATTAGTGTTATTTTTTGCCTGATAAGGCTTCTATTTTAACGATTTTGCCTTATTTTTATTGCAGTATTTTAGCCAATTAGGGAAGAGGAACAAGTCCGCTGAAACCCATAAATGCCATAGCAAGAATACCTGCAGATACAAGTGCGATAGGGATACCCTTCATGCCTTTGGGAACGCCAGTAAGCTCGAGATGCTCGCGAATACCGGCAAAGATTACCAATGCCAATGTGAAGCCAACAGCAATGCTGGCAGCATATACAACGCTCTGAAGAAGGTTCATATCCTTCTGAACAACGAGGATGGCTACACCAAGTACGGCACAGTTGGTAGTAATAAGAGGAAGGAATACACCCAAAGTCTGATAGAGTGCGGGGGCAATCTTTTTGAGAACAATCTCTACCATCTGAACGAGACCTGCGATTACGAGAATGTACGCGATGGTCTGAAGATATTCCAGACCGGTGGGTTTAAGAACATAAGAGAAGAGCAACCAGGTTACGAGAGTAGCGAGCAGCATTACAAAGAGAACTGCACCACCCATACCAATGGAGCTTTTTACATCCTTAGATACACCCAGGAAGGGGCAAATGCCGAGGAACTGGGAGAGTACTACATTGTTTACGAAGATTGCTCCGATAATTAATGCGAAATATCCTATAGTCATAATGATATTTTATTTGTATTATTCTATTTATTATACGCGTTGATACCCTTTCTTTAGGTTGTATGGATTCGCAAAGCACTGTAACTCTTATAACAAGAGAACAAATCCAAACCTACAGATTGGAATATTCAAGAGGCAAAGATACGAAATCTTTTGAAAACATGAGCACTTTTTGCAAAAAATCTTTCTATTTTTGACACCTTAGGGCTATTCTATCATGGCAAAAACTACTAGATCTTTTCTCTTACCAATGTGGCTTCTGCCTTATTGTTGCGAGCATCGAGTGTATCAGCAATTGTCTTCAGGAAACCCTGATATCGCTGGTGGAACCTCTTACCTGTAATATCCAGATAGGTAGAAGCAGGCGTAGTCCATTGCAACGATTGTGCCACATGGCGATAGGCCTCCTCTGTCGCTACTCCTTCTTCAGTCGGCTCGTCCGCGAGTCGGTAGCAGATACCCGATAGTTGTAATCTGTCGGGGAATACCGACCTGTAATCCAGCCATCCGTAGTAGGTAAAATAAACGGGAGTTTTCTCACTATGGTTTTCTAACAAATAAGCAAAAGCACGATAGCCACGCAACTGATTTCCTTCCTCATCTACACACTCTGGGGCATTCTGTTCGGCATACCACTTAGTGGTGAGTAGCGTCAGATTGATTACTCTCACATCTCTGCGATATTTCTCAACCTCTTGCATATACCAGAGGGGGAAGGTATCATTGTCGCCCACAGTAAAAAGAATTGCGTTAGGTTCGCACGAAGAGAGCATATTAATGGCTGTATCGCGAGCCGCATTATTGTGGGAACGGTCGTTGTAGTGGTAATTCATAACCAGCATTAAAGCCGGAACCAGCATGACAGCCCAGACCCATCTTTCATTCCACCCCTTCTTTTCTACCCATTCTACCAAGGCTTCAACGCCCATTCCTATCCAGATGGCAATAGCAAAGAACGAGAGAACAAAAGCGTAGTCGCGCTCTCGAGGCTGATAACAGGGCATATTCAAATAGATAGCCAGACCTATCCCGCCGAAGAAAAAGAGCGTAAACAGGGACCAGAAACCTTTTCGATGCTTCTTCCAATGGTACCACAATCCCAGCAAAGCCAATAATAGCGGCAAACACAATAGCTCGTAGAAATTGCGGCCGCAATAATTAAGGCCTATATACCGGAAATACATGCATCCTAACTGGTAGGTGCAGAGAAACTGAAGATTGTCAAGTACGTTGGGCTTGAACTCTACCGTTCCGTCTTCTTTGATCTCCTTCCCATGGAAGCCGCTCCACTCAGCATAATTCTTATCGTCGCCCGGATGCTTGCGCCAGATACGGGGATAGAGAGCAGGTCCGTTCTCATACTGTTTGCGTTTGATATACGTCTCAAAGGCTTCTGCCGTGGAGGGATTGGTATTATTGATTGTAGGATTGGATGCCGCCCTCAGGGGGATAATGGCATAAGGAGTTAGACCTAGAAGGAAGAAGAATAGGGCAAACGATACAACACCCACACAACGACTTATGCGAAGCTCTCTTCTGTTTGGCCACAGGGTAATTGCCATCACTACCAGAATGGCTGGAATAGTGAGCCAGACCATCTCGTGCACGCATACCCCCAATCCTTCAAGCAAGGCTATCAGCAACACCCAACGCGCACTCCCGTTCAATCTGCTTCGATAAGATATGCTCCAACGCATAGTAGCCCATACCGCTACAGATGCAAGGAGCATGGCCAGACTATAGACTTCGCTTTCAACAGCCGAGAACCACGCCGTATCGCAGAAGGTGTAACAGAGTGATCCTACCGAGGCTGCCAGGAATCCTGTTGCCTGCGGACGGCAATAGCGGATAGCATGGCAGATAGTCCAGAAGAGAAACATATTGGTCGCTCCTGCAGCCAGGGCTGAAAGCAGATTGCTCCAGAAAGCAATACGCGTAGGATCAGAGGCAATCAGGGTAAAACAATGAGCCAACAGCTGGTAGAGTGGAGCTCCCGGAGGATGACCCACACCCATGGTATAGGAGGTGGCTATAAACTCTCCGCAATCCCAAAACGATACCGTACGGGCAAGGGTGAGGAAATAGATTAGAAAGGTAAAGAGACCAATGGCCCATCCCAGTCTGACCGTCTTCTTTCTGAGAGCCGCATGCATAGGATTACCAGTTAACAACAGCTTTGTTAAAGACATCCTCACAAAGTTCTGTCACAATCTCAGTCATCAGAGAATTCTCTACCGACGAGAAATTGAGCGATGCATTATAATCGCGATAGCGCGAGAAACTCTGCTCAAAGTTAGCGCTTGGGTCGACATTATTCTCAAACTTGACCTTTATGGTAATAGTGAGACGATACATAGCCGCTTCGTCGCCACTACTGATAGCAGAGGCACGGGTAGCATATCCCGTTATCTCTCCGCTCACCTCCATGTCTCCATCGCCGTTCACAACGTTAAGGCTGGTCTGCGACGAGAACATGTTGCGCAAATCCTCTGTCAGCTTCTGGCTCAGCTGAGGATTTACCGTTGAGGCATAGTTAGGGAAGGTTGTAACGCAAATAGTCTTAGCCTCGGGAGGAATAGAAGCCCCTGTGAAGGAGTATCCGCCCGAGCATCCTCCGATGCAAAAAGCAACCAGGAGAGACAGCAGACTAGTAATCGCGCGAGTCTTCATCGATGCGTTGTTCGTCTTCAAGCATCCAGAGCATATAGTTAGACTGTTGCTCCATATAGTTCAGAATATCGATCTTGGTAGGGAGGTCGGTTACATTCGACACTTCGTTTACCAACTCGTCTATTTTGCGTTTGAAATTGATATCCATAATGTTTATGTTGGAATAATTATTGTTTCTTTTCTGTTGATTGACGTTGCAAAGATAAGAATTATTTGCGATATGCGAGAAAGTATTTTCAAATCTCCTCGACCAAAGCCGAACCGGTTATAAGATAACGGCGTCCGTCGGCCTCGTCAAGACATTTGAACCTTGTACGCACTCTCTCCTCCAGTTTGAAAATCCTATCGTTCTGACCTTTGATACAGAACCGCGTACCGGGTTCCAGGTTCTTTACCATCAGATAATCCTCCTGCTTATAGTCGGGGTCGTAGTGGTGGAGCTGGGCCTCTATGTCGAGCATCAGCTGTCGCTTGAGGGGTATGCGTCTGATATAGCGTTGTTTCAACTTCTCGATATCGGGCGGAAACTGGTAGTTGGCCAATAACCTGGCATACTCCTGCTGCCACTCGTGCCCATGAGGCTGAACCCTGGTCCCGAACAGTTTGTGGGTGTTGAGATGGGCCATCTCGTGCAAAAGTACCCAAAGGAAGAGATAAGGATTCAGATTGCCGTTCACGCTTATCTCATGGTAGGGATGTTCGGGTTGAGGCCATCTGTAATCGCCCAACTTGGAATTACGTCGGGGGGTGATGCGCATCTTCACCTGGTTGGTCTGGGTGAGGAACACAAACACATCGTCCACGGCCTCAAGGGGAAGATACTTCGCCAGAGTGGCCTTATATTGTTCCTCCCTCGTCATAGCCGATTGTGGATTCTTCGCCGAAGGTATGCATCGAGAAAGTAGGGCAGTCGCAATGGCGCTTCTTGCGATGCTTGGTCATATGAACGCCCTTGCGGCTGCAACCGCACATCAGACCGCCTGCCAGGAGCAGGACCACCACTATTGTAAGTCGCCTGTTCATTCTCCGAGTAGCTGTTGGGTATGGTTCTTGGTATTGACCTTGGAGATGGCCTCCACAATTACACCCTCCTCATCAATTACATAGGTCGTCCTTAGAGTGCCCTCGGTCTCCTTTCCGTACATCTTCTTGATGCCCCATGCCTCATAGGCCTTGAGCAGAGTAAGATCCGTATCGGAGATGAGATGGAAGGGAAGCTGCTGTTTCTCAATAAAACGGCGATGAGAAGCCTGACTGTCGCGACTCACGCCCAGTACTTCATAGCCCAGCGAGAGAAAACGATGATAATTGTCGCGCAAATCGCAGGCTTCGGCCGTACATCCGGGGGTACTGTCCTTCGGATAGAAATAGAGTACAAGCTTCTTGCCTTTGAAATCGGACAGACAGACCCTATTGCCGTTCTCGTCAAATCCCTCAAAATCGGGAGCCTTGGTTCCTTTCTGGAGCATGGTTTTTCTAGATTGACAGATTATTTCTTTACAAACTTGCGGCATACCACACCATTGCCGGTAGTTATGCGGACGGTATAGAGGCCTTTGGGGAGATCCGAGATAGAGATACGGCGAGTAGCCACAGCCGGCTGCTTAACCTTGCGTCCGGCCATATCAATAACTTCAATAGCCTGAATCTGAGCGCCAGACACCTCGATATTGATTACATCGCTGGCAGGGTTGGGATAGAGATTTACCTGAGCCTGGATGGAGGAAAGGATGCTGACCTGGGTAGTATCGGTTCCACCCGTACCGGTAGTATCTGTGGTTGTGGTATCTGCAGGTGCTGCGCCACGTTGCCAGCGGCTTATGGAGTCAAACACAACACGGTTGGCCACGTTACGGATAATCTGAGCCGTATTGTCGTCAAGACCGGCGGTATAGGTAATATCGAGAGGAGTACTCTTGAAGATCATGGTGTAGAAAGAGCAGGCTGCAGCATAGCTGCCGGCCATAGAGGGATGGCTGCCGTCGCCCGAATATAGCTCAATCTCAGGATAGTTGTGGCGGATATAATGCCATACGCGGCCAACGGGACAAACCGAAGCGTCGCCCTGTTCCTTCATCATCATATAGCGGAGATAGAGCAGGCTGTCCATTCCCTCATAGGTGCCGAGGGGAGGGAAGAACTGGGCGTTATAGCTGTCGCCGTCCTTGCGGCCCCAGGTCATATAGAACATAGCCTCGCCGTCGGGATTATACTGATAGACAGCAGCTGCCAGCTGGAGACCATAGGGAAGGGTCTGCGCCTGGAACTGGCCATCGGGGAACGAGGGCTCCTGGCTCTGGGCCTGCAACACAACGAAGTCCCATCCGCCTTGCTGAATCATCTGCATCGACTGGTTGGAGCAATGGCCGTTGAAGGTACAGCCGCCGGGGGTATTGGCCTGGTAATCAATATCGCGATGGGTGCTTTGAGCCACCTGCTGAACGAGGTAAGGAAGATTATTGACCTCGGTATAGCTATTACCGATAAAAAGAACGCGGGCGTTGCCGTTGCCTTGAGCAAAGACAGACAATCCACCCGAAACCAAGAGTGTCAAAGCAAGTAAAAGTCTCTTCATAATGCTGATTCTAATATAGTTGAATAATTTATTTGATTCAATAATAAAATGCAAAGATACAAAAAAAAATGAATAGCAGATATTTTTTGTCTCAAGAGGATTATTTTGCGTTCAAAATCATTCGTCCTGACTGTCATTTGTTATTAGAAATCAATCATCTTCACGTAATGTAATATTTCGGAAATATTCTACCCTCAAGGCATTTTTTCGTTAAGACGATTATTGGAATCCGACCCAGACAGCTTCTAGCGTCCACCTAGCCTCCACTTAGCGTCCATATAACGTCCACCTAGCCTCTACTATTTGGCAAAAAAGTGGACGCTATGTGCTCCCTATGTGGACTCTATATGGAGAGTATGAGGAACTTTTATTAACCCTGAGGTCGCAGATAATCGAAGTAGGGCTCTTTGGATAGATTATCTTCGGGCTAGAGGGCAAGAGAGGTCCAGGCGGAAAGGCAGCCGTACCTTTGCAATTGCATTTGTACAGCCGCCTTTGTATTGGGGTTTAGTACGGGGATTATTCTCTCAATCCTTCCTGTCTCTATCTCGAGAACATAATCTTCTCGCTGTTGAACATTCTGGACAGAACCCATACGGAGACCATGGTATAGGAAATGTTGCAGGCAAAGGTAATGATGATGGGCATCATAGAAGCCTGGTGAGAGAATACAGCACTCATACTGTGGACGCTATTGAAGAAAGGTATGAAGTAATAGCCAAGACCTTCGACTGCGCCACTAGTGAGCATGGGAGAGATTCCTATGCCCATGACTGCCAGCATGAAAGGCACCACCAGAGTACCTGCCGACTTCACGTCCTTGGCAATAGCCGAGAGGATGGAGATGCAGGAGGTCATTACCAGTACGGCCGAAAGAATAATGCAGAGAAGAGCCGCATAGTCGCCGAAAACGTAGCGCGACATATCGATAGAGACATCGCTGGTAGGAGACATCTTGGGCAGAGAAAGCATAATGCCGACAAAGCTGGAACATCCGCTAAGGAGGGCAAAGAGCGAGAGCGAGAGAATCTTGCCCCATGCCAACTCGCTGCGTTTCATGGGAGTTACAAGCAAGGTTGCGATAGTTCCGCGCTCTTTTTCTCCGGCAATAGCCGAGGGAGCAATTGCCATACAGGCCGAGAAGAGCATCATTAGTATAAGCATAGGGATGAGTCGCGAGAAGATGTCCGAGAGCGAGCTGTCTATGTCATCGGCAGAAGCCAGGTCGAAATTCCGCTCTTCCATATTGATGTCAAACAGGTTGGGTATCTGGCTCGACTCCCAGCTGTTGAGGCGCTCGCAGATATTCTGGTAGGTGGCCTGACTGGCAAGGTTGGCCGAATTGTAGTAGATGCGGATGTTGGGAATCTCCGAGGTTACGGTTGCGGGATATTCCACATAGACCACGTTGTTGTCCTTGTTGCGGATCTGAGCCATAACAGAAGCCGTATCAAAGCGTCCGGTCTGAACGTCGAGCGAGTCGAAGGCAACCATCATCTCCTGGGGCATATTCTGAACCAGGACGGCTACCGGCTGAATGGTTTTCCCTATCTCCTCTTCTACCGACTTGCTGATGCCCTGGCCCATGAATGTGTATACCAGATAGAGCAAGAGTCCCGGCATGATGACAGAAGTGAAGAAAAGCTGCTTGTCACGGAAGAAACGGGCACATTCCTTGCGGAAGATGGTCAATATGTTGTTGCGTTTTTTCATTCGTCGCCTCCTTTCATTTCTTTATAAATATTGAAGAAACGGTCCTCCAGAGTAGAACCCTGACAGATATTTTCGAGTGTATCACAATGGCTTAGTTTTCCGTCGATGATAATTCCTACGCGGTCGCAAAGACGCTCTACCAGACTGAAGATATGAGTGGAGAGAATGATGGTCTTGCCCTGTTCGCGCAACTCCTGCAGGAAGTCTGTTACGGTACGGGCGGTAAGAACATCCAGACCATTGGTAGGCTCATCAAAGATGATAATGTCCGGGTCGTGTACGAGCGAAACCACAAGGCTGGTTTTCTGTTTCATACCTGTGGATAGATTGGCCACCTTGACCTCTGCAAACTTGTCGATTCCGAAGCGTTTGAAAAGCTGGTCTCTACGTTGGGCGATAACCGGCTCTTCCACACCATGAAGGCGGGAGAAGAAGTCGAAAAGATAGTTTGGAGTAAAGAAATCCTCAAGCTTGAGTTCGCTGGTAAGGAATCCTATCTTGCCGCGTACCCCTTCTGCATCATTCACGATACTGGATCCATCTACGATAGCATCCCCCTGGTCGGGTTTGATGAGGGTAGCCAGCATACGCAGGGTAGTAGTCTTGCCGGCTCCGTTAGGACCCAGCAGACCGAAAATCTCGCCACGGTTGGCTGTAAATGAAATGTTGTCGACGGCCACTTTCTTGGAAGAATGAGTGCCTTCAATCTTTTGTTGTTTGCGCGAGAGGTTGAACGTCTTGCTCAGCCCTTCTACGCGTAAGATTTCGTCCATAATTATTAAATGTAACTTTGTTTCTATATTTGTGTATCTCCTCGGGCGAAAGACTTTAGATTAACTATTCTCCCAAGAGATGGTTGTATTAATCATGATCCCTTTTGCGCCTGATATCTTTTATGATATTGATGGTCAGCAGATATACGCCAACAATTATTACGGCCCCCATCCACACCCCTTTCCAGGAAGCTCCTAACAGAAGATAGAGCAGGGATATGATGACCAGTAGTGTGACCAGTATGCGCGAGATGAGTTCGATAGGACTTGCCTGTTTCATTATTGTTTCGTTCTTGTGGAGAGACCTTTTTTGGTTGCCCAGACAGATACCGCTATTCCGGCTATTATGCCGATACCAACCAATATGTAAAAGAAGATCTTGTAGATAATGCTGTCAGGGAAGATCATGATACAGGTAATAAGGGTAAATATCAACGACAGCAGGAGAGCCGTGGCTGCATACAGGATCATTTCCTGCTGAGGCGTAAGTACATCCGAAGCATTCATTACGGTCTTGCCACCCAGGCGGATGCGGAAAGAATGCTTGCGGAACCAGGGAATATTGGCTGAGAGAATCATTAAGAGGCTCACAACTACATTCAACCCCAGTATCATCCATATCATTCCCTTACTCATCATTTGCGGGATATCAGTTTCCTGGTCATCAAAAAGATGAGCAGGAATCTGAGCAGGCAGATGGCTATAGTTTACGGCAATTATCACAAGATTTGCCAGCAATACGATAAATGCCGGTATAAAATATTTCAGATTATTGTATCTCATAAGACTACTTACAAATGAAGATAGATAATGCAAACCGTTCAGGATTGTCTATTCGTCGGTTGAACTTTTCTTTTTCTTCGGAAACCGTTTGGCCTTCTTCAAGGCCTCGGCGAGAATATATTCTATCTGTCCGTTGGCACTCCGATACTCGTCGGCAGCCCATTTCTCGATAGCAGCATAGAGCTCCTCATCCACTCGTAATGCAAAGGACTTCTTCATGATTTAACTATTGTTGTCTATCCGTTATCGCTAAACAGGCCGCCTCCAAAAGGAGGAAAATCCTTGGAGGCGCCTGCTCCTGGTGTTTTTTATCCCTGATACAACGTACCGGCGTTTACTACGGGGGTAGCGCCCTCGTCGCTACAGAGTACTACCATCAGGTTGCTTACCATAGCAGCCTTCTTCTCTTCATCAAGCTCTACGATATTGCCTTCGCTCAGTTTCTTGAGAGCGAGGTCGACCATACTTACGGCGCCCTCTACAATCTTCTCGCGTGCTGAGATGATAGCGTCGGCCTGCTGGCGGCGGAGCATTACGCTGGCAATCTCGGCTGCATAGGCCAGATAGTTGATACGGGCCTCGATAACCTCAATACCGGCTATGGAGAGGCGTGAAGCAATTTCTTTCTCAAGACGTTCGTTGATCTCCTCGCTACCCGAACGGAGGGTTACCTCGTCGGAATCAGATTCGATGATATCGTAGGCGTAGAGACCTGCTACCTGACGGAGAGCAGCATCGCCCTGCACGTGAACAAACTGGTCGTAACCCTTCAAAGCCTGAGAGTTGTCGCCTTGCTGGGCAGGCTTGTTCTCTACGTCAATCTCGAAACTTGCCTTATAGGTATCCTTTACCTTCCATACCAGCACGAGGCCAATCATGATGGGGTTTCCGGTCTTATCGTTCACTTTGATAGGTTCCATATCCATATTGCGGGCGCGGAGGCTGAGTTTGCGCTTGCTGTAGAAGGGGTTCATCCAGAAGAATCCGTTCTCTTTTACCGTACCGCTATATTTACCGAAGAGAGTGAGCACACGGCAGGTCTGGGGATGAATAATGGTGAGTCCGACCAGATGCATAATCCATACGAAGAGCAGAACTATGCCTCCCACAATAGGCAGAACTATCCAAGCCGTCTCCTCGGTCTGAGGCATACCAGACTCGTCAACAATATTAGTAGTCATACAATCCCAGGTAGCTACCCATACAATAAGAAGGGTAAATGCTACAAACATAACCAGGTTGAGAAAAAGATGTAAGAATCCGTTATTGGCGGCGGTCATCTTTCTTGAAAATTCTTTTGTCTGTTCCATAATATTTTTGATGTGTTAAATTTTTGATGATTTGAATTGATATTATTTTGATATCACTTTGCAAAGATATGAACAATTGTTGAAACAGCAAAATTTATTTTTCTTTTCGTTGTATTACAATACTATACAAATGTGTTTTTTCTCATGATCCAGGAGGAAACGTTGTGAAAATTCTTCAATTTTTGGGCCAAAAAGTTGTGTTTTTTTCTGCGGGGGGGGGATTTTTTTTATCCGGGACCAGGCGCTTCTATTCATTCAGTCTCGGGGTTCTATAATCTACGGCCGAACAATATAAATATTACACATTCCACATAAAATTATTTGATTTAACCTTTGAGGCAGGGCGTCAGGATGTGGAGTAGAATTGATGTAGTCTCCACTTTGGCTCCTCGTAACGTCTGCTTAGCGTCTACATTTTTGCTTATTAGCAGATGACGCTACGACTCTAAAGGGATACAACCGGGACGCAACCCCGACGCTACTCATACGCAACCCCGATACAACATACATTATTTCCTAATATAATTGCATAAATTCCCCATTCGAAAACAGATAAAATCTCTTCATCAAGGCCATTTATCCTTCATTTATTTCTTGGCTGATGCCCGAAACGGCAAAATTGAACAAAATATATCTATATGTATATCAGTGTAATATAAGAAATAAAAGAAAATAATTATGCAAAATTGCCGATAAATCGAAAACTTTGTTTATTTTTGCAAAAATTATGATAACGCAACGGACTTAAAAAATCCTTGCAATCGCCAATTTAACACAATCTATCAAACTTACCCTAGAACAGATTATGGAAGAAAACAATTTCAACAATCCTAAACCCAACAACTATCTGGTTTGGGCCATCTTGACAACCCTTCTCTGCTGCCTTCCCTTTGGCATCGTTTCTATTGTTTATTCCTCGAAGGTAGACAATTATTGGTTTGCCGGCAGACAAGGTCAGGCTATGGATGCCGCACGAAAAGCCAAGAATTGGGCTATTGCATCTGCTGTATCAGGCTTTGTATTCGGCATTCTCTACATCTTACTCGTAGTATTTGGTGTAGTAGCATCTGCTGGATTATTATAGCATTTTGTTAGGGGCTGCAAGCGTTCTTGTAGCCTCTAGTTTGTTTCATCACGATTGGTCAAGGAGATGGGTATTGCAAAACGTTATATTGCCTTGGCTATTTTATTGGCATTGATTCTTCTCGGGGCGCTTTATTACAAGATTGACCCCACGTCGAGCAAGTATATTCCCCAATGTCCCGTCCATCTTCTGACGGGCCTTCAATGTCCCAGTTGCGGCATTCAGAGAGCAACACACGCCTTTCTGCATGGCGATATTGTTCGCGGACTTCAATACAACTGGTATCTTCTCTATGCGTTACCCTATGTCTTTCTGGTATTGCTGGCGGAGATTTTCTCCCTCACAAAACTGAAATCGGTCGTTTACAGCAGGACTTCCCTCCGAATCTTTATCGCAGCCTATCTGGCATGGTTCGTGACACGCAACTTTCTGGGAATATAATCCGACCTCTTTCTAGTCCTTACAAAGCCTCTTCAGATCCTATAGACAGCCTATAGGCAGCATATAAACAGCATACAGGCAGCACACAGGCAGCACGTCGGATGCTTTTCGTGCTGTCTGTATGCTGCCTATATGGAGCCTGTGTGCTGAGTAGGAGCAGCCGAAGAGGAAAGAAAGAACCGATTTGTTTTCCTTTCGGCACAATAAAAACAGAAACCTTGCGTTATAATGGTTTTAATAAATATCGCGCACATGAAAATAACCCGTCTACTCGCTCTCGTGCTGGCTTCCCTCGTGATGATGGTGGCCTGCAAGAACAATCAAAAGGAGACCTCGTCTATGAGCAACATCAATGATGCCACAATTCAATCGACCATCAAGGAGCTGAAAGCCAACTGCGACGCTGTGGCTCAGCAGATTGCAGAACGCTCCGTGCCCCAGGTGGCCGCCCTCTGGACCTCGGAGGACGGAACGGCAGAAGAGTTTACCGCCTTCTGCAAAGAATATTTCGTAGCCGACAGCGCAGCCCGCTGGCAACTGGCCCAGACCCTTCAGCACAACTTTGAGAGCCTCTACGGATGCTACAACAAGATTGGCGTTGACCTGAAACTTGCCGTACATGTTGACGGACCTGCCATTACCCCTGTCGACGAGCTGTTCGGCGCTTTCGACCCCTCGGCTCATCTCGACGACGACATGTATTCGTCGAAGATTGCTTTCATTACCGTGCTCAACTTCCCCTTCTACACCTTGCAGGAGAAGAACGAGATGGGCAAGACCTGGAGCCGTCAGCAATGGGCTTATGCCCGCCTGGGCGATGCCTTTACCTCGCGTGTTCCCGCCACCGTCAACCAGAAGACTGCCGAAGCGCTCTCCTATAGCGACAGCTACATTTCGGCCTACAATATCTATATGGCTAACCTGGTCGACGACAAGGGTCAGCATCTCTTCCCCAAAGAGGTTGGCGCCCTCATCACCCATTGGGGACTCCGCGACGAACTGAAGTCGGACTATGCCGACAAGGAGAACGGCCTGGCCAAACAACGCATGATCTATCAGGTGATGCGCCGCATCATAGACCAGAGCATCCCTCAGGAGGTAATCAACAGCGACAAATACGAATGGAATCCTTACTCCAACACCCTTACCCAGGGCGGCAAGGAGGTCAAGTTTGAGTGCGAGCCCGACACCCGCTACAAATATCTCAAGGAGAATTTCCTCGCCGAGAAGGCTGCCGACAGATACAATCCCACCTATCCCACGGCTATTGCACGTGCTTTCGATGCCAGTATGGAGGTCAGTTGCGAAGAGATAGAGAAACTCTTTACCGAGTTTATCTCTGCCCCCGAAGTGGCCCAGGCCGGCAAGCTGATCGAACAGCGCCTTGGCCGCAAGCTCGAACCGTTCGACATCTGGTACGACGGATTCAAGAGCCGTAGCTCCATCAGCGAGGACCAGCTCACGGCCAAGACCCAGCAGCTCTATCCCAACCGCGATGCCGTTCAGGCAGGTCTGCCTGCTATCCTCAACAAACTCGGTTTTACCAACGAGATGGCCAGATATATCTGCGACAAGGTCCATGTCGACCCCTCGCGCGGAGCCGGTCACGCCTGGGAGGCAGCCATGAGAGGTGACAAGGCCCGTCTGCGTACCCGCATCGGAGCCAATGGTATGGACTATAAGGGCTACAACATTGCCGTACACGAATTCGGCCACAACGTAGAACAGACTCTGACACTCTATAATGTTGACAACTACATTATGCGCGGCGTACCCAATACCGCCTTTACAGAGGCTCTGGCCTTCGTGTTCCAGACCCGCGACCTCGAACTCCTCGGTTTCAAGAACGACGATCCCAGAAAGGACGCCCTTTCAACCCTCGACATCTTCTGGGGATGCTACGAGATTATGGGCGTAGCGCTGGTAGACATGCGCGTATGGAAATGGATGTACGAGAATCCCGACTGTACCTATGCCCAGCTCAAGGAGCAGGTAATGACTATCGCCCGCGAGGTGTGGAACCAGTATTATGAGCCCGTGCTCGGCGAGAAAGACAGCCCCATCCTCGGCATCTACTCGCACATGATCGACAGCCCTCTCTATCTGGCCAACTATCCCTACGGCCATCTTATCCAATTCCAGCTCGAACAGCAGCTGGCAGGCAAGAACATCGCCGACGAGATAGTCCGTATCTATCCTGTAGGCCGTCTCACTCCCCAGAACTGGATGCGTCATGCAGTCGGTAGCGAGGTAAGCATCAAGCCCTTGCTCGAATCTACCAGAAAGGCTCTCGAACAGATGAACAAATAAAAAGAATCAAACAAGGCTGAGACAGAGGGGAAGCAATTCTCCCAGGACGGCCCAAAAAACGCAACAAATATTAACACCATGAAGAAACTCTTTTCATTCCTCCTACTGGCCGCTATGGTTCTGCCCGTAATGGCCGACGAAGGTATGTGGCTGCCTATGCTGCTCAACCGAAACGAAGCCGACATGCAGGCTGCAGGCATGCGTATCACGGCAAAAGACATCTATGACGCAAACCACGCCTGTCTCAAGGATGCCATCATCCTCTTCAACCAGGGCTGTACCGGAGAGTACGTATCCGCCGAGGGCCTCTTCCTCACCAATCACCATTGCGGCTACAGCTACATAACCAGCCACTCTACCGTTGAGCACGACTATCTGACCAACGGTTTCTGGGCCATGACCCGCGAGCAGGAGCTCCCCTGTCCCGGTCTTACCGCCACACGTCTGGTACGCATGGAAGATGTGACCGATCAGGTACTTGAAGGCATTACCTCCGAGACTTCAGAGAAGGACCGCGAGAAGATAATCGAGAACAATATCAAGAAAGTGGGCGAAAACGCTATCAAGAACACCCACTACAAATATGTCATCAAGCCCTTCTACTACGGCAACCAGTACTTTATGTACATCAACGAAGTATTTACCGACGTACGTCTCGTAGGCGCTCCTCCTTCAAACATCGGTAAGTTTGGCGGCGACACCGACAACTGGATGTGGCCCCGCCATACAGGCGACTTCTCCATGTTCCGCGTCTATGCCGACAAGGATGGCAAACCTGCTCCTTATGCCGAGACCAATGTTCCCTATAAGCCTCTCAAACATCTCGACATCTCCCTCAAGGGTGTTGAAGAGGGCGACTTTACCTTCGTGTTCGGCTATCCCGGCACCACCAAGCGCTATGTTACCAGCCACGAAGTAGCCATGACCGTAGAGGATAGCGATCCTATCAGCATCGATCTCCGTACTATCCGTCTCAAACATTACAAGGCTGCCATGGAGAAGAGCCCCGCCCAGCGTCTGCGCTATGCCTCCAAAGTTGCCAGTATTGCCAACGGATGGAAGAAATGGCAAGGCGAGGTTGAGGGAATCCAGCGCCTCAAGGGTATCGAGCAGAAGCAGAAGCAGGAGAGCATCTTCAACTCGTGGGCAGAAAACAAGCCCGCTTACCGCAACGTGCTGAACGAACTCGAAGAACAATACCTGATCAAACGACCCATCTACCGTAATCTTATCTTCTTCAACGAAGCCGTTATGGCCAGCGACTTCATGATGCGTGCCCACAACCTCTACAATATCTATTGCCTCTGCAAACTCGGCAAAGAAGAAGAGGCTCAGGCCGCCATCGCCAAGTTCCTCCAGAGCAACGAGAAATATTTTGCCGATTTTGACCAGCATACCATCGTTGACAAGGGCATCTTCGTCGAGACCTTTGAGTATATGATCAAGGCCGGCTACGCTCCTTATCTCGAGCATGCCGACCTCAACAAGATCTACGACAACTCCATGCTCACCAAGAAAGGGGCTGCCGAGAAATTCTTCAAATCTTTCAAGACCAAGAATGCCGACAAACTGGGCAAAGACCCAGCGTTCGCCCTGTTTTCTGTTGCCTATAGCTACGCTTATACCGCCGAGAGCCGCAAACAGTACTCCGAGGCCAGCCAGAACATCAACCGCCTTATGCGCATCTACGTAAAAGGTCTGATGGAGATGTATCCCGACACCCAGAAGGGTACTACCCCCGATGTTGAGAAACCCTATTTCTTCCCCGACGCCAACCTTACCCTTCGTGTTGCCTATGGTCATGTTCAGGGATTCAATCCCCGCGATGCCGTTTACTATAAACCCTATTCAACCCTCGACGGCATTATGCAGAAGGAGAACCCCGATATCTACGACTATGTAGTAACTCCCCGTCTGCGCGAGCTCTATCAGACCAAGGACTACGGCCGCTATGCCAACGCCAAGGGCGAGATGCCTGTAGCTTTTATCGCTACCAACCATACTACCGGCGGCAACTCCGGAAGCCCCGTGCTTAACGCCGACGGACAGCTGATAGGCATCAACTTCGACCGTTGCTGGGAGGGTACTATGAGCGACCTCCTCTTTGACCCCAACTATTGCCGCAACATCAGCCTCGATATCCGCTACTGTCTCTTCATTATAGAGAAGTATGCCGGCGCAAAACACCTGGTTGACGAAATGACCATCATCCAATAACCATTCTACAACTAAAACAGCTATACCTGTTCTATGAAGAAGATTTTATTCGCATTGGCAATTTTGCTTGGAGCATCCCTGTCTGACGCTCTGGCGTGTACCAACCTCCTTCTGTCCAAGGGCAGCACAAGGGACGGTTCTACCATCATCACCTATGCTGCCGACAGCCATACCCGCTATGGCCAATTGCGCTATCATCCTGCTACAGACCACAAACCTGGCGAGATGCTGGCTCTCTATGACTATGGCAGCATGCAATACCGGATCTCCATTCCCCAACCTGCCCATACCTACAATGTGGTAGGTTTCATCAACGAGCATCAGCTGGCAATCGGCGAGACCACATGGGGAGGACGTAAGGAACTGGAAAAAGGAAATGCCAATGGTATTGACTACGGCAACCTTATGTATGTAGCCCTCCAGCGTGCACGCAACTGCCGCGAGGCCATAGCTGTCATGGATTCTCTTACCGCCAAGTATGGCTATGCCTCGGGTGGCGAGAGTTTTTCTCTTTGCGACCCCCAGGAGGTATGGATCTATGAGATTATCGACAAGGGCGACGAACTGGGTGCTGTATGGGTAGCCCGCCGTCTTCCCGAAGGATACATCAGCGGCCATGCAAACCAGGCCCGTATCTCCACATTCCCTCTCGAGTCGAAGAACGTGAAGAAGAATCATAAGTCTATCTCTTCCAAGAATATGAAATACATCAACGACCCCGAAGTTGAATGTGTATATTCAAGCGACGTCATCTCTTTTGCTAGAAAGAATGGCTGGTACAAGGGCGAAGACAAGGATTTCTCCTTCTGCGACGTCTATAACCCCATTACCTTTAGTGGAGCACGCGCCTGCGACGCCCGTGTGTATGCTATGTTCCGTCGCGTTTGCGACTCTATGCAGGTATACGAGGACTATGCCATGGGCCACAACCTCAGCCATCGCATGCCTCTCTGGATCAAACCCGACCACAAGATTGACGTGCAGGAAGTTATGAGCCTGATGCGTGACCACTATGAGGGTACTCCTATGGATATGACCCAGGATGTGGGAGCTGGTCCCTTCCATTGCCCCTACCGTTGGCGTCCTATGGGATTCAAGGTAAACGGAAAGGAATATGTTCACGAACGCGCCATCTCTACCCAGCAGACAGGCTTCAGCTTCGTGGCACAATGTCGCGACTGGCTTCCCAACAAGGAAGGCGGAGTTCTCTGGTTTGGTGTTGACGACACCTATAGCACTTGCTATTGCCCTATGTTCTGCGGTATAACAGAGATTCCCTATTGCTTTAGAGAAGGTAATGGATCGATGACCCAATATAGCTCTACGGCCGCTTTCTGGCTCTTCAACCGCGTAAGCAATTTCTGCTATCTGCGCTATGACGCTATGATTCCTCTGGTACAGAAAGTCCAGCACGAACTGGAATCCCATTTCATCGGCCAGGTGGCCGAGATGGACAAGAAATATGCCCAGAGCGAGGCTTCTGCCCAGCAACGCATCCTTAACGAGGCGTCTGACCTTATGGCCAAGAACATGATGTCATGCTGGAAGGAGCTGGATGAGCATCTGCTTGTAAAATTCATCGACGGCAACATCAAGCGCGAAGATGAGAACGGCAACTTCAAGACCACTCCTACTGGCGTTGTCGCTTTCCCCGAACAGCCTGCCTATCCCGACTGGTTCTACCAGCAGATAGTCGACGACAGAGGCGACATACTTGAGGTCAAATAAGGCCGGCTCATCGTAATCCTAGGCAGACTACATCGTGCAGATTTAGGCTTCATAGTCTGAAGAATCTGTTCCATCTGACTGCCGAAGGAATACTCCCATTCCGCCCGCGTCTTATTATCAGACCATCAGGATTCCCAACGACCGAGGCGGATACTATGAAAGATTAGGGCTCTCTTATGCAGAGCCCTTTTGTACTCCTTAGCTCGGAACAAAATGTGTGTCGCTTCTGCTGGTTGAGGCCCTTTGAACAATTGAGGCATGCTGTTTCTTCCCTCAAAAGCTCCACTTTGATACGATATAGCCTCTACTTTGATACGACATAGCCTCCACTTTTTTGCCAATTTGCAGACGCTATATGGACCCTAAGTGGAGTTTATGCAGACTTTAGGAGGGCTTTAGAAGCCTTTAAAGCAGAATTCTGATGTCCATTTGGCGGCAGATACTCAAAGGATGGCAGATAAGAATCTATTGTATTCCGCTGTAATTTTGCCACTTAGAGATAATATCAGACTCTCCAAAATATCAATATCAGTTATATCAGTTGTTTTTCGTGATATCCCATATTCTCTTTATATTATATATCTTATTAATTATTAATTAGTTCTTTAGAAAGATGGGTATGCATTTTTTTGTAACTGATATCTGATATTTGATATTCAAGAACCACTAGTTTCCTCTCTACGAGGCGATTACGATTTCTTACAAAGAAACAGTTTCTGAAACAAAAAGGGATAGAGCCGCAACTCAGTCCCTTTTCGTTTTGTTTAACTTTTGAAATCGAGCAGATTGCCCCTATAGCCGGATGACGTACTTGCTGATACGGCTGTCTACCAGTTCGGCGGGTACGTTGGCTTTTATCGCGTCAATAATAATGTTGACGAAACGTTCTCGGACATAGTCCTTGCGAATGAAGAGAGAGACATCGCGTATGGGAACCGGGTCGATCAGGGGACGAAGATTGCGCATAAACTCCTCACGCATACCGATGGTATAGAGCTGAGGGACAACCGTCATGCCTCCTGTCTCCTGTACAATCCTGACGAGCGTGGCCAGGTTGCCCGACTCATAATGTGAGGTTCTGGGTGGCACATGGTATTCCAGTTCGGCCACCTGGGGCAAGAGTCTTGTCTCCTCTTTCAGACACCAGAGATGACTGCTGTCGGGCATTTCATAAAGGCGGATGGCGTCGTTCTCGTGTTCAGGGCAGAGAGGTGAAACGTAGGCCAGCATACGTTCGTGGAAGAGAGGAATTTCCAGCAGGTCGTCTACCTTGTGCGGCATAGCCATTATGGCCATATCGAGTTCGGTATGCATCAGTTCCTCCACTACCTGCTCGCGAAACAGCTCGTATGCCTGAAGCCTGATTCGGGGATAATTATCGTTAATGAACCTAAACAGCTTGGGTACAAGATAAGGGGCAATCGTTGGCGAGATTCCCAGATTGATGACTCCCTCCTCCTGCTGTTTCTCATTCTTGGCCATTTCTGTCAGCTGGTTTGCATTAAACAGAACGACCTTGGCCTGTTGGATAATATCTTTGCCAGCCTCGGTAGGAAGGACTGGGTGTTGAGAACGGTCGAAGATGGTCAGATCCAATTCCATCTCCAGTTTCTGTATCAATGTGCTGAGTGTTGACTGGGTAATATTGCACGCGCGGGCAGCTTTCCCGAAATGGCCGTATTCGCTCACGGCCAGCACATATTCTAATTGTTGTAAAGTCATGGATTGAAGGTATTATGAATAGGTTATAGTTGAGACATTCTCAGGCTACATTTTTACTCTCCACAATCCATGGATATTACAATAGGCGTAGACGGCTGTCGGCTTGGTCTTGCACGTGCAGAAGTGGGCCTCTGGCCTGTCTTTCAGATTAACCAGCTGTCCGCCGTCCTCGGTCTCGAGAAAAACAAAGCGGATATGGTGTTCGGGCTGCATAGGATGGGGTGAACTCCCAATCTTGACGCGATAATTACATCCGTCCATCTTTACCGCCACGGGCAGATGCTTTTCCTGGCTGGCTTCCTCCTGAGTGTTGGGAATGAGCTCAGTCATAGGCTCTCCGCAACAGATTGGGACGACGCCCGAGTCGACAATTTTGTGCATTACATTACCGCAATGGGGGCAAAGGAAAAACTTAGTTTTCATAGTTATAAGGTTTTAGAAAAAAATGTTGTTATTTTTTTGTATTGCAAAAATACGCTCTTTTTCGAAACTTGCAAAATCTAATTTCTCAACGCCTCAATCTATAATTTCGATTGCCTTGCTGAAAGAAAAAGTAAAGGCCCCTTCATACAATAATAATGTATCATTTCCGTTAATAGATAAAAACTCATATACTATAATATTATGCAGCTAAAAGAATCATTAATTGATCTTGTCTTCAACAAGAGTCTTCTCAAGCAACAGGTTTACAACTCCACAAAAGAGGCTTTTGAACTATTCCGCAGCACAACGCGCGAAATAATTGAACAGTTTAAGGCCGAACAGAGCAAACAGGGCAAGAACGTGCGTTTTGAGTTTAACGACCGTGGCGATTTTGAATTCGAGGTCAAGTTTGGCGGCGACGTTCTCATCTTTATGATGCATACCAACGTATTTGAGTTCTCACGCAACCATGAGGTAATGAAAACGCCCTATATCCGCGAAAATCCTCAGCGGTCATTCTGCGGCGTTATTCATATCTACAATTTCCTGGCCGATTCTTTCCTCTATCAGCGCGATAATGACTTGGGTTATATGATTGGTAGAGTGTTTGTTAACTGCGAGAAACATTACTTTATCGAGGGTAAGCGCGAATTGGGCATGCTGTATAATAATTTCAATAATTCGTTGATTTCCAGCGAAACTGTACAAAACATAGTAGAATCAGCTATCGAATATACCACCAATTTTGATTTATTGACCCCTCCATATGATGAAATAAAGTTGGTCTCTGTAGGTGAAATGAGAAATAATTTTGATAAAAAATCAATTGCTACCGGCAAGCGTATAGGCTTTAGTTTTCAAGCAGATACGGTCGAATAGGAGAGGGTTATCAACAACTTGTGTTAAAAAAAATTTTGTCAGTTTAGAAATTGTTTGTATTTTTGCACCTCGAAACCAGTAGAAAACTGTACAAAATGCTCGGTTCGTCTAGCTGGCCCAGGACGTGAGATTTTCATTCTCAAAATCGCGGGTTCGAATCCCGCACCGAGTACAAAAATAAAAAAAGAAGAACAAAAGAAATGGCACATCACAAGTCAGCAAAAAAAAGAATTCGTGCAAACGAAAAGAGAAGAGTAGAGAACAGATACTACGCCAAGACTATGCGCAACGCATTGCGTGATTTCCGCGCCCTTGAAGACAAGGCCGTTGCCACAGAGAAGCTGCCCAAGATGCTTTCCATCATCGACAAATTGGCTAAACGCACTGTTATCCACAAGAACAAGGCTTCTAACCTGAAGTCCAAACTGATGAAGAAAGTAAACGCTATGTAATATCCCTTTAGGGAAGCGTTGCTCCAAGAATAAAAACCGGCTCAATAGGGTCGGTTTTTTATTTTTCAGCCCAGGAGCATCTTTTAAAAAACAAATATAATCGAAATTTTATCTCATTATTTATAATAAATCTCGATTTATAGCGTTATTTAATTTTTATTTATTAACAATCAACTTACAAACTATAAACAATGAAACTGACTTCCAACTTCAAGGGTGACCTTATGGGTGGTTTGACTGCCGGTATTGTTGCTCTTCCTCTTGCATTGGCTTTTGGTATCCAGGCTTTTGGTGGTGTTGACGACCCCGCAGCCGCTTCAATGGGTGCTATGGCCGGTCTGATTGGCGCTACCATGCTTGGCTTCTTTGCCTCGCTGTTTGGCGGTACTCCCAGCCAGATCAGCGGTCCTACCGGTCCTATGACTGTTGTAACAGCATCCCTCGTGGGTGGTGTATGGGCCAGCTCTAATGGCAATATCTCATCCGTTCTGATCAGCATGGCGTTGGCAGGCCTGTTCTGCGGCCTTTTCCAATTCCTTTTCGGCGTCATCAAGATCGGTAAATATGTACGCTATATCCCTTATCCTGTACTCTCAGGATTTATGAGCGGTATCGGTGTCATCATTATCCTTCAGCAGCTGTATCCCCTCATCGGTCTCAAGGCCAACGGCTCGATGATTGACCTTCTCGTTGGTATTCCTGCTGCTATTGTTGGCGGTATCTCCATGAAGGCTTTATTGCTTGGTCTGGGTACTATCCTCATTATCGTATTCCTTCCCAAGATTGCCCCCAAGATTACCGCTATTGTTCCCTCCACCCTCATTGCTCTTATTGTAATGACCGTGGTATCACTCTTCTGCGCTCTTGACGGCAAGCTTATCATTGGCGATATCCCTTCCGGTATTCCGATGCCTTTCTTCCTGAAAGAAGGTATGGACCTTGCCAGCGTAAATTGGGGCGTAGTTTTGTCTGCAGCCATTATCCCAGGCCTTACTCTTGCAGGTCTCGGATCCATTGACACACTTCTTACCTCTGTTGTTGCCGACAACATTACCAAAACCAAACATAATCCCAACAAAGAGCTCATGGGCCAGGGTATCGGTAATGCCGTTGCAGGTCTTTTCTGCGGACTTCCTGGTGCCGGCGCAACCATGCGTACTGTCGTAAACGTAAAATGTGGCGGACGAACCAAACTCAGCGGTATGGTTCACGCTCTCGTTCTCCTTACCATTATGCTCGCTCTCGGCAACATCGTTAAGTTTGTTCCCCTCTCCGTACTTGCCGGTATTCTGATTACTGTAGGTTGGGGTATTATTGACTTCAAGGGCCTCAAGGATCTTCTCCGCATTCCCAGAGCTGATGCTGTCGTACTTGTTGTAGTACTCCTGGTTACCGTATTTGTCGACCTTCTTACTGCCGTAGGTATCGGTATGGTAATTGCCTGCGTTCTCTTTATGAAACGTGCTTCCGACCTGGTTGAAGGCGGCTATAGCACAACCACTATGGCAGCAGACATGCCCAAAGGATTACCCAGTCCCGGAGAAGCAAACTTCGACAAAACCAAAGCTTGGTCAGATGAAGGAGGCCTCACAGATGAGATGCGTCAGCATATCTATGTACAACGCCTTAATGGTCCTATCTTCTTCGGTTCTATCACCCGTTTCCAGGAGGTAATGCACGATGTTCCCTCAGATGTTAAGGTTGTTATTATCCGTATGAAACTGGTCAGCTTTATGGACCAGAGTGGTCTCTACGCTATGGAAACTGCTATCAAGGATCTGCAGAGTCAGGGCGTTACTGTTCTGATGACTATAATCCAGCCACAGCCTATGTACATGCTTAAGACCTTAAAGTTGATTCCCGAACTTGTTCCCGAAGACCATACCTTCAAGACTTTTGAGGATTGTACAGATTGGCTGCGCCATCATCTTGACGTTATCGTAAAATAAGGTAACTCTTCATACACAAATAAAGGGGCCCGCAAATGTCGGGTCCCTTCTTATTTTGCCTATATCCCAATGACAATAAGATACAAATAAGCCATAACCCAAGCCTACTCAAAAAAGCAGGAATTATTCTAAAACCAAGAAAGGTGAACAGAATAATTATTATTTTGCAGACAAAAGATAATAGATCTTATGTGCACGAATAAGATTTCTTCTTCAAGATACTTAAATGAAGCGTAGAGTCTTTTGCCAAAGAAACAAACGGATAGGGGTGGTTAAGATATTAATACGACCGACTCTTATTCCTGTTGGGCAAGGGCAATCAATTCATCTACCACTTTCTTTACTCCTGTTCCGGCACATTCCTGGAAAGACTTGATGGGTCGGCTGACAGTTACCGACTTGGGGTCAACAAGATAACAGGATGCATCTCTCGGTACATAATGGATGAGGCCAGCTGCAGGGTATACAACCATAGATGTACCTATAACCACAAAATAGTCAGCCTCTTCGCATAAACCGACAGCAGGTTCGAAATTTGGAACAGGCTCAGAGAAGAAGACGATGAAAGGTCTCAACTGATTGCCGTCAGGCGCCTTATCTCCCAGTTGGATATCTCTATTCCCAAGGTCAACCTCAAGCGTGAGGTCATCAACACTACACCCCTTGTTTAATTCACCATGAAGATGTAATACATTTGTTGAACCTGCTCTCTCGTGAAGATCATCGATATTCTGGGTAATAATTCTCACATCATAATATTCTTCAAGGCGAACCAGTTGGCGATGGCCCTCGTTGGGGGATGCTTTCACCATCTGATGACGGAGCATATTGTAGAAATTGAGTACGACCTCAGGATTCTTCTGAAGAGCCTCTGGGGTACAGACATCTTCTACACGATAATTCTCCCACATACCATCACTATCTCGGAATGTGCTGAGACCACTCTCGGCGCTAATACCTGCTCCTGTAAGGACTACAACTTTCTTCTTCATAGCAATTCACATTTTGGTTAGAGTATCTTGAGTTCTGTACGGCGGTTCTGCTGACGGCCTTCTTCTGTATCGTTTGTGGTGATTGGCTTGCTTTCACCATAACCTCTATAAGTCAGTCTGTCCGAAGCAATACCCTGTGATTTAAGGTACTCCATTACCGATTGGGCTCTTCTTTCGGACAGCAACTGGTTATCGGCCGGCTTGCCCACGTTGTCGGTATGTCCGCCCAATTCAATCTTAATGGAAGGATTGGCCTTAAGAATCTCCACAACCTTGTCGAGTTCGACCTTAGACGGGTCAAGAATATCGCTCTTTCCTGTCTCAAAGAAGACATTTCTAAGCGCTATACATTGGCCTTTCTCAATACGGCTGAGCGGAATGTCTGTTACTACAGTTTCCAGTACATCTCCCTGGTCAGCAAGGGCTTCATGGCTTTGCGAATGGAAGAGATATCCCTTGGCTGAAACGTGGATGGCATAATCCTGGGCAGCAGGCATGCTGATTACATAATGGCCTGTAGCCGGGTCGCTGGTGGTCGTTGAGATAATTTCTCCTGTAGCAAGGCTAAGTACCGATACTGTGGCTGAGAGTTTCTGCTTGGATGCCTGGTCGTAGACTGTGCCCGACAAGCAAAGCGAGCGCTCTGGGCGAACAGGTACAGGGAGTTCAAAGGTATAGATATCCTGTTTGCCGTAGCCTCCCTTGCGATCAGAAGAGTAATAAGCCGTACGTGCATCGGCCGATACTATAAGGTTTGTCTCGTCGGAAAGTGTATTTATAGGATAGCCCAGGTTCTCGGGTTTGCCCCACGACCCATCTTCCTGACGACGGACGCAGAAGAGATCCATTCCTCCCATTCCTGCATGGCCATCAGAGGAGAAATAGAGGGTCTTGTCGTCATAATGGATAAATGGACTCATCTCATTGCCAGGGGTATTGATATTTGGACCCAGGTTTTCAGGCTCACTCCAACCGGATTTTCCGAAAGTAGTCTTCCAGATGTCCATTCCCCCATAGCCGCCTTTACGGTCACTCACAAAATAGAGTGTGCGGCCATCAATAGAGAAAGTCGGCTGGGATTCCCACGCACCCGAGTTGACAGGCTGACCCACATTGCGGGGCTTGCTCCATTGGTCGCCTTTTCGGGTACACATATATAGGTCGCAACGTCCCACGCCGTCCTGTCGTCCGCAAGCGGTAAAGAACATCACTCTTCCATCCTGCGAAATACATTGGGCACCCTCATTATCATTACTGTTTACAGGCTCGGGCATACGGGTAGACTTACTCCAGTTTCCCTTCTCGTCGCGCAGACTCACATAGAAGTCCTCCTCTTCGTTTATTCCCTGTGCCGTTGTGGGCTTGCGGGGGAAGCGGCGGGTGAACACAAGAGTGTTATTGTCGGCGGTAAGCGTAGGCAGATATTCGTCATCTTTCGAATTGATAGATGCGCCCATATTCTCTGGGTTGAAGGGCACGGGATTGGCCATAGCCTTCATTCTGAAATCGGCACAGGCTATTCCATGCTTGGCTTTTGCCTGACTGTCGGCCTTCTTCTTGCGGTCATAGCGTAAGAAGTTGTTATAGTTCTCCTTAGCCTTGGCATTGTTGCCAGCCTTCAACTCCAGCTCACCCAGCTGCAGCCACGCCTCGGGGAAGAAAGCGGCATCAATAGCCACAGCCTCATAATAATATTGCATCGCACCCTCGGCATTCTTGGTGTCAAGATACCATTCTGCCAGCATGATATTGACTTCTATAAACTTAGGATCGGCAGCCAGCGCCTGTTCGAAATAGTTTATGGCATCAGCCTCTCGGCTTTGATAAAGAGCCTGCTGACCCTTCTCAAAGAGCTTTATCGCCTTAGAGTTCTTGGAGCTATAGTTCTGCGCCCACATAGCGAGCGGAAACAACAGTACGAAGAGGATGAATATACGTTTCATTATGGAGAGTAGGTGGACGTTATCTGGTGGCTATAATCTGTTTAAGGGCAAGACCTGCAAGGGTAAATCCAAAGATGGCAGTAATGTGGGCAATGGCGCCGTTGGTCTGCATCTTATGGAACGACATGGGAGCCGGCCCTTCAATCGATTCTTCTTGGCAGATGCCCTGATTGGTCATCTGTTCGTCGCTGAACACACATTGGAACTTGCGGGCAGGAAAATCTTTCTCTTTGCGGAAACGGGCTCTCAGTCGGGCGGCCAGAGGGCATCCTTCCACTTTCCAGAATTCCGCAACCTTGACACGCGTCGGGTCCATCTTCAGGGCTGCCCCCATCGACGAAAGGAACAGACTGCTGGTGGCTGTAGCCCGACGGATAAGCAGGGCCTTGCTGGCCAGCGAATCGATACAGTCGAGCACGCAGTCATAATCCTCCAGACGGAAGCTGTCGGCAGTCGAAGCGTCATAAATCATATTGACGGCCTGTATCTGAGCCTGAGGATTGATGCTGAGCAGACGCTCCCTGAGCACGTCGACCTTTACCTGACCGATAGTCTTGCTGGTAGCCATCAGCTGACGGTTGATATTGGTAACGCAAACCACATCGGAGTCGACAATAGTCAGGTTTCTTATGCCTGAACGGACCAGACTCTCTGCCGCCCAGCTGCCTACACCTCCCACGCCGAAGAGAATAACTTTTGCCGACTGGATACGCTCAATTGCCTCATGACCAAGCAGCAACTCGGTCCGACTCAACATTCCCTGTTCTATTTCTTTCATATTATCTATAACGGAATACGGCCATTTTTATTGCATAAGCCAGCAAGAGACAATCTCCCGCTGGCTTATCCTTATGGAAAAATAGTGTTGTTTCTATTTCAGCTCCCAGGTGGCACCATCCTTGCCATCCTTGACGGCAATACCTATCTCGGCGAGGGTGTCGCGTATTTTGTCGCTGGTAGCCCAATCCTTGTTGGCCTTGGCCTGAGCACGTACATCGAGGACCATCTTCATCAGTCCGTCGAGCAACTGAGTGTTGTTGCCGGTAGCCTCGTCCTTAAGACCCATGATTTCGAATACGAAGGTATCGAATACGCCCTTCAGCTCGTCGATGTCGGCCTGGGTGAGGGTAGCTTTCTTATCGTTTACGGTATTGATAAGCTTGGCCATATCGAACAGATGAGAAATCACGATGGGAGTATTCATATCGTCATTCATGGCGTCGTAGCATTTCTGGCGATATTCCTTCACGTCTACGCTCGAAGTCTTGCTGGGCTGAAGACCCTTGAGGGTCTTGTAGGCCTGCATGAGACGGCTGTAGCCCTTCTCTGCGGCCTGAAGGGCCTCGTTGCTGAAGTCGACCGTGCTGCGGTAGTGGGCCTGAAGGATGAAGAAACGGATGGTCATAGGGGTATAGGCCTGGGTGAGCAGCTTGTGGTTGCCGGTAAAGAACTCATCGAGGGTGATGAAGTTGCCGAGGCTCTTGCCCATCTTCTGACCGTTGATGGTAATCATATTGTTATGCATCCAGTATTTGCAGGGGCCATGACCGGTAACGGCGGTAGCCTGTGCAATCTCGCTCTCATGATGAGGGAACATAAGGTCCATTCCGCCACCATGGATGTCGAAGGTCTCGCCCAGATATTTGCATCCCATGGCGGTACATTCTGTATGCCAGCCGGGGAATCCGACGCTCCAGGGTGAGTTCCAGCGCATGATGTGTTCGGGAGAAGCCTTCTTCCAAAGAGCAAAGTCGGCGGTTTCACGCTTCTCGCTCTGACCGTCGAGGTCGCGGGTGGTAGAGAGCATCTCGTCAATTACGCGACCGCTGAGACAGCCGTATTTCTTGGTGTCTTCCTGGTATTTGCGTACATCAAAGTAAACCGAGCCGTTGCTCTCGTAGGCGTAGCCCTTTTCGATAATCTTCTCAACAAGTTCAATCTGCTCGATAATGTGACCGCTGGCATGAGGTTCGATGCTGGGACGGAGCACATTGAGAGCATCCATGGCTGCATGGTAGCGGTTGGTATAATATTGTGCCACCTCCATGGGTTCGAGCTGTTCGAGACGTGCCTTCTTTGCAATCTTATCCTCACCCTCGTCGGCATCGTGCTCGAGGTGTCCTACGTCGGTAATATTGCGGACATAGCGTACCTTGTAGCCCAGATGCTGCAGATAGCGGAACACCAGGTCAAAGGTAATAGCGGGACGGGCGTGGCCCAGATGGCCGTCGCCATATACGGTAGGGCCGCATACATACATGCCTACATGAGGCGCGTTGAGCGGACGGAAAGGTTCTTTGGTACGGCTAAGCGAATTGTGAATATATAAAACTTGTTCCATAGTAATGTATTTCAATCTATTGACCTATACCAGGCCGATTTTCATTTCATCTGCAAAAATACGAGTTTTTTTCCAATTGGAAGATAAAAAACTAGTTTTTTACTGATAGTTCCTTTTTTTTGTGTATCTTTGAAATTCGAAAAGCGTTGTGTTCCGCCTTAGGGCCAGCGCCACATATGTTTTGAGAATTAACAACTTAACACAATCGTAATAATGAAAATTCTTGTCCTGAATTGCGGCAGTTCATCCATCAAGTACCAGCTTATCGACATGGATGCTCAGGCCAACGCCACCGTAATGGCAAAAGGTCTTTTGGAAAGAATAGGCCTTGAAATGGGCGAATTCACCCATAAATACAACGGAGAGAAACACTACGAACAGCTCCCCATCCCCACCCATACCGATGGTATCAAGATTGTTCTCAACGCCCTTACCGACCCCAAGATGGGTGTCATCAAGGACCTCAACGAGATTAGCGCTGTGGGCAACCGCGTAGCCCATGGCGGCGAGCTCTTTGCCGGCAGCTGCCTCGTTACCGACGAGGTAATCGAGAAGATCAAATCTCTTACCGACCTGGCTCCTCTCCACACTCCTGGCAACCTGGCAGGCGTTTACGCTATGCGCGAGGTTCTTCCCAACGTGAAGCAGACCGTAGTCTTCGATACCGCCTTCCACCAGACCCTTCCCCCCAAGGCATATCTCTATGGCCTTCCCTACGAATACTACAAGAAATATGGCATCCGTCGCTATGGTTTCCACGGCACCAGCCACAAGTTTGTAGCCGAAAAGGCTGCCAAGATGATAGGCAAGGACTGGAAAGACCTCAAGATCATCTCCTGCCATCTCGGTAGCGGCGCTTCTATCTGCGCTATCGACCACGGAAAATCGGTCGACACCTCTATGGGTATGACTCCTCTCGAGGGCCTCGTAATGGGTTCACGTCCTGGCGACGTTGACCCTGGCGCACTCACCTATCTCATCGAGAAAGAGGGCATGAACTGGAAGGAAGTATCCACCATGCTCAACAAGAAATGCGGTCTTGTAGGCATCAGCGGCGGACGTCAGGATATGCGCGACATCCGTGCCGGACGCGACGAAGGCGACGAGCGTTGCACCTATGCTTTCGACATGTTCGCTTATCGCGTAAAGAAATACATCGGAGCCTATATGGCTGCCATGAACGGCTGCGACATCCTCCTTATGACTGGAGGCATCGGCGAGAACGCATGGTTTATGCGTCACCCCATCCTCGAGAATATGGAATTCCTCGGCATCAAGGTTGATATGAGTCTCAACGACGGCATGATGGGTGAAGACCGCATCATCAGTACCCCCGATTCCAAGGTTACCACCATCGTCGTTACTACCGACGAAGAGTATGTTATTGCAAGCGATACCTATCGCCTCGTTCAATAATCATCTAAGATGGAATTCTCAGACTGACCATACAAGCCACCCTTCACGGGGTGGCTTTTCTCGGCTTCAGAGAAGAATCCTATCTCCGCAGTCTGGCGACCTCACATCCTTACCCTCACAACGCAGAATCTCATGCCCACCAGTCACATACCACCCTCCTCATTCCTGGCCATCGACTTCGAAACCGCCAACGCCCGTCCTGCTTCTATCTGCGAAGTAGGCATCTGCGTGGTCAGGGAGGGCGAAGTGGTCGAAACCCGCTCGTGGCTCGTACAGCCCGAAGACAACTACTATCAGTATTGGAACATCAAGGTTCATGGCATTCATCCCGAGGATACCCAGGATGCCCCTTCCTTTCCCGAGGTGTGGGAGGAGATAGAACGGCTCTATATGGATGAATTCGACACCCTTGTAGCCCACAATGTCGCCTTCGACCGCACCTGTCTCTCCCAGGCGGCCAGAGAGCATGGGCTCCATCTTCCCCAGCTCAGGTGGTTCTGCTCCCTGCAGAAAGCACGACGCACCTATTCTCTGCCCAAATACAATCTGGGATTCCTCTGCGAGCAGCTGGGCATACCCGAAGGCACCCACCATCGGGCTGGCGACGATGCCGAGATGTGCGCCCGACTCTTCCTCCGCGAACTGGCGGACGAAAGACTGAAAGCAGAATAACCGCCATCCGTAATCCCCCTTTTTCGCCCCCAAACAGTCGGCACGCTCTCTCGGGGTTCTCGGCAAACTATGGGCATTCAATTCCCACTTAATTCCCACTCAATTCCCACTCAATTCCCACTTTTTAACATTCTGGTGGGAATTGAGTGGGAATAATGTAGGAAATAAGCAGGGATTAAGTACCGGGAGTATGGAGGCAATGGGCCGACTAAGGGGAAAGAACCCATGAGCGGGCAGATTGGAAAGGAAAGTCGGACAGAATGGAAAGGAGAGCCGGCTGAACAGTAGGGGAGGGCCCGCCGTAAGGGAGGGTAGGACCTGCCATAAGGAAAGGGAGGACCTGCCGTAAGGGAGGGTAGGTCCAAAGAGATGAGCAACGGATGGCAGGCGGGACGGATCCTGGCGCAATACCCTTCCTTTTTACGCCATTTGGGAAAAGAACCGAGGTCTGATTCCTCTATAGGGGAGTCCGCTCCCGAGAAAAGAAAGAGGGAAGCCGCCTATGGTCTTCCCTCTTCTTGTTCATGCCTCATTTAGTTGAGACTAACTTTAATCTTGGCTTTTCCAGCCTTCACACGCTGGATGCAACGGGCAAAAGCCTTAATGTTGCGGATAGCCTCTTGCGATGGAGTGTCGATGCTTACTAATTCTGCCGATGTATTTGTGCTTTGACCAATCTGGTCCTGAAAAGAATTGTAGTTTTGCATCATAAGCACTTCCTTTTGTTTGACAAATAATTCTTTCGGTCTGTCTCTCAACCGATACGCTTATATTAACTGCAACATTCCGATATTATTGTGTCGCATCTCATTTTTAACATTTTTTTCTTCCATATATTGCTTTTTCAGGCTCCTGATCCCCTCGGACAGACGGATAAAGCAAAGGCTGACTCTGGAGCCAGCCTTGGGTATTTCATTCCATAACAGGTCCCCCCTATGCCTTGGGAACACGCAGATTGATGGCCTGGTGGAGTTGCCTTATGGTATAATGCGTGCCGCAAAGCAGCTCGCCGTCGATCGACACCCAGAAGGGTTCGCTGTGGCTGAGTTCTACACACTTGCCTTGCGTATAGGAGAGAACCTTGCGCAGTCTGGGCTTGTTGATGTGGGTTCCTTTCTTGTATTCGCCTACCAGGAACGCAAATCGGGGAATGGAAACAGGCCTGATGAGATTGACCTCAATCAGCCCGTCATCATTCCTGGAAAGAGGGCAGCAGCAATAGGCTCCGCCCACATAACGTCCGTTTCCAAGGGTGCAGAGCATAAAGGTCTCGTCGTTGAAGGGCTTTCCGTCGACGGCGATGGTGACATGGTTTCGGCGCGAGGTAAAGATAGCCTTCACTATACCTGTGGTATAGCTGTTGCGACCTCCGATGATGGGTTTGCGCTTGACCTCAATCATGGTACGGCACACCATAGCGTCGAAACCGAAATTGCACACGTTGATAGAATAGTATGTGCCGTCGTTCTCGCCTCCGCCGACGGTCACCTCCATAATGTCAACCTTCCGGTTGCTCCCTTCGCGCAAGGCCTTCACATCGAGAAAGCGCTCTTTGGCAATACCGTCCACATCGCGGAAATATTTCACATAGTCGTCGCCGCTTCCTACAGGAAAACAGGCCAGACAGGCATTGGGGTGTCCCACCATTCCCGAAGCCACTTCGCAGATGGTGCCGTCGCCTCCGCATGCCACAAAGCAGACCTCCTCATCGGGATGTTCGCTACAGTAGGAGTTCACAAAACGGGTGGCATCGCGGGTGCCGCGGGTGAGGTATAACTCCATGTCGGAATATGGAGCAATCTGCTGACGTATAGATGATGAAGAATCTTTTTTGCCAGCGTTGGGGTTGGCTATAAAAATATACTTCATTATTTGATAGGACTGATTCCCTTGGGCAGAATAAAGTCAAAGGCATTGTGGATCATCTCCACATGATAGTAGTCGCTCTCGATGAGCTCGCCGTCTATTGCCATAGGCATAGGCTCGGGGCATTCCAGCTCTATATCCGTGCCCTGGCGGAAGGAGAACTCATTACGGTATTTCTCGTTGTCCACGTGCTCGCCCTTCTGGTAGGCGGCAATGGCATCGGGCATTCTAAGTAGAGAGAGAGGAAGCACGCGGTAAATATCAATAAGGCCGTCGTCGTTTCTCGACAGAGGGGCACACATGTATCCGCCGCCGCAATAACGGCCGTTGCTGAGACAGAACAGCATGGTGTCGCCGTCAAAATAGAACTCCCCGTCCACATAACATTTGAAATGGTTATGACGCGAAGTGAACATACTCACCAGGGCGCCGGTCTTGTAGGCGTTGGCTCGGCCTATGATGGGCATACGTTTCACCTTGGTCATAGTGCTGGCCACAACCGACTCGATGGCAAAATTGAGCACATTGACGCAATATCTGACGGGAGCATCGGGCCCGCGGCCGATGGTAACCTTCATTACGTCGACGGCATGAGGCTCGCCCTCAATAAGACGGTCGAGGTCGCGGAAGTCGCTCCTGGCACCATAGTAGCGCAGATAGTCGTTGCCCGACCCCGAGGGGAAGGTAGCAACCTGAGCGTTGGTATGACCCATAATGCCGGTAACAACCTCGTTGAGCGTACCGTCGCCGCCACAGGCATAGATACGTATGGTCTCGTTGGGATATCGTTCGCATAGCATGGCCGAATAAACAGCCGCATCGCCTGGCCCCTTGGTAACATAAGTCTCCCAGTCGATTTCTACCCATTCTTCGAACGATTCAAGGCGTTTCTTTACTTCCTTAGTAGTATCGAAAGGTCCTGCAAAGGGATTGATGATAAAGAAATGCTTCATAATAATACTATTGGTGGTTGCGGCATGATGGCCTCATACTCTTCATTTTCAGCGTCAACTACCCCATAACACAACGATGTTCGGATTGCAAATTTACGAAAATTTTCGAAATCCAAAAGTTAAATGTGAAAAAATCCTAACAATTACCCTGCCGCCAGCAGGCTCCTCCATCACGTATTCCACAGGCTTCATCCCCGTCCGGATGAGGGATATTTTACGCATTCTGAAAAAAAAATTTACACTCTTTTGTCACAAAATCCGTTTTGAGGTTATTTTAATATATAGAGTCGCAATATAATGTTAAACCATATTCTCCGTTATTAACAGCATAGAATCCGTCGCCACCGATATGAAGCAAAACCCTGATCTCGAAAAAGAATTCATCAGTATGGTGAACAGAAACAGCAAAATACTGTTTAGGGTGTGCTGGATGTATTTCTCAACCGAAGACTATGAGTTTGAGGACTTGCGCCAGGAGATTCTCCTTGCCTTGTGGAAGGAATACTGTCAATACGGACTAACCCGATTCGGAACTGCCGACGAAACCACCTGGACATATACTGTCGCCTTGCGGGCAGCCATGGTATTCAACCGCAACCATGCTCGGCACCACCATAAAGAGTCCTCCTACCCGACGTTGCCCGAACAGATACAGATCACCAGTCATTCTGACGATATTGAGTCTCTCCACCAGTTAATCTCCGTTCTTAATGCTGACGAAAAACGCTGGGTTTCCTACTATCTCGGCCATTATTCCTACGAAGCCATCTCCAGCATAGAAAAGATCTCAAAAGATTATGCCCGCAAAAGAATGTCGCGCGCCATTCATAAATTAAGAATCTTACTGAATAAACACTTCTAGACTACCCCTTTATCCGCTACCCCTTCCCCCAATCACGAAAAACCGAATAAGTTTGTAAATAAGAAACATCATGCAGAGAAGCAATCTCAATCACGAACAGATACAGAAAGAATGGGACCGAATGAACCAGCTTTTTGAGCAGACAGATTTCGTCTCCGAGTCAGAGGTCCGCCAGCTGGCATTGTCCCACACGCCGACCCAGTTCCGGCAGCGCCTTCTTGCGTGTCGCAGGAATACACTCCTATCCGTTTTCAACAGCACTATGCTGTCAGCAGGGCTATTCTCTACCGGTAATGCCCACCCGCCCACTCTCCTCCGTGTGATTACCATCCTATGGATTGTCTCCCTGTTAGCATTGGCCTTCTCTGCCAGCAGACTGCTTCTGTTCACCATACTGAAGAGTCCCCGGTTGCGGTTGTCCGATGCAGACAGAGTCTCAAGGCTTCTGGAGCATACCGAACGCATCACCCTGTCCCGTGCATCCTATTCCACCGACACCAGGACCCGATCCACCATGCTGTTCTCTCCTCAAACAGCATCTGCTGCCATCTGCCTTGCTGCCATGGTGGTATGCTTGGTGTGGAACCAGCCCCACGTTCAGACCGATACCCCCGCAGCCGTTGTTGCCAAGGCCGACTATCATCCCGTCGCCGCTTCCGTTACAGACAATCCAGCGCCAGAGCAGCCCCACCGGCCCCACACAGTCCACTCAGTCAGAGCGGCCTCTACCGCTGCGCCGTCAACTCCAGCAAGCCCGACAGCCCAGCCCGGAATCCAGGTAGTATGCAATAGTGAATTCTGCTCGGCAGAGAAATATTGTGCCATATTGTACGAAGATTTATTAAGTATTTAAGTAATGATAAAAAAATTACTTGTAACAATATTCTGATTTTTCAAATATGCTTTGGCTTAGATTGTCAACTTATTATTTAATCATAGGCTAAGGCAGGTTTTCTACAAACTCACCGATTAGACAAAAAAAAACAATAATGAAAGGTAACAGTAATTTCGAAAGGTCGACACTCGGTTACATAACTCGCCGGGCGCCTTTTTCTACGCCATGCCTCCATGGAGCGTCGGGCGCACCTTCTCCGGCCTTCGGCCTATCAAAAGTGCAACTGGCACTTTCTTCATCTCCGGCACCGCTATCAGAAGCCATGGCTTTCTTCATGCACAGCAACCCGCTTGACAATCTAATCCAAATCGCAAGCAATGAATCTTTAGAACCCACCTTAATGGAAAGGAGTCTGTTATGAGATATTTCAAATTCATACTCTATATAGTGTCGGTGCTTTCATTCAACAGCGCTTTCGGACAGATTCACCTCTACGACCGTTATGCTTCCCGACCCGATTTGGAGGTAGCCTACCTCCAGAATGTCCCTCTCGACAGCGCTATTACTGTCAACGCCACCCTTATCATTGCCCGAGATAGTGCCGCATGGGAGTGGTTGGTCACAGAGTTTCATATCGGACCATCCTTCTTCCCCGATAATGTTCGCAGTCTCAGAAGTATGCTCCGCAACAAATATGACCCAACCCAGGACCAGTCGACAGACATTCTTGACTGCTGCATCATCTTTGTAAACTCCTCCCGTAAGAGTCTGTCAATATTCCAATACGAAACAATCGACCAGTTTAATTCAATAGTTAGTTTTTCATTGAAAAAATTCATTCATGAAAAGAAATAACCTTTGTTTAATTCTCGTACTCACCTCATTGTTTGCGACCAGCTGCCAGAAAGATAGCCTAACAGACCCTCAGTCTGAGAGGACTGAGAATATGCAGACTATTAATAGTTATCATATTTCCTATTGGGTAGATGGCATCCGTTATTCAGTAACCTTACAAGACGAGGCCCAAATTACACTCCTTATCCAGAAACTTACTAAGTTGGCCCTACTTGGACATCATATCCACACAAGCAACGATGATTTTGTCCCTTCTGGTAATCCAACAAAAGACGTAATCAAATTCAGCACCACCGACGAGAATGAGATTATTGAGTGGGCAAAGAAGATGTATCAGAAAGGGTACGATGTAGAGCTCTACTATGATGAAGCAACAGGGACATTTTCGGGTATAGCGACAAAAAAATAGCCCGCCCTATTGATGGTCAACCATCATATAGAGATATTCGGTGATTAATCATTGAAAATAATTTTTAAGAATATATGTTTATCACAGATCTGTGAATTACAAAACAAAAAGATTATGAGAACAATAAGATTTTTATTTGCATTCATTTTCGTAATGAGTTGTTTCTGCGAGCTTCGAGCTCAGGACAGGAATGTTAAACACGTAAGCATTAATTACCTGTATCGTACTCCTGCGGCACGTGAAACATTGGGAAATCCTCCAGGTTCACACTATCTTACTAACCAAGGCGTAGGTATTACTTGCGGAATGGAGTTAACCAAAGTGTGGGAGATGGGTATTTATTGTAACTTCTTCCAGTCAGAATTTGAGAGTAACATAGACCCCATGATATTTGACACCCGCTGGGTTGCCTCTCCTGGAATCTATAGCCGAATACATCTATTAGATGTTGCCAACATGAATAGTTCACACTTTGACCTAGGTCTAGACAGTAAGATTGGAGGTACCTTCGCCAGCGGATGCCACCTCGAATATGCATTCGGACTGACAGGTCAATACTATCCTCTGCAGCATCTGGGCATCAGCCTCTCTGCCGAGTTTGGAAACTTTACAATTGCAAGACTTGGTCATACTAACACAAGTCACTTTCAGATGCAGGGAGGCCTGACCTGGAGATGGTAAAGTCAATAACCTAAAATTAACAGGGAGAAGGACGTTATACCATCATCCTTCTCCCTCTATACCTTATGGATTTATTTGAACAGTAATCATGCCGTACAAGACACAATAATAAAAAAATGGCTCTTCATAAAAATGCGTAGATAGGAGCAAATAAAGAAGCTGGTCA
>JAKSMQ010000013.1 GCA_024400565.1 Bacteroidales bacterium
TTGACTTCACTAGCCCAACGCCATTGCGAGTCTCCTGGTTGAGGAGCCTTTGTGAGCGTGAGGAAATGACCCCGTGGGGAAAACGACTCTCTGTGCTCGGGTGCCACAAACCTAAGCATGGGACACATCTGTTTCTCCAACTTTGTATAGACATGACCGGTCTCGGGGCAGACTATCTTTACATCTTCCAACCTATTGTCGAAGTAGATGATTGCGGCAATGCTTTTGCTTAGTGGGAATAGGTCCACTCCACTCGGTACATGCAGTTCTTTGCACTGCAGGTTCATGATGGCGAAGTTGTCGATCTCGTTCACCTCATCGGGCAAGCAAACCACCGAGTCTTCGTTGTAGGCGCTCGTTTGCAGATATAGAAGGCGCTCCTGACCTTGTGTGTAAAGCGAGCCTTCGGCGGTGGCCATCAGTGGGGTGTTCTCATCGGGGAATATGCTAAACTTAAGATCTGGGTGGTGGTTTGTGCTCCAGTTGCTGTTATTCATCAAGTATGGCAGTCGGTCCACATACACATCCTCGATGGTGGTAGGAATCTCCAACTCGGAGTTTATTGATCCCAGCACATAGAGCTGCTTTACCACGAACTCCTCGCTCACCGCATTATCGTCAGACTCTATGTAATTCCCGTCGAGTTTTATAGCTCTGACCTTTTCGGGCAATGCAAGGTCGCTACCAAACACGCATGCCACAGCTGACATATCCTCTGGTTGGAGATAATATATCACATTGCTGTTTTTTGCAAGCAGCTTGTAATAACTTCCAATGAAAGGATTGGTTCGAAAGTCGGTTCCTAATGGGCCATCGTCTATCATGGTGCTTCGGTACTCACCATCGACCATCATCTTGAATTTTGTCTTATTCATATGTCTTGTAATATTGCGTTTCCAAATAAGTTATATGACGGATTATTTTATGTCAATTTATATATGCGTTGTGGCGTCGTGTTTATAGTAGTATGATAAAGGTAGAGTCGACAACGGATTCGTCGGACACGTTGCGGATGTGTTTCAGCAAGATCAGACCCACCATTCTGAGAATCGGTTTTGCCATACTGCCATTGCTTTTGCAATAGTGCTTCTTGAACTCATTCTCAAACAACACCCAATGGATGAGTTTGGCCAGGACGTAGAGGGGGTGATTCTGGTCCAGCATTGATTCGAGGTCTCCAAACATTGTGGTCTGATGGCAGTCAGATGGTCTATTGTACATGCTATTCCCGTGTGTTTATGCATTGTCAATCAAAACTTTGTATAAATAACGAGAATTTGAATTGTTTATTGTGTTGAATGATAAATAATTAAGAGCTTCTTGAGAGATGGCTAACTATTCTTTATAAAAGGGGGGATAGGTCAAATCTCAATGTGTAGAAGTAATTTGTACGAGGATATGGCACCATCTATAGTAGTGTTGTATTCGGAAAATGTTCATAGGAAATCATGAACTTTCTTGCAATCGGTGCTGCATTCTATTGAAATTCTCCCACACCACTAGTTGTAGATCACAACTATGCTATTTATGACCTCAAAACAGCATAGTTACGCTGTCTTAATAATAGGTATATAAAGCAAAACTATTGAAAATATAAACATCCTATCCACTTTATCCACTTTCCTTGTATTAGTCTGCTATGATGTTAGTTACGGGAAGTGGATACCCAAGTGGAAAGTGGATACCCATTTTTGGGCTACGTTTCTGATTGGTAAATTGTATAAGTCAGTATTTTAGATAGATATGTCAAAAAATACTGCCAGAAACGAGCCTTTTTGTCACGGGAGGCAATACCATAGAGAACGATGTGACGAAGGGGTGATCACACCCATAGATGCTAATAAAAAGCGTAGCATACAATGATTTTTTGATGCTACGCTTTATCTGGAGTAGGAAGTATGTTAAAGGATATTTCCTAGCTGTTCTTTAATCTTTTCGAGTTCATCCTTCATTTGAACAACGAGTTTCTGGATTTCTACGTGGTTGGCTTTGCTTCCAGTAGTGTTTATTTCGCGGCCAATCTCCTGTACAATGAATCCGAGTTTCTTGCCTGAACAATCGGAAGAATTCATTGTAGAACGGAAATACTCGATATGCTTTTTGAGACGAACTTTCTCCTCGGTTATATCTAGCTTCTCAAGATAATAAATCAGCTCCTGTTCGAACCGGTTTTCATCTACATCCTTGATATTGAAGTCTGCTATATATTTGCGCAAGCGCTCACGAGCTGTATCAATTCGTTCGGACTCGTATTGTGGTATCTGAAGGGAGAATTGCTCGATAAGGTCGATGTGTTTTACGAAATCGTCGAGAAGTATGTTCCCTTCGTGTGTACGGAAGTCATCAACCTGGTTAATTGCCTGCTGGATGGCCTCACGCAAGGTCTGCCAGTCGTTGTCGGGCATTTCGTTGCTTTGAGTCGTTACCCAAAGGTCCTGTTGGCGAAGAAGGTTGGTAAAGATATCACTCTGGGAGTAATCTACGGCCATGGATTCGGCAAGAGACTTGACCTCCTCGTAGCGGAATTGCAGCAACTGGTGGTTGAGTTGGGCGGCAGAGGCTATCGAACTGTCTTCCTCGGTGAGGATAAAATCTATCTTGCCACGTTCTAACTGATTGAGCATAGAACGTATCTCAAGGTCTTTGTCGCGATAGGAAAAAGGCAATCGGACATTGGTGTCCATCTGCTTGCTGTTGAGAGTCTTTATCTCTATGATGATTTTCTTGTCGCCAATAACACATTGGTGTTTGGCGTAGCCAGTCATTGATTTCATATTATACAGAGTATAAGCTATTCAATAATTAGTTTCTGAAATTCGGGTGTTGCGTAAGTCTTATTGCTGCCGTTGTCGTCGTAGATGAAGAATACGGCCTGGGGCTGGTCGGGATTATTCTTGAGCCATTCTAATGCTTTGTCTAGTCCCATTACCATAAACGATGTTGCCAGTCCGTCGGCAAGCCAGCTCTCGTTGGCTATTACTGATACACTCAATAGGGAATGTTCAACAGGATAGCCTGTTGAAGGGTCGATAGTATGGGAGAAACGTACGCCATTCTTCTCGTAATACTTTCTATAATTGCCGGACGTGACGACTGAACAGTCGCAAAGTTTTATCATGGTTTCAACCTCGGGTATGGCGTCTTTGTCTTTGGCGGGACGCTCGATACCTACAGTCCAGGATTTACCATCGGGCTTATGGCCAAAAGCAATCACCTCGCCTCCTACATCAATCAGATGGTTGTTGATGCCAAGACTTTTAAGGTACTTGCTGATGAGGTCGACGCTATATCCCTGACCTATGGCGTTGAAGTCGTATTCCTGGCCTGCTATTGTGCGTTCTATGGTAGAGATGGATCCATCAGATGTGATTGAGAAATTGTGGGCTGTAGCCAGCAAGAGGCTGTCTACCCGTTTCTGGTTCATATCCGACGCTTTGTCGAAGGCAAATCCCCACGCACGTACCAGCTTGCCGACGGCGCAACTGAATGCCCCATCGGTATGACTATAGAGCCAGTCATCCTGGCGGAAGAGCTCGGAGAGAATAGGATCTAGGGTATCGGTAAGTCCTGCGTTGAGACGGCGCAGATTCGAGGTCTCAACCCATAATGAAGCCGAGAGGTCGAATGCCTTGAGTATGGAGTCTATCTGAGGCTGAAGGTCGCGTTGCTGCTCGTCATAATATATAATAGAATAATAGGTGCCTTGGGCCTGGCCTTTAAGACGGATGGGCTCAAGCGCTTCGGTAGTCTTATTCTGATGGCAGCCGATAAGAACGGTTGTGGCTATTAGTATTAAGAAAGGAAGATGTCTACGCATGAATATCACCTTAAGAAAAAAGCGTCCGATTGGCATCGAACGCTTTTAGTATTATCTGTGTTCGGTATTAGCGAGCGATAACAAAATTGCGAACCTCTACCTGGCCGTTCTTGAGCTGAACGCGGAGAACGTAGGTGCCGTTTGCAAGATGACCGAGGTTAAGAGTGTTGCTGGTCATGTTGTAGGACTGCATTACACGCTGACCCATTACATTGTAGATAGCGATGTTGTCGATACCTTCAACGCATTCGAGGGAAATCTGAGTGGTAGCAGGGTTGGGGTAGAGTTTGAGGGTGCTGCTGTTAGCGTCGGCGATGCCTTCGTTAACCATTACAGTAACCTTGGTAGTGTCGGTACATTGGGTGCTTGCGTTGATTGCTACAAGGCTGAAGTCAGTATTCTCAGAAAGTGCATCGGTAACAATGCTGTCGGCGGTAGAAATCTGAGTGTTCTGAGCGTTGAACCATTTGAAGTTTACATTCTGGTCGCAGGTTGCGAAGAGGGTAGTGGAAGTGTTGGGACGGAGGTTGATGTCGCCTTCGATTACAGCAACGGGTGACTTGAAGATGGTGAGGGTGAGAACGTAGTTGCTGTCGCAGTTCTGGGAGTTTACACCAACTTTAACTTTCTGCTGGCTGATGTTATTGCTGAAAATGGTATCGTAGTCGTGAGCGATGGTATCGATTGTAGTATTGGTAGTGTCGCCGGATTCGTTAACATCGTAGTTGTATTTGTAGGTGAAATAGGTACCTGCAAGACGATACTGGTCGCAAACTTTGGGGTCAACGATGCTTACGTTGGTGCTGTGGCGAACGTTGAGGTGGGTGTAGAGAACGCTGTCGTAGCATTGTGCCTGGTTAGCTTCGCGTTTGTGGAAATATCTCCAGTATGCGGAACCGGGGGTAGCATACTGCTCGGAGCTTACTACGGTATCCTGGGTGAAGTTCTGCCAAGTGTTGGTGAATTTGTACTTGATAGTGTCGCACTTTGAAACATTTACGTGATGACTGATGGCAGTAGGAGTGAGGATGGTAAGATTGAGCGAGAGCACAGAGTCGCAAAGACCATTGGGGTCAACGAAAGTGCGGTTGCTGATAACGGTGCTGGAGGTGAGGGTATCGTTTTTCCAGATGTAAGAATCGCAAGCGGTAACAGTATAGGAAGCGCTTGCGGAACTGGAAAGGGTGAGAATGATGGATGCCATACTGTCGCAACCATGTGAGCTCTGGAATTTTCTGGTGTAGGTACCTGCAGCGGCGAGAGTGGTATCGCCCCAGGTGTAGGTGCAACCGCCATCAATAGGAACAACGCTTACGGGAGTGTTGTATACGGGATAGATGGTGAGGTCGAGGACATAGAGGGTGTCGTGGGTCTGGGTGAAGTAGGTGTATACACCCGACTCGGTGTAGGTCTGGCCGTTCAAGCTCCAGGTGTAGGAACCACAGGTGTCCTTGTGCTGAACTTCGCTGTAGCTGGCATTGGATTGTGCCTGCATCATGAAAGGCATCAATACGGCCATCAATAAGGTAATGAATAGTCTTTTTTTCATCTTTCAGTACTGAATTTAATAGTCCTTATTATTTTTTATTTTCTTTCTAACTTAATGTCTGATAGGCATATTAAGGCTTTGTGAATGCACTCTGCCTTTTTACTATCAATATGCAAAGATAATATTTTTTTTTAATATAGAACTAATTTAATGTTTTTTTAGAGATAATTTGACCACATTTTCCACATGCTGGGTGTGGGGGAACATGTCGACGGGCTGGATAGCAACCACGTCGTATTTGCTTGACAGAAGTTCCAAATCACGGGCTTGGGTAGCTGGATTGCAGCTTACATACACGATGGTCGGAGCCTCGGTCATAAGCAGCTGTTCTACCACCTTCTCGTGCATACCGGCACGGGGAGGGTCTGTTACCACTACGTCGGGACGTCCGTTCTGGGCGATGAACTCTTCGGTCAGAACCTTTGCCATGTCTCCGGCATAGAAGACCGTGTTGTCGAATCCGTTGTGGGTGGAGTTGATTCGTGCGTCGGCAATGGCCTCTTCCACATACTCGATACCCACCACCTTCTTGGCTTTCTCGGCCAGGAAGAGGGCTATGGTTCCCGTTCCGGTGTAGAGGTCGTAGAGAGTCTCCTGGCCCGTAAGGCCTGCAAATTCTGCTACAAAGCTGTAGAGCCGCTGGGCCTGGAGCGAATTGGTCTGGAAGAATGATTTGGGGTTGATCTTGAACTGCAGGGTCTTCCCGCCCTTGTAGCCTTCCATCTGCTCGAGAATATGGTCTGCCCCGGCATAGGTGATGACCTCAAGCTGGTCGAGCGTGTCGTTGAACTTGTTGTTGACTACATACTGAAGGGAGGTAATCTGAGGGAATCTCTCTTTAATCATCTCCAGAAGAGGGAACAGTTGAGCCCGAGCCTCTTCGGTAAGGGTCTGGTCCTTCTGCTCTCCGCCCGTAGCTATGGATATCAGCAACATCCAATGACCCATGGTAGTGTTGCGGATCATTATGTTGCGCAGGAAACCGGTATGGTTTCTTATGTCGTAGAAGGGCAGCTTGTGCTCGAGAGCGTAGTCTCGGATGGCCATGCGTATGGCATTCGAGGGGTCGGCCTGAAGGGCACAATGTTCTATGTTGAGCACTTTGTCGAACAGCTGGGGAGCATGGAATCCCAATGCACCCGGGTCGTCAGCCAAAGCTTCGCGAGGAGTGGATTCCATCTCCTCGGTACTGCGCCAACGTTTGCTCGAAAAGGTGTATTCCAGTTTGTTGCGATAGTAGAAGATGTTCTCCGATCCGCATATGGGACGCATCGAAGAGCAGTCTACACGACCCAGCCGTTCCAGGTTGTCGCGTACCTGTTTCTCCTTGTACACAATCTGGTCGGCATAGCTCATGGTCTGCCACTTGCATCCGCCGCAGTTGCCAAAATGGGGACATTGGGCTTCCACTCGCTTGGGCGATGGCTTCTTGATAGAAATAGCCCTACCTTCGGCGTAGTTCTTCTTCTTTTTGAAGACCTTAAGGTCAACAATATCGCCGGGGACTACAAAGGGAACAAATACTACCAGGCTTTGTCCGTCGCCTTCGGCATCAACTTTGGCTATGGCCATGCCTTCGGCTGCTGCATCCACTATCTCAACATCGTAGTAGATGGTCTCTTTCTTGGTTTTTCTCATCTTCATAAATAGAGGTCTATAGCTCAGGCTTGTAGGTGTCGAACAGTTTCATTCCTTCGGAGAGATAGGTTGAAGCACACATTATCGTCATCTTGGAGCTCATGACGGTGATAACGTCATCGGCCTGTGGCTGTTCGGCTCTCAGAGCCTTGTAGGCGGTCTCAATCTGGCTTGCTATGGCCAGCTGTTGTGTCTTGCGCAGGTTCTGGGCTTGCTGCACGGTTGCTATCTGTCGGGTTGCAGCCTCTTTCAGATAGTCAGACAGTCCGGCCTTGCCTTTGGCTGCATATTTGCTGTTCCAGAGATTCTCGCACTCTTCGAGAGTCTTGTTGTACATCCCGTAAATGATGCTGTCTATAGAGTTGTATTGCTCCATAAGAGCCAGATAACGCTTGGCGGTAGCGGTTTCATAATTGAAGGCGTTCTTCACCAAGGAGTTGTAGGCCGCCGAAGGGTTGATATTTGAGTTGGAAAGGACTGCCTTCATTTCCTCTTCGCTCATGTTTTCAAGCTGTTCGAGAGAGGCGTTGATTCCCATTTTCCGGAGAGTGTTATCTCGAATGCGTTGGTAAACAGCCTCCTGTTCTTCCTCGGACATCTGCTCGAGTTGTTCGGGGGTGACACCCACTTCGGCAAGGCGGTCTCTCTGCATGTTGTCTGCCCAACTGGAGAGCTTGTCAGAGGAACTGGTAAAGGCAACTCCGTTGGCTCCAGCTATGGCCATGTTCAGCTGGGTCTGGAAGGCGGCTGCAGGGTTAAGCATCAGCTTGAATGGGTTTGCGTTACCGGATATTACCATCATCTCGTAGTCGGCAATCTGCTGAGCGTTGGGCATGGCTGGCATCTGGGCCATCAGCTCTTCGGCGGTAGGCATTTCGTCCTGAGAGCCTTTGTTGTCCTGCTGGGTCGAGTTCTGCTGTTTGTTTATCGCGTTGAGACCTTTGCCAATGAGGTCGAGAATCTGGGCGTTGGCGGAAACCGAAGCCACAATCATGGCTACGATTATTACTAATGATTTCTTCATAATAGGTTTTGTGTCAAATTGTGTTAAAACTATCGTGTACGGAAAAAAAGAAAGTATTGGATACAATACTTCCCTTCTTTCTTAAGCAATGTCATTTCTTCGCCTCTGCAAAGAAATGTTAAATGCACTATCGTTCGTCAGAAACGGTGAGTCTCTTTCTGCCTTTTCTGCGGCGAGCAGCTAAAACTTTGCGACCATTTGCGGTAGACATTCTCTGACGGAAACCGTGCTTATTTGCTCTTTTTCTGCGTGATGGTTGAAATGTTCTCTTCATTTTTACTCAAATTTTGGAATTGCAAAAGTACACATATTTTTTGAACTGGCAAGAAAAAACTTTCTAAATCTTTATTTTTTAACAATTGATAAGAACCGTAAGAGGCGAAAGGAGGGCGGTTTTTTATTCTCTTTTTGGTGGCAGTTCTCCATAGAAAATCATTCTGCCAGGGGGATTTTTGTTTCGTCCGTCCCTTGTGAAGGCACATTCTCTCCACGTTCTCTCCACGTTCTCTCCATATTCTCTCCATACTGGCAGCACTATTGCCCTTTTGGGTGGACCCTATGTGGAGCCTGTGTGCCCGCTAGGTGCTCTTTATACAGATTCGTTCAATCGCTAGGGCTTATGAAAACAAAGCTCAAATCCGATATGCCCCGAGAAGGTCGGAATCAAGTCAGGAAACCCCTAAAAGAGCGGTATAAATGAATTGTTTTTTCTCTATATAAAAAAAAATATGTACCTTTGCAAAATTATTTCGGAAGTAAAAAACACAAATCAGCATGGAAAAGTCTACCTTTTACAGCAAGATACAAAATCCCGGCACCTATACGCTAGAGGAGAAATTGGCAATTCAGAACGAGAAAACTCATTTTCCCTACTGCGCTTTGCTTCAGCAGATGGACCTTCTTAGCGATAAGGCTGCCAGTATCTATCAATGGGAAGAACGTTTTGTTCCCCGCGTATCGCTTTACATGCCCCAGCCCGAACGTCTGAGAGCGCTCCTGGACGGCGTTGAGGTGATAGATATCGCCACCCCCGACCAGCTCAAGATGAAACAGCAGATAGAGGAACGCAAGCGCAAGGAATTCTCTACCGACGAGCCCGATGCTTTCGATGTAATGTCGGAGATCAACTCCTATCAGGATGTCTCTTTCAAGACTGCTCCCAAGAGCGAAATTCTTTCGAAATTTCTCGAAGCGGGTAATGTTCAGCCCACTTCCAACACGGCTTCGGAGGCTTTACCTACCGAAAATATTGCAAAAAAATCGAATTCCCTCAACGAGACCATAGAGACTGAAACTATGGCAGTTATATTCGAAAAGCAAGGCAAGATACAGCAGGCTATAGATATTTATATGAAATTAATATCTAAAAATCCCGAAAAAAGTAGTACTTTTGCAGTTCGAATTGAAGAATTAAAAACCAAGTTGGAAACAAAATAAATTATTAGACAATGTATATTTTTATCACCGTTCTCATTCTGATAGTTTGCGTTCTGCTCGCTATCATAGTTCTGGTTCAAAACTCCAAAGGTGGCGGATTGGCTGCCAATTTCTCTGCTCCCAATCAGATTATGGGTGTAAGAAAAACTACCGACTTCCTTGAGAAGACCACTTGGACTCTCGCTATCGTTCTTATGGTACTCAGCATTACTGCTACCGCTCTTATCAAAACCAAGCGCGTAAGTACCGGTACCGAGCTTAAGTCTGAGGTTACTTCCGATGCTGCTGCTCCCGCAATTCCCGCTACCACTACTCCTATGCCTGGCACCGAAGCTGCTGCTCCCGCTGCTGACCAGCAGGCTGCACCTGCAGAGCAGGCTCCTGAAGCAAAATAATTACTTTTAAGAAGTAATCAGATAAGGGATTTGTCCTTCACCTATTGGGGCAAATCTCTTTTTTAATTTCTTTGTCCTCCGTAGAATTTCTCCCAGGAATGGATCCAAAACAGCTGACACAAAAGATAATATTCTCCCATTTCCCTCATACGCCGACGCCCAGTCAGCTTGAGGCCTGTCAGTTGCTGTCCGATTTTCTTTTCGATCCGGATCCTTCTTCAACATTCCTCTTGAAAGGGTATGCCGGAACAGGGAAAACCAGTCTGGTTAGCGCTCTCATTCAGTCTGCTCCTTCGTTACGCATCAAGACCCTCTTGCTTGCCCCTACCGGTCGTGCGGCAAAAGTGCTTTCCGGCTATTCCCACAAACCTGCCTATACTATCCACAAGCGCATCTATACTACTATTACCGATTCGTCGGGAATAATGCACACGGTCAGGGCGCAGAATAAATTCTCGTATACGCTCTTTATTGTCGATGAGGCCTCGATGATAGGGCTAGATGGACCGGAGGGTGCCGCATCATGGAGCAGGCGTAGTCTTCTGGAGGATCTTATCTCTTATGTGCAGGAAGGCTCTCATTGTAGGTTGCTTTTTATCGGCGATACGGCTCAGCTTCCCCCCGTGGGTTCTTTAGAGAGTCCGGCATTATCGACAGAGTATCTTTCTTCGATAGCGTCGCTCAATATCTACGAATGCGAGCTGACCGATGTCGTCCGCCAGGAACAGTTGTCTGGTATTCTGCATAATGCAACCAGATTGAGAAATCAGATTGCAAACATAGAAGAGGAATACGACGAAGTGGAACTCCCGTTGTTTGAGATAGGAGAGTGTAAGGATGTTGTTCGCCTGTCGGGAGAGTATCTGGAGGAAACACTCAACACGGAATATTCCAATCTGGGGCAGGAGGATGTTGTCTTTATCACCCGTTCCAATAAGCGGGCGAACCTCTTCAACCAGCAGATTCGCAGCAGAATACTCTATCGTGAAGAAGAGGTGAATGCGGGCGATTTCCTCATGGTTGTGAAAAACAACTATCATTGGATAGAAAAGGATGCTCCCATGAATTTTATCGCCAATGGAGATATTGTGGAGGTGTTAGGTGTGAGAAACTACGAGGAGTTGCATGGGTTTCATTTCGTAGATGCTACACTCCGATTTGTTGATTATCCCGATATGCCTAATCTGGATTGTAAGTTGCTATTGGAGACACTCTATTCAGAATCGCCTTCGCTTACATCCGAAGAACAGAAGAAACTCTATACATCTGTAATGGAGGATTATGCCGACGTGAAGGTAAAGACTGAGCAGATGCGCCTGGTTAGGGAAGACCCCTATTACAACGCTTTGCAAATCAAATTTGCCTATGCGCTTACCTGTCATAAGACCCAAGGTGGCCAATGGCCTACGGTATTTGTAGACCAAGGCTATTTTGCAGAAGATATGCTTACGCGCGACTATCTCCGATGGCTTTATACAGCCATAACGCGTGCCACAGAGAAAGTGTATCTTCTCAATTTCCAGAAGGAATTCTATTTAGACCCGGAGGAGGATTAGACCTTCTGAAAGGCATTCTGGAATCTTTCTTATTGCAGAATGCTGTCAAAAGTTAAGGCACCCCTTGTGAGGATGCCTTAATATAAAAAGGATATGATGAGTGTCTATTATTATTTCTTATCGAGAGAGCAATAGATACTATTGTTGCTCTTGAATTCGGGAACAATATCCTTCATCTTGGCAACTATTCGCATATCGTCGAGGGTGATAAGCTCGTCAAAGAGTTTAGAGTATTCGCGGTCAACATCCTCAAGTTTATACTGGCGAACCTGAGCATGCATAATCTTGGGATGATAAGTAGGAATGGTATTCTCTTTGGTGGCCAAGAGTTCCTCGTATAGTTTCTCACCGGGGCGTAGACCAATCTCCTTGATCTCGATACCATGCAGGCCGCTAAGCTGAATCATTCGAGAAGCAAGATCGTAAATGCGTACAGGTTTACCCATATCGAACACAAAGATATCTCCGCCTTTGCCCATAGCGCCAGCTTCAAGAACCAAGCTACAGGCTTCAGGAATGGTCATAAAGTAACGGATAATATCCTTGTGAGTTACTGTTAGAGGGCCGCCGGCCGCAAGTTGTTTCTTGAAGAGAGGAATAACACTACCATTACTTCCTAATACGTTACCAAAACGGGTGGTAACGAATCGGGTCTTATCAGTAGAACGGCTTTGGATGTAAATCTCAGCCATACGTTTGGTACAACCCATTACGTTGGTTGGGTTAACAGCTTTATCTGTAGAAATCATTACAAATTTTTCTACGCCATATTCAATAGCGAGGTCGGCAAGGTTTTTGCTACCGAATACGTTAACAAAAACAGCTTCATAAGCATTCTCCTCCATAAAGGGTACATGCTTATAGGCTGCGGCGTGATAAATCATCTGAGGATGGTATTTCTCAAATACCTCGCGCATGCGGGCTTTATCCTTGACATTGGCAATAACGAATTCCATCTTATTGATGTGTTTCTTATAGGGTTCGTTATTGCGTAATTCAAACTGTAGGTCGTACATGGGGGTTTCTGCCTGGTCGAGCATGATAACCTTGGTGGTCTGATATTGCAGAAGCTGACGACACATTTCGCTTCCGATAGAACCTGCTGCACCAGTTACCATAACGACTTTCCCGTCTACCTCGCGGGCTACATTTGCATTATCCAGTTCTATACTATCACGAGACAAAAGGTCTTCAATCTTAATGTCCTCAATCTGATTAGAGGAGAAACTTCCGTCAATCCAATTGTTGATATGAGGAACGGCTTTAACCATCAGGCCAAGGTCGAGGGCACGATTGGAAATAGCCTGTTTATGCAGATTGCGAATACCGGGGATTGCAATAATGAGTTGCTGAACCTTACGCTTCTTTACAAAGTTGGCACTCATAACGGTACGGCTACCCAAAACGGGAACACCATCCAGTTGCTGTCCGATTTTCATTACATCATCATCAATAAAGGCTACAACTCGATATTCAAAATATTGGTCGTGCTTGAGGGCATTCTGTGTAATTACACCAGCTGCTCCTGCTCCATAAATTACAACATTCTTCTGTGGACGGCGATGTTTGAAATAATCGTTGTAGATTCGTTGTGCACTCAAACGCATGATTACCATCAATACGATTAGGAAGGCAGCAATCATAGCACTCTCCCTATAGGAAAGAAGGTATTGAGTAGGAATGAAGTGGAGATTGTTGTTTACAATATTTGCAGACCATTGTATTGCCAATGGAACAATAGCTGCAACAACCACCTTAAGTATGTCATTAATACCAGAATGACGGATAATGCTGCGATAACTTCCTGAGATGAAGAAACCAATAAAGCAACATACCAATGCTGTGAAAAACTCAAATGCAATCTGTTTCAGGTTTATATACACAGTACCATTACAAAGAGCTTTTGCCGCAAAGAAGGCGATACAAAATAGGATTAAATCCATGCCTAATATTATCCAACGGGGGATTGTAGCATGACGGTATTTCCGTACAAGAGTAAAAAATAATTTTTTGAACATATAGCGAGTGTTTTTTGTCGTAGTAAAGTTTATAGTCGTGCGTCAACAACCTCTCTGGGAAGGAACGATTTCACATCGAAGATTACACCTGGTTGAGGAATAATGTTTCGAATATCCAAATCAAGAAACTCTTTATGTGCTACGGCAAGAATAGCGGCATCGTAAGTTTCTCCTTGGGGGAGCTTGTCTACAATAGAGATATTATAGTCTACAAGTACCTCTTCTTGTGAGGCGTGTGTATCAAGAATGGTGATATGTGGAGTGTATTCGCGGAGTGTGTGGTAGATATCTGCTACTTTTGTGTTCCTAATATCGGCGCAGTTCTCCTTAAAAGTAAATCCTAGAATGAGTATCTTTGCGTCCTTCACGGGTATACCTTTAAGATTCATCTGTTTGATGGTCTGATTTGCTACATAATCTCCCATTCCATCGTTGAGACGTCTGGCATTACGCATAATGCGAGGCATAACTCCATAAACCTGTGCCTTTTGGATAAGATAATAGGGATCGACACTTATACAATGGCCACCTACAAGTCCCGGACGCATAGGGATAAAATTCCATTTTGTGGAGGCTGCATCTATTACGTCATTAGTGTCAATACCCATTGCATTGAATATCTTAGCCAACTCATTAATGAATGCGATATTGACATCTCGTTGAGAATTCTCAATTATCTTTGAGGCTTCGGCTACTCTAATGCTAGAAGCCATGTGTGTGCCATTTTCAAGCACACTATTATATAGCAAGTCAATCCGTTTTGCAATCTCGGGTGTTGAACCAGAAGTAACTTTCTTAATTTTCTCTACAGTATGCTGCTTGTCTCCAGGGTTGACTCTTTCTGGAGAATATCCGACAAAAAAGTCTTTATTGTATTTGAGTTTAGAGCTGTCTTCTAAAAGGGGTACGCATATTTCCTCTGTTACTCCTGGATATACTGTACTCTCATAAATTACCACATCTCCTGGGTTGAGATGTTGACCAACCATAGTGCTTGCCTTTATCATAGGATCCAGGTTAGGCCGGTTGTTTTTGTCAACAGGAGTTGGAACAGCAATAATATATATATTGCAATCTTTTATCCCTTCTTCTTCGCAGGTACAAATGAAACCTCCTCTTAGTGCTTCTTGTAATAGCTCATCATCAACCTCTCCAGTAGTATCGTGCCCGTTGTTTATTTCCACAACTCGACGGCTATTGAGATCAAAACCAACTACCTTGTATTTGGTTGAGAACAATCTTGCCAATGGCAGACCTACATATCCTAATCCTATAACTGCTATCTTATCCATTGGAACGTATTATTTTATTTATGGTTTCAGCAACAATATTTACTTCCTCCTCGGTCAAATAGGGATGAATAGGAAGAGATAGCACATGTTGACATAAGGATAGAGAATTAGGACACTTATACCACGTTGCATATTTGTGGTATGCAGGTAGCAGATGGAGTGGGGTAGGGTAGTATATCTGAGTAGGAATTTTTTTTCCCTGAAGTTTTGTTTGAAGATCTTCTCTGTTTATCTCATCTGGAAGAATGATAGTGTATTGCGCCCAGGATGAATGGAAACCTTCTTGTACTTGAGGGATAGTAATTATTGAGTCGTCCAGAAGTTTGGAATACAGTTCAGCAATATGGTTAACGGCAACTATCTCTTGGTCAAAGACAGAAAGCTTTACTTGAAGAATTGCGGCTTGAATGGCATCTAAACGTGAGTTTAGTCCGATTTTTTCGTTACTATATTTTGAAACTCCTTTTCCATGCTGACGAAGAGAACGGCATGTATTGGCTAATGAATCATCGTTAGTAAATAGGGCTCCACCATCGCCATAACAACCTAGCGGCTTGGCTGGGAAAAAGGATGTGCATCCAATAGTACCAAAAGAACAAGCCTTTTGTTCTCCTATGCGACTTCCAAATCCCTGAGCAGCATCTTCAATAACTACTAAACCATGACGTTTGGCTATTTCCTGTATTTTGATATAGTCTGCAGGTTGTCCAAATAGGTCAACAGTAATAATTGCTTTCAGATCCTGACATCCATCACCTGTTTCTTCCCAAAGTGAAATCTCTTCTTCTAGTTTTTCTGGGCTGATATTAAAAGTATTCGGATCCACATCTACGAATACAGGTTGAGCTCCAACACGACTAACAGCTTCTGCGGTTGCAAAGAAGGTGAAATCTGGTACAAAAACAATGTCATCCTCTCCAATATTTAATGCGCGTAAGGCAAGATAGAGGGAATCTGTACCATTGGCGCAACTTACACAATGTTTAACTCCCACATATTCTGCTAGACTCTGTTCCAATTCTTCGACCTTACTACCCATAACGAATGCTCCAGAAGACATTACTTCTGTTACCGCCTTGTTGATGGGCTCTTTCAAAATATTATATTGTCGTTTAAGATCTCTGAATTGCATATCTTGCTAGATTATTGTGAAAAGAATGGGAGGAATGCTACCATCTACTGTATAGAGTATGTTGGAAGAGTAGGCCTGACGTCCGGAATAAAGATACTGTCCATCCCAAGTGAAGAGTATATCGGATGAATAAGTGTACTTCCCTTTATAAATGTATTGCCCATCAAAGGTATAAAGTATCTCAGAGGGATAAGTATTTCGACCTTTATAGAGATGTTGGCCATCCCAAGTGTAGAGTATTTCGGAGGAATAGGCATTACGACCTTTGTATAGGTGTTTGCCGTCCCATGTATATAGGATATTTGAGGAATAATTGTATCGTCCTTGGTACAGATGTTGACCATCCCAATTGTAAAGAATCTCGGAAGAATAGGCATAACGACCTTTATAGATGTTGGTAGCAGATGCTATCAACCCATAAAGTAACATCGTTATAAATAATATTTGTTTTGCTATTTTCATTCCGAGGTATTCAATTCTGAAGGGTTGTAATCAATTCTATTCCCCTGTTCGTCGACCCATCCTATTTGTTTGGCTGGAACTCCGGCTACCAAAGCAAATGGTGGAACATCCTTTGTTACTACAGCTCCGGCAGCTACCATTGCGCAACGTCCTATGGTTGTGCCACAAACAATAGTACAATTAGCGCCAAGAGAAGCTCCCTGACAGATGAGGGTCTTCTGATACACTCCATGAACAGGATATTTCGCCCGAGGGACTAAAACATTTGTAAATACACAAGAAGGGCCACAGAATACGTCATCTTCCAATTCAACACCCTCGTATATCGAAACATTATTCTGTACTCTAACGCCATTTCCTATTTTAACACGGTTCCCAACATTGACGTTTTGTCCAAACGAGCAGTTTTCTCCTATACGAGCCCCACTCTGGATATGACAAAAATGCCATATCTTTGTGCCAGACCCAATAACAACGTCAGGGTCTACTATCGAACTGCTATGTATGAAATATTCTTCTACCATTTGAATGGATGTTGGGTTATAGGTTCCTTACATAGTGGGTGGTAGTCTCCTACCAGGCCTATGGGTTGGGCATTTCGGATGTCACAAACAGTCTGTATGCAACTAAGAGCTTCTCCGATGCGAAATCCCTCTCCCGATAGTATTTTCTGATAGCTTAGAGTATGGAGTTCTGTAAATCCCTGGCTAAATTCAAAATCTTCTCCGTCAACAGTTATAGCACGATAGGTACGCATACCTTTCTCCTTTGCATTCTGAGGTAAATGATCAGAATTGATACTGAGAAAATATCTCACCCGTGCATGTTCCAATTCCAGATAGCCCCCTACACGGTCATGGCTTTTTACATTTACAACATTACGAGTAACATTACCAAATATCCAACTGAGCATATCGTAGAAATGAACTCCGATATTGGTAGCAACACCCCCGCTCTTGCGCTCGTCTCCTTTCCAAGAGGTGTAATACCAGTTGCCTCGGGAGGTTATGTATGTCAAGTCGATATCGTATATCTTATCCTTGGGCCCATTAGCCACTTTCTCTTTAAGCGCGATTACAGAGGGGTGTAGTCGTAGTTGGAGAATGGTATAAGCCTTGCGGTCGGTTTCTTTCTCAATTCGTTGAAGGGCTTCAATATTCCAAGGGTTAAGAACAATCGGCTTTTCGCATATTACGTTACAACCCAGTCTTAGTCCATAGCGTGTATGGGCATCATGAAGATAGTTTGGCGTACATACGCTAATATAATCTAAAGCCTGGCCTCTTTCTTTCAACTTCGAATTGTGCCGGTCGAAGAGCTCCTGTTCCGTAAAGAAAGCTGCTTGTGGGAAATAACTATCAAGAATACCAACACTATCAGAGTTGTCGTATGCTGACAATAGGGTATTACCGGTATCAAAGATAGCCTTTAAATGTCGAGGGGCAACATAACCACCCACTCCTATGATTGCAAAGTTTTTCATCGTATAAGTGTCGGTATATGGTCCATAATAGTGGTTATTTTTCTACGAGCAGGCAAGTGTTTGATACGGCGTGCACGAAGCTTCCTTAAATGATAGTGGTATTTATTTGGACGTTTTATCCTTAGATAGTGCAGATAGAATGCTGGTCCATTGATGAAGATAATACCGGCTATGCAGACTAAGAAGAATTGTATGGTCGGATTTATCTGAAGTTCGGTAAGGATACCCCATGCTGTTACTACCATAATATTCTGTTTGATAATAATACAGCTCGTTCTGAAAGGAGTAAATCCTATGTCGACTAATAGGTGGTGTAAATGATTTCTGTCAGGGGAGGCTGCTGAACGCTTGTCAGTCAAACGTGAGAATATTACTCTTAAGAAATCAAATGTGGGTGCAGCAATAAGCGATAAGGCGAAGGAAAATTCATAGCCGTCACTTGTGTGTGGTTCAATCTCCTGGTGTGATAGTATCTTGCAAATGGAAAGGTAAATAAATAATCCCAAAACAAGACTACCCGAATCGCCCAGGTATATTTTATATTTATTAGACCAACAGTTGAAAAGCCAGAATGCAAATAAAGCGCTACCCCAAATCAAAGAGAATATTGCATGACTTAATTCATTATGATGCCAACACCAGACTGTTAGATTGATGCAGAAGAACAGACCAAAACTTGCTGCAAGTCCATCTATACCATCTATAAAATTGATAGCGTTGATTATAGATACACCAATAAAGATCGAGAAGAAATAGCTGAACCACAAGGGGAGTTCATTTATTCCAAATAATGACCAAAATGAAGTAATACGATAGGAACCAGCAAAGCAAAGTACCGCAATTACAAATACTTGGATAATGAGTTTTATAAGATAACTGAGGTCTAAAATATCATCAATAAGTCCAACCGTCATAAGTAATACGGTCATACACATGGCAGGAAATAGATCGTTTAGAGGTACATATAGGCTTGCACACGCTAATGCTGTAGACAGGGAGCTGACTACCACAAGTCCGCCCAGGAGAGATACGGGTCTTCTCTGGAATTTTCTATAGTTAGGGCTGTCGGTTACGTGTTTACGTTTGGCAACCTTTACTAGAGAAGGTAAGATTAGAGGTACCAGTATTAGTGGTAGGAGTATTGAGATTAATATGACAAGCCAGGGAGCCATCGTGTGAAGTATGATGATAATTTGTTATTTGTTTCCGTACATTTCAGTATAGTATTTCTCGTATTCTCCGCTTGTAATGTTGTCCATCCATTCCTGATTATCGAGATACCAACGAACAGTCTTTTCTATTCCTTCTTCAAACTGAAGGCTTGGTTCCCATCCAAGTTCACGTTGCAGTTTTCTGGAGTCTATCGCATATCGCATATCGTGGCCTGCTCGATCTGTAACGTAAGTGATAAGATCAAGATCTTCTCCTTCTTTTCTGCCAAGGATCCTGTCAACGGTATTGATGACCTCTTTGATGATATCAATATTCTTCCATTCGTTGAATCCGCCTATGTTGTAGGTTTCAGCAATTTTCCCTTCGTGGAAGATAGTATCTATGGCACGTGCGTGATCTTCAACATAAAGCCAGTCGCGAACGTTTTCTCCTTTTCCGTAAACGGGTAGAGGTTTGCGTTTGCGTATGTTATTGATGAAAAGCGGAATTAATTTCTCGGGGAATTGATAAGGTCCGTAATTGTTGGAGCAATTGGTTACAATTGTTGGCATCCCATAAGTGTCGTGATAGGCACGTACGAAATGGTCTGACGAAGCCTTGGCTGCACTATAGGGACTATGAGGATTATATTTGGTTGTCTCTTCGAAGAAGCTCTCGCCATAAGCCTCATGTTGTTTTCCGGAAGATGCTTTCGTAGAAAAAGGAGCAGGGATACCCTCGGGTTTTGTCATTTCAAGAGCACCATAGACTTCGTCGGTAGAAATATGGTAGAATCGTTTACCCTCATATTTTTCGGGCAGAGATTCCCAATATAGTTTTGCGGCCTGAAGAAGAGAAAGGGTACCCATCACGTTTGTCTTGGCAAATGTAAATGGATCCTTGATAGAACGGTCAACATGGCTTTCTGCTGCCAGGTGGATTATTCCGTCTACTTTTTCTTCTTGCATCAGCTGGTAGAATGCTTCAAAATCGCAGATATCCATCTTGACGAATCTATAGTTTGGCTTATCCTCAATATCCTTCAGGTTAGCCAGGTTACCGGCATAGGTCAATTTGTCTAAATTGATGATACGATAGTCAGGATACTTGTTTACAAACAAGCGTACAACATGACTGCCGATAAATCCGGCGCCACCGGTAATTACTATAGTTCTTTTATGATTCATACTTATTTTTGCAATTCGAGTTGATGGATACATTTAATGAGAGAGTCCTTCCAATAGGGAATGGTTATGTTGAAGTCATTCTTGACCTTTGTCTTGTCAAGAACGGAGTAGCTGGGACGGGTAACCTTGCTGGGAAATTCGTTGCTATGGCAAGGGAGAATGTTGCAATGATTGCCACTTAGTTCACATATTGCATGAGCAAAATCGTACCAGGAAATAGCTCCTTCGTTGCTGAAATGATAAATCCCTTGATGTTCGGAGAATAGACGATTCTCAATTACATTATATATTATAGAGGCTAAGTCTGCTGCATAGGTAGGCGATCCAACCTGGTCAAATACAACGTTAAGAGTGTCGCGTTCGTTTGTGAGTCGGCGCATCGTCTTGACGAAATTATTTCCATAAGCCGAATATAGCCATGCTGTACGGAAGATAAGATACTTACATCCAATAGTGAGGATTGCCTCTTCGCCACGCAACTTGGTCGCCCCATATACTCCTAATGGATTGGTAACAGCCTCCTCTGTTATGGGTGTATTGTGTTGGTTTCCTCCAAAAACGTAGTCTGTAGAGATATGGATAAGTTGAGCTTCGGCTTCTTTCGCTACGGTTGCTAGATTGGCAACAGCCTTATTGTTGATAAGATCTGCCAACTCGGTATCGTCTTCTGCTTTGTCAACATTGGTATAGGCCGCACAATTTACAATAACATCAACATCCTCAAGGGTCACCATCTTGCGAATAGCCTCAATATTGGTAATGTCCAACTCCGCAATATCCGTAAAGATATAGCGGTCGTCGCTCAAGCGGGAAACATTTCTCATTTCGTTTCCCAGCTGACCATTGGCTCCGGTTATCAATATGTTGATAGGTTTCTTTTGCATAGGTAGAGCAGAAAAGGATGCTATTTATTATATATGAAAGGAGAATCGAAATCTTTTAGTAGGCCATGATGAGAGTCCTTGTCCGACAGTTTGACTTTTGATAAATCAATTCGCCAGTCAATACCTAAAGCTGGATCGTTCCATGCAATAGCACCCTCTGATTCGGGATGGTATAGTTCGTCGCATTTGTATTGAAATACAACTTCGTCGCTGAGTACGCTAAAACCATGTGCGAATCCTTTGGAAAGGAAGAATTGGCGGTGGTTATCTTCGGTCAGCTCTACGGCAACATGTTTTCCATAGGTAGGACTTCCTTTACGAATATCTACGGCTACGTCGAGCACGGCCCCTTTTACTACGCGTACCAGTTTGCTTTGCGCAAAAGGAGGGCATTGGAAATGTAGTCCTCTAACCACATCACGACAGGACTTTGATTCGTTGTCCTGAACAAACTCTATGTCATAACCGGTTGCTTCTTTGAAAGTCTGTTTGTTGTAGCTCTCAAAGAAATATCCTCTGTTGTCGCCAAAGATGCGTGGTTCAAGGATAATTAGTCCGTCTATCTCCGTATTGATTATCTTCATGCGATAGGATTATTTGACTAATTCAAGAAGATATTTTCCATATTGATTCTTGGCCATAGGCTGGGCAAGACGGCGAATATCATCGGCAGACAGCCATCCTTTCTCGTAGGCGATACTCTCCAGACAGGCAATCTTGAGTCCCTGGCGTTTCTCAAGTACCTCTACAAAGGTTGATGCCTCAGCCAGCGAATCGTGAGTGCCGGTATCGAGCCAGGCAAATCCTCTTCCCATACGTTGGAGTTTGAGTTCTCCGTCGTTAAGGAATTGCTGGTTAACGGTAGTAATCTCTAACTCGCCACGGGCAGATGGTTTGATATTCTTGGCTACCTTGACTACCTTGTTGGGATAGAAGTAAAGTCCGACTACAGCATAATTGCTCTTAGGTTGAGAAGGCTTTTCCTCGATGGAGAGCACATTACCGTCGCAATCAAATTCGGCCACGCCATAACGTTCGGGGTCGCTGACCCAGTATCCGAATACGGTAGCTTTCTTCTCCTGTTCTACATTCTTTACAGCCTCACGGAGCATCTTGCTGAATCCGTTTCCCTGGAAGATATTGTCTCCAAGGACAAGACATACGTCATCATCGCCAATAAACTCTTCTCCGATAATGAATGCCTGAGCCAGACCGTCGGGAGAAGGCTGAACGGCATAAGAGAAATTGACGCCAAAGTCACTTCCGTCGCCCAATAGACGCTGGAAGGCGGGCATATCGTAAGGGGTAGAGATGATAAGGATGTCGCGTATGCCAGCAAGCATTAGCGCCGAGATGGGATAATAGACCATCGGCTTATCATAGATAGGGAGCAACTGTTTGCTTACGCCCTTGGTAATAGGGTAGAGGCGAGTGCCGGATCCTCCGGCTAGAACGATACCTTTCATCTGTTATTTCTTGTTATGTTTCTCTTCTTCCTCGGTACCGTAACCGTAACCATAACCATAGCCGTAACCATAGCCATATCCGTAGCCGTAACCATAGCCGTAACCGTAGCCATATCCATATCCATAGCCGCCATAACGTTTCTTGAGGATAGGAACGTCGGTAAGGATGATGGCCATATTCTTGAATTTACCCTTGTCATGCAGTTCCTGTACGAATGGGAATGCAGCCTTGCGGAATACGCCTACACGCATCACATAACAGGTCAGGTCGGCAATTCTGTTAATGATGGCAGCATCAGCAACAACCTGAGCAGGTGTTGAGTCGAAGATTACATAGTCGTAGTTCTTACGCAGGTATTCTCCCAATTCGTCAAACTTGCTGCTGAGCAGCAGCTGGGTAGCGTTGGGAGGAGTCTTTTCGCAAACAATGTAGTCGAGATTTTCGCTCGAGTCGCTATGAGTGATAACCTTGGCGGGGTCGGTCTCTTTGCCCAGCAGGAAGTGGATAAGACCCATTCTGTTGTGGCGGTCAATAGTCTTCGACATGGAACGTTTGCGGAGGTCAAGGTCGATAAGACAGGTCTTCTTGCCGAGGAACGCCAAAGAGAGAGCGAGGTTGGTAGAGGTATAGGACTTACCTTCGCCAGGGGTAGTAGATACCATCTGGATAATCTTCTTGTCGGGGCCGTCCAGGAAGAAAGGAATGTTGGAGTGTAGGATACGGAATGCCTCCGTAACGGCATCATTACCATTTGCGGTTACGATAATGTCGTCGTTCTTGCGCTCTTCGGGTTTTGAAGGAATCTCTGCCAATACGGGGATGGTAAGCGCTTTCTCTATGTCAATCTTCGAACGAAGCTTGGTGTTGAAGAAGGTAATGCAGAACATGATGCCTGCGGGGATGGCAAGTCCTAGCACAAGAGCAAGAAGGCCATACTTCATCAAGCTGGGAGAGTAAGAAGGTTTGAATGTTGATGCACTCTCAACGATCTTGGCATTTGCAACTGTACTGGCTTGAGTGAGGGCGTTCTCTTCGCGCTTGGAGAGGAGATAGAGGTAGAGCTCTTCTTTAATTTTCTGCTGACGGCCTACTTCTGCAACGGCCTTGGTCTGGGTAGGAATATTAGTAATCTGCTGCTGAGCACGACGTTCCTGTCCGCGTGCATTCTGCAGGCGTACTTCGGTCGAACTTATTTCGTTCTTGACAGATGTGGCAATAGCTGCGCGGGTGGCTTGCAATTGTTGCTGTGTACTCTTTATCTGAGGGTGGTTTGGACCGGCGGTATTGACCAGCTTCTGATAAGCCAGCATCTGACTGTTATAGGTTCCGATCATGCTTTGAATACCCACATTGGAAATTCCCACATTGGCAGGAATCAGGTCGTCGTTATTGGCGGGGTCAGCAATATAATCGCGAACATATTTGATGAGGGTCAACTGTGTCTCGAGCGAGATAACTTCTTCTGTATAGCGGGTGCTGTTAGTCAGAAGCGTGTTGCCTGCATTTGTAAGGTCAGGCAGACGGGAGTCTCTCTGCAACTGAGCTACCTGGTCGTCCACGGCGGTAAGTTCTCCGCTGATGATGGCTATACGGTCAGCAATAAACTCTTCGGTTTTCTGGGTAACCTTATTCTTGTCGTTAACCACGTCGTCATTGTATGCCACAACCAAGGAGTCAATAACAGCTGCTGCACGATCGGGGTTAGAGTCGACATAGGTGATGTTTAAGACAGAAGACATCTTGTCGGCTTTGGCAATACTGAGTCGGCTCATCATACTACGTGCAACCTCCAGAGCTGGAGTGCGATGGAGACAATAGGTGACACCCTGGTCCTCTTCGGTGAGATAGTCTGTCTTGTCTACCGAGAACGACATGGTGTTGGTAAGCTTGATAATCTGGTTGAAATAAGCTTCTTTCTTCTCTTCCTTTACTTTCTGGCCGTTAATGCTGGTTACCTGATAGGCAAACTTGTTTTCGCCCAGCGAGGTTACCTCTACTCCCATACCATAGTTGTCTCCAACGTCCGAGCGGTCGTAGACAGTAAGCTTATAGGGGGCATCCAAAAAATAGGATGTCTTGTGGAAGAGGCTGTTTCTGCTACATGAGGTAGTAAGGTCGAGACGGTTGATAACGCTTACCATCAGGGGAGACGACTTGATGACATACATCTCGTTGTCGATGGTTACATTTCCGTTCATACCCATCTGGTTGAAAAGAGCGTCCATGGCCTGTCCGCTACGGTAAGACTTGTTGCTGTCGTCGCGAAGCAATACGGTACCCGTACGTTGGAAACTCTTGGGTGTGGATTTGTAAAGCACGGCAGCAATAGCAAGGCATAGTACTATGCTGATGGCAAACCACAACCAGTTGTTGATAAGAATGTAGATAAGGTTTTTCAGGTCAAGTCCATTGTCATCCTGCGTTGGCTTGGAGATTTGGGCGTTGTTCTGTGAGTTGTTTTCCATGATATGGTGGATTGTATTTTGTTACGAATATTGGATTGTTATACCCGATGGTTTCTGAGTCCTATTGATTGTATTTTCTGGTAAGGGTAAGGTAGTAAAGAGATGTGAACGCCAAACTGACTACAGAAACAGCACTGGAAAGATATGACATCCAAGTCATATCGCGGCTTGCACTTTTCTTTTTGCGAATATTAGGCTCAACGTAAACTACATCGTTCTGGTGTAAGTAGTAGTAGGGTGACTCAAAGATGTTTTTCGAGGTTAGATCTAAATTGCCTATTGTTCGCTCTCCATTCTCTTCTCGGATAATAGTGATATTTGTTCGCTGACCATGGATGGTTAAATCTCCTACCATAGCCAAAGCCTCAAGAATAGTAATTCTTTCGCCGGGGATGATAAGCTCGCCAGGTTTAGCAACTTCTCCAAGCACGCTGACCTTAAAGTTCATAAGCTTTACGGTAACGCGAGGGTCTTTGATGTGTCCGTCGTCAACGAGGCGCTTCTCAATCTCCTTTGCCAGATTGAGATGGGTGTAACCGGCAACCTTGATGCGGCCTAAAACGGGGAAAGTAATGTAGCCTTCCTTGTCGACAAGGTATCCGCTAACATTTCCGGCTGCACTACCGGGATTCATGACGGTACCGCTACTGGAAACGGCAATCTTATTGGTCTCTTGGTTAAACTGGATAGTCGAAGAAGGCTCTACGCTCTCTACATAGATATTCAGAAGGTCGTTGGCCTGAATACCCTTGCTGAACTCGCCATGCAATACCATTGCCGTGTCGCGTGGAGCGTCAGAGATATATGCAATATCGTCCTTCGAAGTGCGGCACGATGCGAGGCAAACAAGCATCGCCAGAGGAAGAATAAGATGTCTCATTTTCATAGGTTATATATATTTTATAGTTCTACTCTAAATAATATCATAGCCCCAAGGTGTTTAATATCAATTACAAGGATTGTCTCCTTGCTTAATATTAAGCGAGATTAGGAGTTGCAAAGATAAGAAAAAATCTTAATTGTGCCAAATATTTTTTGAGGAAATTGTTAGGGCGAACAGACCGGACGGATTATTGACAGGATAGATTCCTCGTCTTGAATTAGGGATTGTTGAGATTGGAGTATAATGTCGGGAGGCTGGGAAATGGAATAGAGGGACTCTTGCAAGTCCCCCTATCACTATTGAATGACGTTGAAATAGTTAGAGAACGATACCAAACTTAATCGGATACAATTCGCGTGCGAAACTGTCCTTCATTAGAGGCAGGGTAGAGACTTGCAGAAACAGACCTATTCCGCCATAAATAAACTCAACACGGGCGTCCAGTTTGTAGGGGTTCAGATCTCCGACCTGCATTTGGTCGAGGCCGTTATCCGACTTGTTTTTCAGTCCGGTATGCTTGCCCGTATAGTTGAGACCTGGGATGGCAGACAGTCTGATAGTGAAGTCGTCGTAAATTTCCAAATCAAGGGTGATGGGCAAGGTGATGTAGCGGGTGCATAGTTTAGTCTTCATCTTGCCGGTTGAGGGCATGTCATAAAAAGAGTGCAATGTTTCGGAATAAGAAACATAGGGTGTGTCGAATTTATAAACATCCGACTCGTAACCGACTCCTATTGCAGTCGTGATGGTATTATTAACATACCACTTCATTCCGTAACTCAGCTGATAGCTTGAGAAAGAGGTGCGTAGGCTATAAGCGTTGTCGCTCATTCCGCTGAGACCATCGAGCATACCGGCTCCCCAGTTGTTGAATCCCCAATGAAAATTGAACATGCTTCTGTCGGTTAACGGATTATGTGCCATTGTGCTTATGCTCAACGTGGCTGTGAGCAGGAAAAGATACAGTTTCTTCATAGATGTTTTTTATTGGATTTGCGTCGTGTTGTTCTTTTATTTATTAACGCAGGTTCGATTATTTTATTTCGTCACCAGACAATAAAATTGTCCGACGACATGCAATTGTTGAATGGGTTCAGCCATAGTCAAACATCCGATGTAAAGAGGTCCTGGCAAGGTTCTAGCCAGCATATAGCCAGCACATAGCCAGCATATAGCCAGCACATAGGCAGCACGAAAGCCGCACTTTTATGCAGAATAGTGCCGTCTATGTGCTGTTTATGTGCTGCCTGTATGCTGTTTATATGCTGTCTGAATGCCGCTTGGATTACGGTTATTCTCCATTATGAAGCAGATAGGGTAGGGCTGACGCCTCAGGAGTTAGAAAAATACCTCTTCGGGGGCAATAAAACTAAGGATGTGGCGTTATGAAATAAAACAGTCTGCAATTCCAATCCGTTATGCAAGCATTTATTCCATCTGCCGGACTCGGCACCCGTCTGCGCCCCCTTACCGACGACCGCCCCAAGGCTCTTGTAGAGGTGGAGGGTAAGACCCTTCTCGAGATTAACATCCGCCGGGTTGTGGATGCTGGAGCCAGGAGGGTAGTGGTAAATGTGCATCATTTTGCAGACAAGGTGATAGACTTCCTGCAGTCGAAGGACTGGGGTGTAGAGGTTCTGGTGTCTGACGAGCGCGAACTCCTTCTCGATACGGGAGGCGGACTGAAGAAGGCTGAGACTCTGTTTCTTTCGGATGAACCGATACTGATCCATAACGTGGATGTCCTGACCCGGATTGATCTGGCCATGCTCGAAGCGATACATGCCGAGGGCGACGACCTGGCGACACTCTGCGTTTCGCATCGGGCTACCTCACGCTATCTTCTTTTCTCGCCCGAACAGGGACTTGTAGGATGGAAGAATACCAAGACGGGAGAAATTCTGTGGGCAGAGGATCAGGAGGTTGATAATGTGCCATTGGCTTTCAGCGGTATTGCTATGGTAGAGCCCGAGTTTGTGGCCCAATTGCCCGCTCCACAAGAGCCCTATCCCATTGTACCCCAATATCTGCGCGTGGCCAAAGAATGGAGCATTGGAGGTTTTCTCCACGATGCGGCCGACTGGATGGATGTGGGAAAGCCGGAGACGCTACCGCTCGCGGCCGAGTTTCTTGCCGGTCAAAACCGGTAGTCCCTGGGAGTAAAGATTGCCCAAATAGTCAGAAATCTGTCATCTAAATATAGAAAGATTTTGCCATATTAAAAAATATTATTATTTTTGCAGTTCCAATTTACTGTCGGAATTTCGCCGTCCGAGGGCGGAGTATCGGCGTAAGTGGCAATAAACGTGTAAATAAACAAGAAACTGATTAATAAAGGACCTCAATAAGAAGTCCGCCAAAAAACGTACTACTGTTCATGAAAAGATCAATCTTTACCTTGGTTTTGGCCGCACTTATGCTCACCGGTTGCGGCGGAATCTCGAAAATGAAGTCGGGCAGCAGCAAGATTCGCTACCAGGCAACCCCCAATCCCTGTGAGACCAGAGATAACAAGGTTGTGGTGAAATTCGTCGGCTCTATCCCTGAGAAGTACTTCCAGAAAGGCGTATGCATGTTTGTGCAGCCCGTATTCTCCTGGGAAGGTGGTGATATTCCCCTCGAGCCCATCACTCTCAAAGGCGAAAATGTGAATGGTGAAGGTATTACTATCAGCTATTCCAATGGCGGACGTTACACCTATACCGACGAACTTGACTTTAAGGATGGCATGGAGAAGGGCCGTGTAACCCTTACCCCCATCTGCTACAAGGCTTCTACCAGCGACGATGAGGCCAAATTTGCCGAGGATGTTATCCGCAACGACCGTGGTGTCAAGTTCCCCACCGTACTTATCTCCGATGGTGTAAACAATACCTCCGCTATGGTCGATATCCGTGGAAATATCTCAATCTCACCCATCAACTACAACAAGACCCAGGGCGTATACCAGAGTGCCGACATCTATTTCCCCAATGGCCAGTCCAACCTCGACTGGAACTTCAAGATGAATCGCGTTCATGACTCCAAGGCCCAGCTCGAAGACCTCAAGCGCATCATGCTCGAAGAAGGCCTTCCCAAGCAGATCAGCGTTACCGGATGGGCTTCTCCCGAGGGTGAGGAGAGCAACAACGTAGGCGTTTCCAAGAACCGTACCGACGTGGCTACCTCTCAGATCAAGCGTGTTCTCGACGAGGTTCTCACCACTATGGCCCGCCGTGCCAAGGTGCCCGCTCACGAAGTTGACTACTACAAATATGAACTCGAAAAGAAGGTCATCATTACCTCCCGTGCAGCCGGTGAAGACTGGGTTCATTTCGTTCTTATGGTTGAAGAATCCGACCTCCAGGACAAGCATGCCATCATCAATATCGTAGAGACTCAGCAGAATCTCAAGAAGCGTGAGCAGATGATCAAGAACCTTGGCGAGACCTATCCTCTCCTCAACAACCAGATCTTCCCCGACCTCCGTCGTGCCCAGATCAACCTCTACTACTCCGAGGCCCGCAAAACCGATCCCGAGCTTGCTAAACAGGCTACCCTCAATCCTGCCAAGCTTACCTTCGACGAGCTGATGTATGCAGCTTACATCAACTACAACTATGAGACCAAGCTCAAATATTACAAGTGGGCTACCGAAAACCACAGCCAGGAATGGGCAGCATGGAACAACGCAGGTGCCGTATCGTTCTATCTTGGCGACTATGCCGAGGCTGAGCGCTATCTCAACGTGGCTCGCGAAATCAACCCCCACAACCCCGACGTGCTCAACAACTTCGGCCTTCTCTGTCTTGCCAAGAAGGACTATACCCTTGCAAAATACTATTTTGAAGAGGCCATCAAGCAGGGTTCTACCGATGCCGAGCGCAACCTCCCCTTGCTCAATATGAAGCGTGGCGACTATGCAGCTGCCAAGAAACAGCTTAAGGGTACCACCTGCAGCTATAATTTCGCTTTCGTCCAGATGATGAACGACGAGACCTCTGCTGCTATCCGCACCCTCGACTGCTGTCTCGACCAGAATGCCGATGTAAATTACCTCCGTGCAATCTGCTATGCTCGTTTGGGCGACCGTACCAGCTGTCTCCGCAATCTCAAGACCTCTACCGACGAGAACTACGACTACAAGGAAAAGGCAGCCGTCGACGTTGAGTTCAGAGCTTACTGGGATGACGATGAATTCAAGCAGATCGTTAAACTCTACTAGCAAATAATGTGACTCCTTCACAAAGTTTATCAGGTTCGGCATACGGGACTTGGTAAACTTTGTGAATTTTCTTGACTACCATCTACGATGAAGCAGATACCTAATCTGATAACTTTGGGAAACCTCCTGTGTGGCGTTCTGGCTTGCGTGTGTGCCGCCAATGGCCAGGTAGTCTATGCCAGCGCCCTTATTATCCTCGGAATCGTGTTTGATTTCTTCGACGGGTTGGCCGCGCGTATTCTGGGCGTCTCTTCCCCAATGGGTAAGGAGTTGGATTCGTTGGCAGATGTGGTTACCTCGGGTGTCGCTCCAGGCTTGATATTTCTAAGCCTTCTCTCCCAGTTCGGCTATGTCGGATTGGCTTTTCTGGGACTTCTCATACCCCTGTTCTCAGCCTATCGTCTGGCCAAGTTCAACCTCGACACCCGCCAGACGCATTCCTTTATCGGATTGCCCACCCCCGCCAATGCCCTGGTATGGGTTTCGGTAGCGTTGGCTGTAAATATCAACTCTATGGAATCTGATTTCAGCACCCGTCCCTGGGTAATCGGATTTGCCGTTGTTTCGGTCATTCTCAATATTCTGCTTGTGAGCGAGCTCCCTATGTTTGCCCTCAAGATAAAGAATCTCTCGTGGAAGGACAACAAAGTACGCTATATCTTTATTATTGGATGTATCGCCTTGATAGCAGTCTTCCGCGAACTGGGTCTGGCCTTCTCCATTCTCTGGTATATTGTTCTTTCCATCATAACCCGCCCCAAGTCTGAAGAAGTATGATTGAACCTCAACAGATACGCATCGACGACTACGACTATCCCCTGCCCGAGGATCGGATTGCCAAATTCCCCCTTGAGCGTCGCGATCAGAGCAAGCTGCTCGTATGCAAGGAGGACGGACTTCAGGAGTCGACCTTTGCCCATGTGGCGGAATTCCTGCCTCAGGATGCTCTGTTGGTATTCAATAATACCAAGGTTATCCATGCCCGTCTTTTCTTCCGCAAACCTACAGGGTCAACAATAGAGATCTTTTGTCTCGAGCCCTGGAATCAGCCTGTAGCTACCGCTTTTGAAGAGAGAGAACATTGTGTATGGACCTGCTTTGTGGGCAATAATAAGAAATGGAAAGACTCCACGCTTTCACGCACATTTACGCTCAATGATACGGAGGTTACCCTTGTCGCAACCAGGCGCGAGGCTGTAACCAATACCTGGATTGTAGATTTTAGCTGGAATGGAGGATTCTCCTTTGCAGAAATCATAGAGTGTGCGGGCGTTATCCCGTTGCCTCCCTATCTTAACCGCGAGGCCGAAGCTTCTGATAAAGAACGTTATCAGACAGTCTATGCGCTTCACGAAGGTTCGGTTGCCGCTCCTACGGCAGGCTTGCATTTTACACCAGAAGTCTTTGACACCCTTAAGGCAAAAGGAATAGGAACCGAGTTCGTAACCCTTCATGTCGGAGCTGGTACGTTCAAACCCGTCAATACTCCTACTATCGGCGAACACGAAATGCATGTGGAGAAGGTTCAGCTTTCGGCGGCCAATCTGCAACGCATTATCAGCCATAAAGGTCCTGTTATTCCCGTGGGAACGACTTCTGTCCGTACGCTCGAATCGGTCTATTGGTTTGGCGTAAAGCTGTCGCAGAATCCTGACCTAGAGGCCATGCATGTAATGCAATGGGACCCCTACCAGTTAGAATCATCAGCAATAAGCAAAGAAGAAGCATTATCCAACGTATTGGATTGGATGCAAGGTCGTGGCGAGCAGTTGCTCGACGGCGACACACAATTGCTTATCGCTCCTGGATATAAGTACCATGTAATTAGCGGAATCATAACAAATTTCCACCAGCCAAAGAGCACACTTCTTCTATTGGTTTCCGCTTTGGTTGGAGAAAAGTGGAAAGAATGTTACCGTTATGCCCTCGACCATCAGTTCCGCTTTCTCAGTTATGGAGACAGCTGCTTGTTTTTAAAATAATCTACATTATGAAAGATACCAAATTTGATAATATCAGTTCTGATTCAATTGCAGTAGCAGATATCAATAAAGATACTATTGATTCCTATATCTCTTCTGCGTTTATTATGAATGGTGTGCTTGTTGGTATTTGCCTTCAGGGGTCGACCACGCTTAATGTCAATGGAGGTACCCTTCTGATCAATAAAGGAGAATTGTTTGGAGTAGCTCCCCAGCAGGTAATCAGTATGCAGACCTGTTCTGAAGATTATCATGCTATCTCTCTCTACATCCCTACAGAGATGATTCCCTATTTCCGTTACGAAATAAATGTAGATTATATCCACGGGTTGCCGACCAATCGCAGTTTCAGCCTTACTCCTGAGGTGATACAGGATATTATGGCTGTAATGGAAATCCTCAAGCGTCATACCCGTCATGACGGTTTTGGCAATATGGTACTCCCTGGCATCCATCAGACTATTGCAGTCTCCTTGATCGAGACTATGATATTGCTTGCCAACGATTCAACATCCAAGGTAGTCCCTCAGCTGGATTCTTTGAGTCGTCAGGCCGTTCTCACAAAGCGTTTCTTCTCCAATCTGCTCCAGCATTACAAGGAGAACCACACGGTAGAATATTATGCCGGTCTGGAGGATATTACCCCAAAATATCTCTCTTCTGTAGTACGTCAGGTTACAGGCCGACCCGTTCAGGAATGGATTAACTTTATTCTGATTTACTCCGCCAAACGTATTCTCCGTCATACCGATATGTCGGTAGGAGAGCTCTCCGATTATCTCCATTTTGCTTCCGCGACCACTTTTATACGCTTCTTCCGTATTCATACAGGTAAAACTCCTTCTCATTACAAGAGAGGCAAATAGAAGGCGCTTTGTATGTCGCTGGCAAAGGATATCTATCATCTCTTCTTCCCTCCTTTGTGCGCATCGTGTGGAAGTCTGTTGGTAGGGTCGGAGCATAATCTGTGTACAAAATGCTTTCTCTCGTTGCCTATGATGCATAATGCCGGCATAGAGAATAACGTAATAGAAAAGAGGTTCCTCTCGCTTGTGCCTTGTCAGAGTGCTATGAGCTTTCTTGACTTCAAACAGGGAAACACAACCCAGAAAGTGATACATCAGATCAAATATCATGGCAACATATCCTTGGCGCATACTATGGGGAGACTGATGGGACAGGAGTTGCTGGATAGCGGGCGTTTCGGAAGTTGCGATCTCCTTTTGCCGGTTCCTCTTCATTGGCGCAAGCAACTGAGTAGGGGATATAACCAGAGTGAGGAGATATGTCGGGGGATAGTCCAAAAGTTACCCATACCCATAAGCAAAGGAGACGTAATCCGTTCGCGCTATACCAAAACCCAAACAAGAAAGAAATCAGGAGAACGACTTGACAATATGGATCAGGTGTTTGAAATACGGCATAAGAAAGCCTTAGTCGGACATCATATCTTAGTGGTCGATGATGTTCTAACAACTGGCGCAACCTTGCTTTCGGTCTGTAAACTTCTGGCAGACTTGCCTAATACCAGGATCAGTATTGCAACTTTGGCTATGGCAACTCCAAGCTAGGACATTAGCGATACAGTCGAATATTAAGAGAAAGAGAACCATTACATTATAGAAAAAAGTATGAAGATAGATAACAGACTCACACTCCGCGAAGTTGTAGGAGAACATCTGATTGTGATTCAAGGAAAAACCGATGCAGAACTTTCAAAGGTCGTAGCCTTCAATTCTACCTCGGTTATGCTCTGGAATCATTTCTTGGAGAAAGATTTTACTGTTGAGGATGTACAGCAACGCCTGCTCGAAGAGTTTGACGTGACGGAAGAAATAGCTCTTAACGATGCACAAGCGTGGGTCGACACCCTCAAGCAAAACAATATGGTTCAATAACCTATGACATCCGTTAATCTCAATATCGCCAATCTGCTTTTCCAGGTCAGAGGGGGAGAAGAATCAAAGTTGATTCCCGATATCCTCGGATTTGCCCCGTTCTTGGCTCCCGAAACGGATGAAAAACCTCATGGCCAGATGATCTTCGGGGGAGAATGGACCGAAGATGTAGAGCACGAATGCACACTCTTCGAGTTCGTCTTTTCTGATGCCGACATCCGATGCCGTTTCTCAAGAACGGCCTCAGACTATCGTTTCTATATGCAGCCCGAGGATAAAGTAGAGCAGACCTTGAGACTGGTCTATAAACTGGATTCGTCCACGATAGTATGTGCCACAAAAAATGGCCAGCCTTGTCTCAACGACACGATGCTCCGTTACGGGCTCTGGTTTGGCTTTGTGCTGGTCTGTGCCGAGAACAACCGGACCCTTATTCATTCCTCGACAATAGTCCATCATCAAGAGGCAGTATTGTTTCTTGGAGAATCCGGAACGGGCAAGAGCACGCATACTCGCTTGTGGCTAAAACATATTGAGGACTCCCATCTGCTCAACGACGATTGTCCCGTATTGGCCTGCGAAGATGGGCAGATGATGGTTTACGGTTCCCCCTGGAGTGGTAAGACGGCTTGCTTTCATAACAAGCGCTTCCCCCTTAAAGGAGTCGTCCGTCTCTCTCAGGCATCCGAGAACAAGATCCGCCGGCTTCCTGTCATAGAATCCTTCATGGCCCTGCAGCCCTCGTGTCCGCCGGCATTGGCTTATGATGATATCCTTTCCGGAAGGATGATAGACCTGATATCCCAAACCATCAGGCTGACCCCCGTCTACCACCTGGCCTGTCTCCCCGACGAGTCGGCCGCTCAATTGAGTTGCAATACCCTTTTCCAGTAGATGAAAGACGCTCCAATCATATTACCCAACGAAATAGTCTTTGCCGAAGTCGAAGACCGTCTGGCACGTGGCGAGCATGTAACGATGAAGCTGCAGGGAATTAGTATGAAGCCCTTTATCAATCCCGGCGACAGCTTCACGCTCATACCTTTCGACGGCAAGTTGCAAGAGAATCAGGATGTAGTTTTGTTTCGTCTGCCCAACGGATTCCATATCCTTCATCGGGTAGTTGGAAGAGTAGGGGATAGGGTCAGAATGCGTGGCGACAATACCCTTACAGGCGAGGAAGTCCCCGTTCAGAATATCCTCGCAAAGGTAGTAGAGATCAAGAAACCCGGCGGAGTGGTCTATTCCTATGGAGAAGAAACGTGGACAAAGGCTTCTGCCCATTCGCTCAAGATGCAGAAATACCGTTCCTCGCTCCATTCCCTTCTGGGTTATAGGAGCCGAAGGATTCTGTCTCCTCTCTATTTTGTGTGTCTGGCCCTTCTGATGTGGCTCCCTATGGGATTTGTTCCTTTGGATAATTTCGTGTTCGGAATTCGTATGGACCATCTTGTCCATGCTTCGGTATATATCCCCTGCAGCTTTTTCCTGATGGACTGGGTTCTGAATTCCTCAAAATATCTAAGAAAAGGCCTTCTCCAGCTTTGGCTTGTGGGCGTCGGCGTGAGCATTCTGACCGAAGGAGTCCAGTATCTGTTGCCCTATCGCGCATTTGATGTGAATGATTTGTGCGCCAATAGTATAGGCGTTACTCTCGGTTGGGCCATCATCGGGTATCACAAGAGCCGTCGCAAATTTCAAAGTTGATGCTTCGGCAAGGAGGATCCGTGGCCGTAGAAAAGCCAAATCCTTGCCTTAGACAGACCCTTGAGCCGATCCAGAAAAGATCCTGATTTGCTATTTCTCGGCTTTTTTCGTTTGTTTTTACTAATATATACTTTTTTTTGTGTATCTTTGCTTTTTCAATTTGTCGCCAATGGCGTAGCGTTTTAACCTCTAACAGATTCGATATATGTCAGATTGCCTAGTTATTACCCCTACCTATAATGAGAAGGAAAATATTGAGAATATTATACGAAAAGTGTTCTCTTTGGACAAAGAGTTCGATATGCTCATCGTTGAGGATAACTCTCCGGACGGTACGGCTGATATTGTAAAGCGTCTCATGCAGGAGTTCCCCAACCGCCTTTTTATCAAAGAGCGCAAAGGCAAACTCGGCCTCGGAACAGCCTATCTCGACGGCTTCCGTTGGGGATTGGAAAACGGCTACGACTATATGATAGAGATGGATGCCGATTTCTCCCACAATCCCGACGATCTTCCCCGTCTCTACGAAGCCTGTTCTTCGGGCAAAGGCGATGTCGTGGTAGGATCGCGTTATGTCGATGGCAAGATTAGCGTTGTCAACTGGCCTATGGGCCGACTGATGATGTCGTATTATGCTTCGGTCTACGTGCGTACTGTAACCCGCATGAAGGTCATGGATGCAACAGCCGGTTTCGTTTGCTATAGCCGCAAGGTTCTGGAGAAGATGAAATTCGATAAGGTCAAATTTATCGGCTATGCCTTCCAGATAGAGATGAAATATACTGCGACCCGATTGGGATACCACATCTACGAGGTCCCCATCATCTTTACCGACCGCGTGTTGGGCGTGTCCAAGATGAGTATGAAGATCTTCAAGGAGGCCTTCTTTGGCGTGTTCTCTCTCCGTTTCCGCAACTGGAAGAAATATTAATCAATAAAAAAAAAACTATAAAGACGGGGCTTGCTCCGTCTTTGTCTTGATAAAAAGTTATGAAGCAGACCACCCTTTGCTATCTTGAGCTCGACGGCCGATACCTTATGCTCCATCGTGTCAAGAAAGAGAACGATGCTTCTCACGATAAATGGATTGGCGTCGGAGGCAAGTGTGAGAAGGATGAAAGTCCCGACGAGTGTATGCTCCGTGAGGTTAAGGAAGAGACGGGTCTCGATGTCACCCAATGGCAATACCGTGGCATAGTCACGTTCATTTCCGACATCTGGCCCTGCGAGTATATGCATCTCTTCTCCTGTCGCCAGTGGGAGGGCGAACAGTTGCAGGATTGCGACGAGGGAGACCTCGAATGGATAGAAAAGGAGAAGCTTTACTCCTTCACCCTGTGGCCGGGCGACCGCATCTTCCTTCAGCTTATCGGCAACCCCGAACAACCCTTCTTTTCGCTCAAGCTCGTTTATCAGGGCGACGACCTTGTCGAAGCCAAGCTTGACGGAAAGCCTATTGATATAGAAAAATACCTCAACTATGGAAATTGAAATCTGCTGCAATTCCATCCAGTCTGCCATTAATGCCAGGAATGGTGGCGCTACCCGTATCGAACTCTGTCACGACCTCGAGGGTGGAGGAACCACTCCCTCCGGAGCCGCAATCGACCTCTGTGCATGCGAGCTGGGATTGCGCACCCGTGTCCTCATCCGTCCCCGCCGGGGCGATTTCTGCTATAACGAGGCCGAATACGAGTGCATCCGCCACGATGTCATGCTTTGCAAGGAGCTGGGAGCCTCGGCAGTCGTAGTAGGATTCCTCAAGGCAGACGGAACCATCGACGAACAGCGTACCCGCGAGATTGTAGAGCTGGCAGCCCCCATGGAGGTAACCTTTCATCGTGCTTTCGACGAGCTCAGTCCTGCCGATGCCCCGGCAGCCCTCGAAACCCTCATACGTTGTGGCTGTCACAAACTGCTCACCTCGGGCTGTCATCCCACAGCCCTCGAAGGCGCCGGTGTGATCAGACAACTTGTCCAGCAGGCCAATGGCCGTATAGGCATCATAGCGGCCTCGGGCGTTACCCCGCAGAGTGTAGGCGAAATCATTTCCCGTACGGGAGTCAGCGAGGTCCACGGCTCCTGCAAGCATATTGTCAACGGACAGATCGAGACCGACTCCAGTCAGGTCCAGTCCCTCATAGCCCTGGCCCGTCAGGCAATATAGCAGGTCATCCCTCTTCAAGAAACAGGACTACATTCAAGAAACAGGACAACACTTTACGAATCCAACATATCCGTTTATGAAATTCAGACATCTTATTCTCGCATCCCTTTCAGCATTATTGCTCCTTGCATCCTGCAACAAAGGCGATCATTTCCTTACCGACAAGGACTACCGCAACCAGGTCCATGCCGATTTCGAGGCCCGGAAGGAATTGGCCAAGAACCGCTCCCGGCAGCTCTTCTCCGTGCTCGACACCATCTCCCAGCCCGAACGCGAGGCTATGGAGTTCCTCTATGCCTATATGCCCTATAGCGACCTGGCCGACTACGACGGCGAGTTCTTCCTCTGTCAGACCCGTACCGCCTTCCAGGCAAGAGAGACCTTCGCCTGGGGCAAGGCCGTCCCCGAGGATATATTCCGCCATTTCGTACTCGTCTACCGCGTCAATAACGAAGACCTCGATTCTGCCCGAATGGTATTCTTCCGCGAGCTGAAAGACCGTGTCAAGGACCTCTCTATGGCCGAAGCTGCCCTCGAGGTCAACCATTGGTGTCACGAGCACGTGGCCTATCGTGCAGCCGACGCCCGTACCTCTGCCCCTCTGGCTACGATGCGAACCTCTCTGGGCCGTTGTGGCGAGGAGAGCACCTTTACCGTTACAGCCCTGCGCTCCGTGGGTATCCCTGCCCGCCAGTGCTACACCCCCCGTTGGGCCCATACCGACGACAATCATGCCTGGGTAGAAGTGTGGGTTGACGGCGAGTGGTATCATCTGGGAGCCTGCGAGCCCGATCCCGAGCTCAACATGGGATGGTTCGACGTGCCCTCCACCCGTTGCATGATGGTCCACAGCAACTGCTTTGGCCGCTACGCAGGTAGCGAAGAGGTAAACTATCAGAACTCCCTCTACGCCAAGATCAACATGCTGCCCAATTATGCGCCCACCCGCAAGATAACCGTTACCGTCAAGGATCCTAAGACCGAGAAGGCCCTTGCCGGCGTCGACGTAATGTTCAAGCTCTACAACTATTCCGAATACTATACCCTGGCCACCGTCAAGACCGATGCCCAAGGCCGTGCCCAGCTCACAACCGGTCTGGGCGATCTCCTCATCTGGGCTACCGACGGCCAGCGCTACAACTACAGCAAGATGGACGTACGCTCGCAGGAGAGCCTCGAACTCTATCTCTCGCGCGAGAAGGGTACCGAGTATGTAGAGATGTTCGACATCGTGCCTCCCGAGGCCGGCGTAGCCAAGGTTACCCCTACCGAGGAGAAGAAGGCCGCCAACGACAGGCGTATCGCCTACGAGGACAGCCTCCGCAACGCCTATACCGCAACCTTCCCCAACGAGAAGAACTACACCGGCTTTGCCAAGCCCAACGCCAATCTCAGTCCTGCCCAGCAATGGGAGATCCTCCATCGCAGCGAGGGCAACTACAAGGAGATTGCCCGATTCATGGATGCCCACACCGACAAGGTCGACGGCCTTATGATTTACGAGTATCTCAAGTCCTATTCCGACAAAGACATGCGCGACATGCCCTGTGACATCCTCGAGGCCCAGCTCACCAGCTCCAAGGACTATAACTTTGACAGAAGTGTCTACGAGAAAGGTATCCTTCCTGCCCGCATCAGCAACGAGCTGGTACGTCCCTGGCGCAGTTTCCTCGCTCAGGAGCTCAAGGTCAAGACGGCCGCAGAGCTGAAGACCTGGATCGAGAAGAACATCCATGTCGACGATTCGGGCAACTACTACAACTGCCCCATCTCGCCCCGTGGCGTATACGAATTGCGTTATGCTGATGCCCATTCCCGCGACATCTTCTTCGTGGCAGCCTGCCGTTCCAATGGCATCCCCGCTTATCTCGACAACGCAACCGGACTCGTATATGTCTTCGAGAACAACGGCTGGAACAGCATCTCCTTCGGCGAGAAACCTACCATACAGCCTTCTGCCAAGCTGCGTCTTACCTACAAAGGCAAGACCCCTGCCAAGCCCGTCTACTGGCCCAATTTCACCATCGCCAAGTATGTGGACGGCCAGTTTGAAAGTTTCGACTTCGAGGACGATCCCCGCATGGACCGTTTCCCCGCCACCATCGACATAGAGCCTGGCTATTACATGCTCTCCACCGGAGCCCGCTATCCCGAAGGCGATGCCCTCTCCCGTCTCGAGTTCTTCGAGGTCAAGGAAGGTCAGACCATCGAAAAGGAAATCGTAATCCGTACCCTCGAGGCAGTCAATCCCCGACTGGCCACCAGCCAGAAGGCCACCATCGATGCCGGCATGGAGCTCTTTGAAGGCGTAACCCTTGGCGATTATGCTTCCAATAAGGGAATGCTGCTCCTCTTCATGGGCGACTATCGCGAGCCCTCCAAGCATCTCGTCAAGGAAATCCAGCAGCTCAGCGCCGAGTTTGCAAAATGGGGCGGCATGCTCTATGTAGTGGCTCCCGCAAGTGCCAAGCCCATGCAATGGAATCTCCCCAATGCCGATATCAGCATGGCCGAAGCTTCGGCTCCCAACACCCTGCGCGATGCCCTCGTCAAGGCGCTCAACATCGAGTTCAAGGACGACTATCCCCTCGTGGCATTAATCGACAGCAAGGGCAACATACTCCTCTCCTCAAAGGGCTACACCATCGGCCTGGCCGAGCAGATACTCAAGGTAGCCAATAAATAAACCCTCTTCACTCGTCGGGCCGGAGGGCATCCCTTCCGGCCCGGCTTCTCCAATCCGATGTCGAAACAGACCGCCAAGAACCGCCGCACCTTCTTTCATGCGCTATATATCGTAGTGCTGATATGCGGCATGATGCTGCTCATGGGGTGGGGCATAAGCTATCTGACTGCCGAGGCTCCCTCCGAATACTATGTGGAACGCCAGGAGCTCAAGAAAGACTACGACCAGCTCTTCGACGACAACCAGCATACCCAGCTCAAGGCAGCCCATCGTTTCGGCATTACCCCTGTCGGGCATGCCGCCGACATCAAGCCCCTCCTCGAGTCGGGCGAGCTGGTCGAGATCTCCGGCCATAAGAGCTACTATCTCCACGATGTCTCCCTGCCCTATCTCACCCCCAACGCAGCCGGCCTGCTGCAGGAGATAGGCGTCCGTTTCCAGAAAGAGAAGGGTATGAAACGTTCGCGTCTGCGTGTCACCAGCTGTCTTCGTACCGAGGCGTCGGTCAACGAGCTGATGAAGAACAATCCCAACTCTGTCAAGAATTCGTGCCATCTCTACGGTACCACCTTCGACATCTCCTATGCCAGGATGAGTCCTACCCAGAAGCAGGCGCTGGCCCAGGTTCTCTACGACCTCCAGTCGGCCCGCTATTGCTATGTGAAATACGAGCAGAATATGCCCTGTTTCCATATCACCGTCCGCCGATAAGTCTGCTCTCCGTCCGTAGTAGCGATTCCCGTTCGCTTTCCTCGCCGTTCCGTTTTCTCAAGGGCCGAGGAATGCCTGCTTGAGAAATACCAG
>JAKSMQ010000014.1 GCA_024400565.1 Bacteroidales bacterium
AATCCTTTCCATGCACGACGACATCTACGCAAAATTATGATGAACCAAAAAAATTTTGTCATTACGCTCGACTTCTGTATCTTTGCATAAAAGTTGTGCATATCAATAGTTCTTTGCAATAAATTGATTTTCACTACAAAATACGAAGAATTATTAACATACACAACTTTTTTGAAAGAAATTATTAACAAATTAATTCATCCAACAGGTTATAATAGAACAAAATCGGGACTTTTTTTAATTCGCAAAGTCTATGTATCTTTTGCTCCTGCGTCGCAGACGATACTGGACTGTGCTACAAATTAAAAAAAACTAAAGTGAGACTTTATTTTTTTAATTCTCAAAGTCTTTGTATCTTTTGCTCCTGCGTCGCGGACGATACTGGACTGTGCTACAAATTAAAAAACTAAAGTGGGACTTTATTTTTCTCAATTCGCAAAGTCTTTGTATCTTTGCAATCCTAAATGGTGGCCTTTCAACAAGGAGAATGGGGATGAGTATTGCAAGAAAAACAAGTTGTTGCAAAGGTTCTGTTTGCTTCTCTAAAGATGAATAATTGATGTTTAGAGGAGATTCTGATGATTGATTAATCCTTTGGGGAAATAATTTGCAAAAAATATTAATATAGTATGAAAAATACAAAACTGATTATTTTTGCTCTTGTTGCTCTTTTTCTTTCTATAGAAAGTCTATGGGCTCAGACGCTAAAACAGAAGAAAGGCGAAACGTCGTTCTATGTTGAATATGACGAAGAAGATGGAATTTTTTTGCCAGGTTATCATAATTGTACATGGAATGGATTAGAAGATGAGATGGGTAATAGTCTGTTGAATGGGAAATTTGAGATTCGTCACAGCTTTGGGCAATGGAATATAAATGGGTTGGTGTTGACTTGTAATTTTAAGAATGGAAAACTCGATGGTCCGGCATCAATATCTTATGAATTGGAAGAAACAAATATAACAGAAAAGTTGTCTTTTAAGGACGGAAAACTCCACGGAGCATTCAGCATGGATCAAAGTTATGTGGATGGTGAAGATGAATATGGTATACTTTTATATAAGTATAAAAAGGTAAAAGGCCTGTATAACAATGGAATCATGGCAGGCCAATATTCAAATAACCTACCACAAGGTACAATATCAGGAACTTTTGATGCAGAAGGCTATGCCAAGGGGGTATGGTTTTTCTTTGCCCAAAAGTATACCTATATTTTATGTGACATAAACGGAGAAAAAGCCTATCTGGTTACGCCTTTAGCATATGCCGAAGATGTAAAAAAGTTTGCTGTAGACAAAACGCTGTCTTTTGAAATGCTCAAGAAGAAGGGGTATGTTTTGAAGAATAATATGAATGAATATTTTACCGAAATGCATTTGAAAAAATCAGATTTCTTCTTCCTCACTATGTTGGAGTTGTATCTGATGCAACCGGGTTTACAGCGATGCCGTTATGAGAAGCCTGTCTTTACCGATGTGTCAATCCATGCCGTTTACAGTATTGCTAAACCCAATGGTGATGTGATGTCAGAAGCATTGCAGAAGGATATGATTTCAAAGAAGAATAGACCTGAATTCCATCCGTTGGAATGTGCCTACTATTATAATAAAGTTGATGGATATACCCCTATTTTTTGTCCTGCAAATTATGTGAATTATCACGATAGTATAGATTGGGAAAGAAGCTATGAATCGAGTGATAGAATAAAAAGAGACGAGTCGTCCTTGGTATGCATTAATGGAGAAATTATTGCTATAGAAGTTCCGGAAACGCATGAACTAATGGATATGGAAATGTCGGTTCAACGACTCTATACAAATCCCGGAATAATAGATGATTTTGTACAAGATGTAGCGGCAGAAATGGTTGAAAAGGGAAAATCCCCCAGGTATCCCCAGGTTCGGCAGGCTTATGCCAAACAATATTATGAGGCTAAGAACTGGAAGGTTGATAGCGTAAGCCGTCTTTCGGACAATTCGTATAAAGCCTGGTGTTCAACATCAAAGACGGTTGAAGGCTATACCGCCAGCTATCGTAAATCTGCCACTTTTGCTTTTGGCTCGGATGTGAAAGTTACCGAGGGCGAAACAATATGGGTGGAAAAAGACCGCGACCGTGACAACCTTGTGAAAGAGTATATTAACGCAGGCAACTATAAGATGAATAAGAACGCTAAGGGTAAGCCCTATTTGGTTCTTAAAGGGATAGAAATTTCACTCTCGTCAGCCGAAGTGGCTCGATTGAATGCAAATTACGAAAAGAAATGTCACGAGGTGGCTATGAGTCAGATGAATGCAAGGTACTTCCTTTATACGATTGACAATGGAGAGTATTACTACGAAGTGAATAAAGAGAAGTTTGTGATTTCTGACGAAGACAAGGCAACTATAGATCAGGCAGCCCTGAAATATGGTCACGAAATTGTGCAACAACATCTCAAAAACAGAGTTTATGCTTTCTCTAACGACTCTCGAGGTTATTATATTATGGAGAAAGGAACGCGCTATTATATCTCTACCAGCGATAAGCTGGAACTCGAAAAGGCTTATCAGGAGAGATGTCACGAGGTGGCAATGGAGATGTTTAACAGCTACAAGTACAACTATCAGTTAGAAGACGGAAAGGCTTGCTATAAGGTAGGCTCAGATATCTTTTATCTTTCGAAAGAAGACAAGGAATTTATAGATAACAAATGTATTGAAATGGCCCAAGAGCCCTTGCTGAACCAGCTTAAGGTCTTCTCAAAGACCAAAGCCGACAAGTTGCCCGAACATCAGCAGGGCTACGGTAAGATGGATTCATACGAGATTGTGAGCGCCGAATCCCAGATGGGTTCAGGCTCTGTTGTCGTAACCTTCCGATTTGTGAAGAAATTGAGCCGCAAAGAATTCGAGACTTACGAGGATAAGGCTATGCTCGATTATCGGTACTCTCCCGAAGGGGGCAGCTTTACGCTCAATATGGATAAATCATTCAATTTCGTAAAATCCCGCAAGATTAATTAGCGGATAGGACTTTTTGAGCAAGAGGCAGGGCTTCGACAGACAGGAGCTCTATCTTTAATATCAAGGAGATAGGTTGGGGTGGAATAGCCTGTTCCAATTAATATAGCAAAGCGATTCTTACAACCCGGAATCGACTATTGTCGCAGCCGTTTTGCCGTGTGCAGATGTGGTTTTTGAGAGGGGACGGGAATGACGAATATCTTATTTTTGCAAGGTATTTTGCTAAAAGATATTCTCATATAAATATTTTTTTGTATCTTTGCACCCTCACATTTTAATAATGCATTAAATAATAAAATCTATATATGTTTGAAAATTTAAGTAGTAAGATTGAGAAAGCGCTACAGACTCTGCGCGGAAAAGGTACGATTACGGATATTAATGTGGCCGAAACCATCAAAGAGGTCCGCAAAGCCCTCCTCGATGCCGACGTAAGTTATCCCATCGCCAAGGAGTTTACCGACAAGGTAAAGGCTAAGGCTCTCGGCTCGGATGTGCTTACCAGCGTTGAGCCTGGTCAGATGATGGTCAAGATCGTTAAAGACGAACTTACCGAGCTGATGGGTTCGGAGGCTGTCGATATCAACATCAAGGGCAATCCCGCCATCGTTCTTATTGCCGGTCTCCAGGGTTCGGGTAAGACCACCTTTAGCGCCAAGCTGGCTTTCCATCTCAAGAACAAACGCAACAAGAGCGTGATGCTGGTTGCCGGAGACGTCTATCGTCCCGCAGCTATCAACCAGTTGCAGGTACTCGGCCAGGAGATTGGCGTGCAGGTCTACACCCAGGAAGGCGAAAAGAATCCCGTCAAGATAGCCCAGGATGCCATAGCCCAGGCCAAGCAGAAGAGCATCGATGTGGTTATTGTCGATACTGCCGGACGTCTGGCTGTCGACGAGGAGATGATGAACGAGATTGCCTCGCTCAAGCAGACCCTCAACCCCCAGGAGACTCTCTTTGTTGTAGACTCGATGACAGGTCAGGATGCCGTCAATACCGCCAAGGCCTTCAACGAGCGTATCGACTACGACGGAGTTGTGCTTACCAAACTCGACGGCGACGCACGTGGTGGTGCCGCTCTCACTATCCGCTATTCGGTACAGAAACCCATCAAGTTTATCGGTATCGGCGAAAAGATGGATGCTCTCGATATCTTCCATCCCGACCGTATGGCCAACCGTATCCTCGGCATGGGCGACGTGGTTTCTCTCGTAGAACGCGCCCAGGCTCAGTATGACGAAGAGGAGGCCCGCAAGATTCAGAAACGCATCGTCAAGAACGAATACAACTTCGAAGATTTCCTCAGCCAGATCGGTCAGATCAAGAAGATGGGTAATATGAAAGACCTCATCGGCATGATTCCCGGTCTCAACAAGGTGGCCAAGGATGTGGAGATTGACGACAACGCTTTTGCTCCCATCGAGGCTATTATCGGTTCGATGACCCCCTACGAGCGCCGTAACCCCAGCTGCATCAACGGCAGCCGCAAACAGCGTATTGCTGCCGGCAGCGGTCGCAACATTCAGGAAGTGAACCGTCTGCTCAAGCAGTTTGAGGATACCCGCAAGATGATGAAGATGGCTTCGACCAAGATGGGTGGCAAAGGCAGACTGCCCATGATGCCCAAGCGTCGCAGATAAAAGAAAATCTTCCACATTCGACAATCAACCCAATATATAACCCAATCATTTTTTTTGACAATACTATGACTAAAATTCTCGACGGCAAGACTCTGGCCATTACCATGAAAGACGAAATGGCTAACGAAGTAAGACAATTTACGGCCAAAGGCATGCGTCCTCCTCATCTTGTTGCCGTACTCGTCGGCGACGATGGCGCAAGCCAGACCTATGTTGCCTCCAAAGAGAAGGCAAGCAAAGAGGTAGGATTTACCTCCTCGGTTTACCGTATGCCCGCAACCACTTCGGAAGAAGAACTCTATAAGACCATCCAGTTCCTCAACAATGATGACGAGGTAGACGGATATATTGTCCAGCTGCCTCTCCCCAAGCATATCAACGAAAACCGCATCATCAACGCCATCTCTCCCGAAAAGGATGTAGACTGTTTTACGGCTGTCAACCTGGGCCGTATGGTGCTCAACGAGGATGGTTTCCTCCCCGCTACTCCTATGGGCGTATGCACCCTCCTGGAACGTTACGGCATAGAGACTGACGGCAAGCATTGTGTTGTCCTTGGTCGCAGCAATATCGTGGGTACCCCTATGATGAACCTGATGAGCCGCAACAACAAGCATGCCAACTGCACGGTAACCATCTGCCATAGCCACACCAAGGATCTGGCCTCCTTTACCCGTCAGGCTGATATCCTCGTGGTTGCTATCGGAAAGCCCGAATTCGTTACCGCCGATATGGTTAAGGACGGCGTAGTACTGGTCGACGTAGGAATCCATCGTATTGCAGACGAAAGCAAGCCCAAGGGTTACTACATCTGTGGCGACGTGAAGCACGACGAGGTTGACGAGAAATGCAGCTGGGTGACTCCCGTTCCCGGCGGCACAGGTCCTCTCACCATCGTAACCCTCCTAGAGAACACCTTGAAAGCATATAAGAAGCACTTCAACCTCTAATAACGAGCACCTATTCTCCTCCAACAATCCCGATTTCTGAATGAAAACCCTTATTGTAGTACCTTGCTATAACGAATCTAAGCGCCTGAAGCAGGAGGAATTCCTCGCCTTTGTGCAGGAGAATCCCGATGTTGAGTTCCTCTTTGCCAACGATGGAAGCCGCGATAATACTCTTGATGTGCTGCAAGTGTTGTGTGATCGCCATCCAAGCCTTCATCTTTACGACATCCAGCCCAACGGAGGAAAAGCAGAAGCCGTCCGCAAAGGTATGCTCTATGGCGCTGAGCATCTGTCTCCGGACTACATCGCATTCTGGGATGCAGACCTAGCTACTCCGCTCAACGAGATTCCCCACATGGTGGAATGGGCTGATAAGGGTTACGACGTTGTGATGGGATTGAGACTGATGCGCCTGGGAGCCAAAGTGCGCCGCAAGACCACCCGACACTATCTGGGCCGTTGTTTTGCTACCTGCGCATCCATAATGCTGAAACTCCCCGTCTACGATACCCAATGCGGAGCCAAGTTGTTCCGCACACAAGTGGTAAGGGATATCTTCCCCGAGGCTTTTATCACACGCTGGCTTTTCGATGTTGAGATATTGGCCCGATACAAGAAACGTTACGGTATCAGCTCGGCGTGCGAAAAAATCTACGAGTTCCCCTTGTTCCAATGGATTGATGTTGACGGCTCTCAGCTCAAGAGTCGAGACTTTCTCAAGGCTCCAATGGAATTGCTAAAAATTAAACGACACTACAAGTAATGAAAAAACTCTTTACCGAAAATAGAAATAATCTCTGGTTCTGGCTCTTTATCGGAGTGGCAGCTGTCCTTTTCTTTGTGATGCCCATCATGAGTAAGGATGCCGGCAACAGCGGCGACGAGGACGGATTCCAGATTCCTCAGGGCTACAACGTGCTCAACTACTACAAGACCGACCACGCCGACAGCACCTGTATGACCTTCGAGAACCTGAAATACTACGGCTGTTCGTTTGATGTAATTACGGCTTGGATAAACGAAACCTTCCATGTGGAAAGTATCAGTACCACCCGTCACATCGCGAATGCTTTTCTGGGTTGGGTAGTAGTGTTGTTTGTCGGACTCATCGCCTATCGTCTTGGCGGATGGCGTGCCGGCGTGATGGCTATGCTGCTTATGTTCCTCTCTCCGAGATTCCTGGGCCATTCGTTCAACAATCCTAAGGATATTCCCCTTGCAGCAGGTGTGATTATGAGCATCTATTATATTATGATGTTCTTCCGCCAGGCATCTGAGGCGGGCAGAAAGCTGCCCAAGTGGTCCACTATGATAATGCTTGTGCTCTCGCTTGCATTAGCCATCAGTATCCGTATCGGAGGTTTGATTATTATCGGCTATTTCGGATTGTGGGGTCTGTTGTGGGCAATTTCACTTCGCCAGAAGAATGACAATCAGAAGAAGGCTGATTATGATTGGAACCGTTTCTTCCGTGCGTTGGGTCTGGCTATAGCAATCTGCATTATAGGGTTCTTTGTCGGAATCCTTCTTTGGCCATACGCCATGCAGTCTCCTATCAAGAATAGTATTGACTCTTATCACGCAATGTCCAAATTTGCCATCGCCATCCGTCAGATATATAATGGTCAGATGGTATGGAGCGATGCGCTTCCCTGGTATTATACTCCTAAGTTTATCTTTACTACTATTCCCGTTGCAGTCATCCTCGGTTGGCTCATTTATCCCGTTTTCGGCGCCTTTGGCCGTAAGGAGGGTAAGTTGCGCCAGATTGAGAACATAATGATCTATTTCTGCTTCATTTTCCCTGTCGCCTGGATTGTATATACCAAGGCCAATGTGTATGGTGGCTGGCGTCACAGTCTGTTTGCATATCCTCCTATGGTTGCGGCCGCAGGATTGGGATTTGATGCACTCCTCAAGAAACTTACCTTCAAGAAAGGCGAAGAAGAACAGCCTACGAAGCGTAGTCCCATTCTCAGTATCGTGGCTTACGTGGCTATTGCCCTTACCCTTGTTGGACCGGTCCGTCATCTTTGTGCCAACCATCCCTACGAGTACATCTATTTCAACGAGCTTGCCGGAGGTACCAAGAAGGCTTTTGGTCAGTATGAGATGGATTACTACTATCATTCGATGCGAGAAGCAACCGAATGGGTTATCAAGAATGGAAAGCCTTCCGACCTGCAGACAGGCGACAAGATCTTGGTAGGTACCTGGCACACCAATTCGACCAAGTATTTCCTGCGCAACGATACTACTCAATTCAAGCATACCTTTATCCGTTGGTATCAGCGTGGAGACAAGGACTGGGATTATGCTGTATTCCCTCTCACAGGTATAGATCCCGATTACCTTCGTTCCAGCAAAGTATTTCCTCCCAAGGATATGGTCCATCAGATAACTGTCGATGGAGTACCCGTAGCTATTGTGTTGCAACGTCACGACAAGAACGATTACTATGGTACCAAGTATAAAGAGGAGAAGAAATACGATAGCGCCATGATGTGCTACCGCAAGGCTCTTGCGTACAACCCCTATAACGAGGCAGTCCTCCTCGATATGGCGGAGATTTATCTGGGTTCACAGATGGCCGACAGTTGTATCCTTATGTGTCAGCGTTTCTTCGAGTTTGAACCCAACAACGATAACGCCAACTTCTATTATGCAAATGCCCTCCTTCAGAAGAAAGATGTCAACAAATGCATAGAGGTCTGCAACAATATCAAGAAGCATAACTTCAAATACACTAATGCTTATCAGTTGCTTATGCAGATTTATCTGCAGCAGAACAACCTGGTGGCAGCAGAACAGGAAATACTACAGCTCATCGATATCGACCAGTTGGATAACCAGATGGTACAGGTCTATGTCTCCATTCAGAAGGCTAAAGGTCTTGATGAGCGTACATCATATAAGGGTCTATACAGCACCATAGCTCGTAGTCTTGAGCGTCGAGGCAAAAAGCAGGAGGCTGAGACCTATTTGAACTATGCTAAGAATATGTAATCAACCCTAACTCTCGCCCCTATGAAGAAATTATGGATATGGATAGTTAAACTTTTTGGCTGGAAGTATGACTGCCCGGCTTCGGTGGAAGAACGCCCCGAGTTGAAACGTGCCGTCTATATAATGGCCCCACATACGTCTCTATACGATTTCTTCCTGGGAGCATCCTGTATATGGCACATGGGTGTGGAAGCCAGATTCTTTATGAAGGATAGCTTTTTCAATTTCTTTACCACCCCCATTCTAAAGCGTTGTGGAGTAATCCCCGTTGACCGAGGAAATATCAAGAACAATCTTGTGGGTATGGCAGTTGATTTCTTTCGTAAAGAGAAGAACTTCGTGATGATTGTTACACCCGAAGGAACCCGTAAGTTTGTGAAACGATGGAAGAGAGGGTTCTATGAGATTGCAACCCAAGCCCAAGTGCCGGTCATACTTACTTATATCGATTTCAAGACTCGCCACATGGGCGTAGGACCTACATTCTATCCTACAGGCGATTTTAGTGCAGATATCAAGGAGATAATGAAATTTTATCAAGACAAGAATGCCCGCCATCCAGAGATGTTTAACAAGCAGGCAAACTTATAATAATAGAATAATAATATAATACTATATAACATGACACAAGTACGCCGCATCTACGTCGAAAAGAAAGTCGACTACGCAATTCAGGCCAAGGAGTTGCGCGAAGAAATGGCCAACTACCTCAACATCCAGGCCGACAAGGTCCGCGTGTTAATCCGCTACGACATTGAGAATATCTCAGATGAAGCTTATCAGAAAGCTCTCGGAACCGTCTTCTCAGAACCACCTGTTGACGACGTTTACGAGGAATCATTTCCCAAGGAATCCAATGATTTCTGCTTTTCTGTTGAATATCTCCCAGGCCAGTTTGACCAGCGTGCCGACTCGGCCGTACAATGTGTACGTCTTTTGGGCGCCGGCGATGATGTTATTATCAAGTCTGCTATCACCTATGTCATTAGTGGCAATATTACAGAAGAACAGCGTAATGCTATTGTGAAGCATTGTATCAATCCCGTTGATTCCCGTCAGACTGACGAGGTGAAGCCCAATACTCTTGTTGATAAATTTGATGAGCCCGCCGATGTTGTTATCTTTGACGGATTTAAAGAGATGGACGAGAAGGCTCTTAAAGAGTTTTATGATGGACTCGGCCTTGCTATGACTTTCCGTGATATGCAGCACATCCAACGCTATTTCCGCGATGAAGAGAAACGCAATCCAACTATGACTGAGATTCGCGTGCTCGATACCTATTGGAGTGACCATTGCCGCCATACAACCTTTGCTACTGAACTCAAGAATGTAACCTTTGATGAGGGTAAATATCGTCCTCTGATTGAAGGTGCCTTCCAGCAATATCTCTCCGACCATAAAGAACAATATGTAGGTCGCGACGACAAGTTTGTTTGTCTCATGGATATGGGTACCCTTGCTGCAAAGCGTATCCGTAAGATGGGCCTTCTCGAGGATCAGGAGATTTCGGAAGAAATTAATGCTTGTTCCATCGTTGTTCCTATTGAGGTTGAACTCCCCAATCATGAAGGTGTCGTAACAGAAGAGTGGCTCGTTAATTTTAAGAACGAAACCCACAATCATCCTACCGAGATTGAACCATTCGGTGGTGCTGCAACCTGCTTGGGTGGTGCTATCCGCGATCCACTTTCAGGTCGTACTTATGTATATCAGGCTATGCGTGTGACCGGTGCTGCTGATCCCACCAAGCCTCTCAGCGAAACTATCCCCGGTAAACTTCCTCAGCGCAAGATTGTTACTACTGCTGCTCATGGCTATAGCAGTTATGGTAACCAGATAGGTCTTGCTACCGGACTCGTTAATGAGATTTATCACCCCAACTATGTGGCTAAACGCATGGAAATCGGTGCAGTAGTAGCTGCTGCTCCTCGCCGTCAGGTAATGCGTATGACCTCTGATCCGGGTGACGTTATCATACTCTTAGGCGGCCGTACCGGTCGTGACGGATGTGGTGGCGCAACAGGTTCTTCCAAGAGCCATACCACCGAGAGTCTTACTTCTTGTGGCGCAGAAGTTCAGAAGGGTAATGCTCCAACCGAACGTAAGCTCCAGCGTATGTTCCGCCGCGAAGAGGTTAGCAAGCTCATTAAGAAATGTAATGACTTCGGAGCTGGTGGAGTAAGTGTGGCTATTGGTGAACTTGCAGATGGTCTGGATATCAATCTTGATCGTGTACCCAAGAAATATGCAGGTCTCGATGGTACAGAACTTGCTATCTCTGAAAGCCAGGAGCGTATGGCCATCGTAGTAGACCCCAAGAACGTTGACCAGATGCTTGCATATGCTGAAGAGGAAAACCTTGAGGCTGTAGTAGTAGCTACCGTAACAGAAGAGCCTCGAATGGTTATCAAATGGCGCGGAAAGACTATCGTTAACCTCAGTCGTCGTTTCATCGACACAAATGGCGCCCACCAGGAGACAGAGGTAAAGGTAACTCTTCCCGATGAGAGTAAGAACTATTTTACCGATGTTACCCCCGCTGCTACGTTTGCTGACACTATGAAGCAGACTCTTTCTGACCTTAATGTTTGTTCGCAGAAAGGTCTCGTAGAGATGTTTGACAGCACCATTGGCGCCAATACAGTAGTGATGCCCTATGGTGGTGTAACACAAATGAGCCCTGCTCAGGCTATGGTAGCCAAGATTCCTGTAGTAGAAGGCAAGACCGATGCCTGCACCATTATGAGCTATGGTTTCGATCCCTATCTCTCCAGCTGGAGTCCCTATCACGGAGCAGCCTATGCCGTATTGCAGAGTGTTGCAAAGGTGGTCGCTACTGGTGCCGATCCTACTAAGGTTCGTCTCACTTTCCAGGAATATTTCAAGAAACTGGGCAACAACCCCGAGCGTTGGGGACAGCCTTTTGCAGCCCTTCTTGGAGCATACAATGCTCAGATGGGACTCAAACTGCCCGCAATTGGAGGTAAAGACTCCATGAGCGGAACCTTCAACGATATTGATGTGCCCCCAACTCTCTGCAGTTTTGCAATTGCCGTTGATGAGGTTCAGAATATCGTTACAACCGATATTTCTCAGAATGGAGGCATTTATGAGATAGAAATCAAGCGCGACCAGTACGGTATGCCTGACTACGAAGATGCACTCCTTAAATATCGTTCGCTCCATAAAGCTATCCGTCAAGGCAAGATTGTTGCTTCACACGTTGTTGGCTTCGGTGGTATCCTTGAGGCTGTAGCCAAGATGGCCTTCGGTAGCCGTTTGGGTGTAGTCTTCAACAATAGCCTCTCTCTCAATGAACTTATGGCTAAGAACTATGGTAATATCCTCATTCAGCCCCGTGAAGGCTTTGAGAACTCCTTACCATTCCCCTGCCGTCCTGTAGCTGTGGCTACCTACGAGACGGACAGCTTCCATTATGGCGACGAATCCCTCACCCTTGATGAGGCTCTCGAAGCATGGACGCGTCCTCTCGAAGATGTATTCCCCACCCGTAGCTCCAAGAAAGAACGTCCTTTCGCTTCTGCCGACAGCAATGAGCAGTTTGAAGAGGATGCCGTTCTCGATACACCTCAGTATGAAGCCAAGGAGGTCTATATCTGCAAACACAAGGTTGCTCGTCCCAAGGTGTTTATTCCAGCCTTCCCCGGTACCAATTGCGAGTATGACTCCGCTCGCGCGTTTGAACGTGCAGGCGCCGAGGTTGAGACTCTCGTTTTCCGCAATATGAATGACCGTCTCATAACAGACTCCATAGATTCCTTCACCCGTGCCATCAAGGAAAGCCAGATTATTATGATTCCAGGAGGATTCTCCGCAGGTGATGAGCCCGAAGGATCTGCCAAGTTCATTACTTCTGTATTCCGCAATGCCAAGGTGGCAGATGCTGTTATGGAGATGCTTCAGAAACGCGATGGCCTCATGATTGGTATCTGCAACGGATTCCAGGCTCTCGTTAAACTTGGTCTTGTCCCCTATGGCGAGATTCGTCCTCAGACTGCCGATAGTCCTACCCTTACTTTCAACACTATTGGCCGTCACCAGAGCAAGATAGCCTATACCCGTGTAGTTTCTAACCTCAGCCCCTGGCTCCAGCGTGCTGATATGAATACCGCCTATAGCGTTCCTATCTCACATGGCGAGGGCCGTTTCGTAGCTAATAAGGAATGGCTCGACCGACTCTTCAAGAATGGTCAGGTTGCAACCCAATATGTCGACATTCAGGATCGTCCTACCATGAACGAAGAATTCAATATGAACGGTTCCTATCTTGCTATTGAAGGTATTACCAGCCCCGATGGCCGTATTCTCGGTAAGATGGCTCACAGCGAGCGTCGTAGCGACAATACCTACCTCAATATCTGGGGAGAACAGGATCAGCAGATATTTGAAAGCGGCGTAGAATACTTTCTCTAATTAATATAAAGAAAACTCAAATATGGGGTAGGGGAGAAACCTCAAACTTACTCTACCCCATTTTTTACAGAATTGCATAAGTAAAACGGCTCAATGACTTCCGATAACAAACAACAGATTGGTATTGTTACCGCAATCTCTTTCATAGTAGCCAATATGGTGGGTACGGGAGTATTCACATCATTAGGATTCCAACTCTCTGGTGGCGTAGTAGATATTGCAGCCATCATGATATTGTGGCTCATAGGCGGCATAATTGCCTTCTGCGGAGCCCAGGCCTACGGCGAATTAGGTTCAGCTATGCCCCGTTCGGGAGGAGAGTATCATTTCCTCAGTCAGATATATCATCCAGCTGTAGGATTCTCGGCTGGATTCTTCTCGATGTTTGCCGGATTCGCAGCCCCAGTTGCCTTAGCAGCTATGGCGTTAGGTAAATACTGTACCGTAGTTTGGCCTGCCCTCAATCCCGTTATTCCTGCGGCATCGGTTATCGTGCTTGTAACAATAATCCATTGCTTAAGTGTCAAGACCGGAGGAGCATTCCAGAATGTGTTTACCATACTCAAGTTGCTCCTCATCGTAGCATTTATAGTTGCTGGATTTTTGGCTCCAGAACCTCAGAATATCAGCGTTATTCCCACAACAGCTACCTGGAAACAGATTACGACACCTGGTTTTGCTGTGTGTCTTATCTATGTCTTCTATTCCTTCTCAGGGTGGAATGCTTCAGCCTATTTTGTTTCCGAGATGAAGCGTCCGGAGAAGAATCTTCCTCTGTCGCTTCTGGTAGGAACCGTAATTGTTACCGTACTCTATCTCCTGCTCAACTTTGTCTTTCTACGTGTGTCGAGTGTTGACTCTCTCTCTGGTCAGCTTGAGATTGGAGCCATCGCGGCTACCAGTATCTTCGGACCTCGAGGCGGACAGGTTATGGCTGTTGTGATAGGACTCCTGCTCATCAGCTCTATCAGTTCTATGGTTTTTGCCGGTCCACGAGTAATCCAGGTTATCGGCGAAGACTATCCTGCCCTGGGATTTATGAGTCGTCGTCGCAGCAACGGAGTACCTATGGTAGCTATCCTTGTTCAGTCGGGGATTAGCCTTGTGCTACTCTTTACCTCCACATTTGAGGCACTCATCAGCTATCTTGGGTTTATGATGAATGTCTATTGCTTCCTCTGTGTATTGGGGGTTTTTGTCCATCGTCGTCGTTTCCCAAATGCAGAACGCAAATTTAAGGTGTGGGGCTATCCTGTAACGCCTATTCTCTTTTTGCTCTTCTTTTTGTGGAATTTCTTTTACATGTTTACAGAGAAGACTCAGGAGACTCTCATCGGTCTGGCAACTCTCCTCCTTGCCGGTCTGGTTTATGCTTTAGTAAGAAAAAAACGTAAATAATAATCATGAAGAAAAAACTACTTTTAGCCTTTGCAGCCCTTCTGGCAGTTGCGTGTAACTCCAACAGCCCTCTTGATACCTCCGATTCGAATGCTGTTGCCAACGATTCTGTTGTAGAAAAGGTTGACCCGCTTGACACTTTTACCTATACCGCCTATACAACCCTGGCCGACATTATGGCCGGCAAGGAGATTAAGGATTCTACTTATTTCCGCGATATTATAACCAGTCAGGCTTATGCCAACCATAGCAAGGTTATGACCGATATGTGGGCACGTTATAAGGCCCAGGAGACCGACCGCGTAATGGAATGGTCTCGCCAGAATCTTTCCGATGCTCCTACTCGTGTATTTTATCCCTTCTCAGGCCCTGATTTCAACTATCTTGATGCCATGTTCCCCGAGTGCGAGTTTGCCGCTCTCTTTGCTCTCGAACAGGCTGGCCGTCTTCCTTTCTCGGATGAAAAATCACTTAGTCATCCTGGCGAGCTCTTTAATGTGCTCAGAGCCAGCATTGGCGCAAATCTCAGCCTATCCTTCTTTATAACCAAACGTATGCAGGTCGACTTTTACGCATCCTACGTTAAGGGTTCTCTCTCTGTTGCCATGCTCTTTGTAGCCAGCCGTGGCTATGAGGTTATTGTCGTAAACCCTGTTGATATTGACTCTCTTGGCAATATTTTCTATACCGAGCCCGAGAAACTCTACGCTCACACTCTCGACAAAGATTTCTCCAACGGATACGAGATCGTATACCGTCGTGAGGGTGAGAAGAAATACCGTCGTCTCTATTATTTCAACCGCGACCTCAGCAATGGCAACTATGATAAATTGAAACTCGACAACTTCGTACGTGTTAATTTTGCAGGTCAGGCATGTATGACCAAGGCTGCTAGCTATCATCTCCATGCAGCCAATTTCTCCAATGTCCGTACGTCCATGCTTACCCATTGTGATCTTATTGTAAATGCTCCCTCCGGTATTCCTTATACCAGTTTTGAGCAGGATAAGTGGAATATCAAATACTACGGTTCTTTCCGCGGCCCCATTCCTCTCTTCCATGCCCATCCCGATACCGAACTCAAGGATGCTTATGCAAAGAATGGCCCCGAAGCAATCAATTTCAAATACGACTACGATACTCATAACTCCAGCTTCATCGTAGCCCGTCGCAAGAAATAATTCTTTTGTTTGGTAAAAACGCCAAGTTTGTATATTACCAGATAACCACTATTCCGGTATAAGAAATCCCGGTACAATCAAGATGGCTCCCTCGGGAGCCTTCTTCTGTTGCATAGGGAGGGTAACGCTTTGGGACTTTAATTATGAGTGTTTAATAATAGCCGTTATTCCACATCACGTCCACATTCTCTCCATAATGACAGCACTCTGCCCCTCGGTCGTCGACTCTAAGTGGAGCTAATGTGGACGCAAGGTGTTCTTTATGCGGAGGAAGAATGAAAAGAAACAATTTGCAAGATAGGAATCTTTTTAATCCTTTGAGGCTGGCCCCTAAATCGGGTTTCAGATATCGGTCGGTTTTCAGGTCTGAAAAATGTGCTTTTTGTCACAATCTACGACGAGGAATCTCTAAATGGATGCGTAGCGTATTCAAAAAGAGATGCTTGTTTGAAAATATGAATATTATTTTGAGATTTTGTCGGATAAGACGTTTTTTTATGCTATCTTTGCAATCTGAAATGTCGGGTAATACATACAATGTAAGTTGTGTAATTACAAGATAACAAGGATGATATGAAGAGATTGCTGTTTCTCGTTTCGGTATGCATTTTTATTGTGTCGTGCAATAATCCCAGTTCTACTGAGATTGGCCGATTCTGGGTTGCCGTAGATTCTGCGGCCGGAATGCTTGTCTCCGAACTCGACGACGAACAGCGCTATAAGGCTATTGACAGTTTGGCCGAAGTGTGGGGCGAGAAAGAACAATGGAACAGGCCTTATTATCTGACCATCGACTCCGTGAGCGAGGATTATTTCGACTCGGTAGGAAAGGAGTCTATCACGCAATACCAGCGGGATAAGGTTGAGTGGGACTACGACTTGGTTACGGGTTATATTATCTGGAAAACCATAAACGAGGCTGATGCCCGGCTGGCCCAACATCATATTCCCATCGATTTTAAGGCAGAACGCAAAACGCTCAATCTCTATTACAACGCCGTAAGGGCCTATGTGAATAGCGTTTCGGACCGAATGGGCGTTGAGAGCTGGTCGGACTACTCAGACGAATGGGAAGACCTGTTGATTGAGAAATGGGACATGGCTGAGCTGTATCTTGAAATTGCTGATGGTATGCAGACCGCTACACGGGTTAATGACGTGGATGACAAGCAATTCGACCTGGTGATTTATGGGTTGAAGAGGGGCGAGGATAAGGAACAGGAGGAATTGAAGAAGTGTGTAGAAACAATAATGAAACAACGCAAGGAGACGGCCGAGCGACTGGCTCCTGACCATCGTGCCTATTACGAAAATGTTACCAATCATTTGCGTCAGTATCTCATAAAAGACTTGAGGATGCTTTATAAAAACATGAAACATCCGTCACCCGCAGAGTGGGCTTGGGTAGCAGGCAGTAAAGATGGTTTTCCTCTAGAATAAATCTGCAGACCACAACTCTAAAAAAGGCTCTTCCTACGTGTACTCGCGCGAATTATTATATAATTTCGCAATACTATTTTCGTATGTCGCTAGAAAATCGTATCTTTGCACCCCGAAAACTACGCTATAAATAAAACTATGGCTGACAATAATAAAGATATTATTCAGGAAGTTACCAGCGAAGAGTATAAATACGGCTTCGTTACAGATATTGAAACAGAGACTATTCCCAAAGGTCTCAACGAGGATGTTGTGCGCATGATTTCTCAGAAAAAAGGCGAACCGGATTGGCTTTTGGAATTTCGTCTCAAATCGTTCCGTCGCTGGCAGGAGATGGAAGAACCCGATTGGGGCCATCTCAACTACGACAGCATCGATTATCAGGATATTATCTACTATGCGGCTCCCAAACCCAAGGAGCAGAAGAAAAGTCTTGATGAAGTTGACCCCGAGTTGTTGGAGACTTTCAACAAACTGGGCATCTCGCTCAACGAGCAGAAAGCCCTGACGGGTGTGGCCTACGACGCTATTATGGATAGTGTTTCGGTAAAGACCACTTCGTCCAAATTGCTCGAAGAGAAGGGTATTCTTTTCTGCCCCATCAGCGAGGCTGTCAAGAAATATCCCGAGCTGGTGAAACAGTATCTTGGAAGCGTGGTCCCCGCAGGCGACAACTTCTTTGCAGCTCTCAATTCGGCCGTGTTCAGCGACGGCTCCTTCTGTTATATTCCCAAGGGGGTACGTTGTCCGATAGAACTCTCTTCCTATTTCCGCATCAATGCCGCCAAGACGGGTCAGTTCGAGCGTACGCTTATCGTCGCAGACGAGGGCTCGTATGTGAGCTATATGGAGGGCTGTACGGCTCCCCAGCGCGACGAGAACCAGCTTCATGCTGCCATCGTAGAGATTGTCGCTCTGAAGGATGCCGAGGTGAAATACAGTACTGTCCAGAACTGGTATCCTGGCGACAAAGAGGGCCGTGGAGGTATCTATAACCTGGTAACCAAGCGAGGCATCTGCAAAGGCTCTCATTCCAAGATTTCCTGGACTCAGGTCGAGACTGGCTCGGCAATTACCTGGAAATATCCCAGTTGCATACTCCAGGGTGATGATTCGACAGCCGAGTTTTATAGCGTGGCAGTTACCAACAATTTCCAGCAGGCCGATACCGGAACCAAGATGATCCATCTGGGCAAGAATACCCATAGCACCATCATTTCCAAGGGCATTTCGGCTGGCAAGAGTCACAACTCCTATCGTGGTCTGGTAAAGATAAACCGAGGAGCCGAGAATGCACGCAACTATTCCCAATGCGATTCTCTTCTGCTTGGCGACCAATGTGGCGCTCACACTTGGCCATATATTAAAGCCGACAACAGTACGGCCATTCTCGAGCACGAGGCAACCACCAGCAAGATATCCGAAGACCAGCTCTTCTATTGTCAACAGCGTGGCATCAGCCCTGAGAGTGCCGTTGGACTTATCGTAAACGGATATGCCAAGGACGTGCTCAAGAAACTGCCTATGGAGTTCGCCGTTGAGGCCCAGAAACTGCTCTCCATCAGTCTGGAAGGCTCTGTTGGTTAAAATCTGAAACAGAGCCCGGCTCAGCCTTGTGATAAAATAATACATTTACGAAGCATCGCCAATTACTCGAAAGAAACAGTTCTGCTATGAAGAAACTCTCGATGGAAGACCTCAACCGCATTAGTGTTGAAGAGTTCAGACAAGCCGACAAGCTGCCGTTGGTTGTGGTACTTGATAACGTGCGTAGCATGAATAATATCGGTTCTGTTTTCCGCACGAGTGATGCTTTCCGGGTAGAGAAAATCTGCCTTTGTGGCATTACCGCATGTCCACCCCATCGCGATATCCATAAGACAGCCCTGGGCGCAGAAGAATCCGAGTCGTGGGAATACTTTGATGAGACCTCTGAATGTATAGAATCTCTCAAGCGTCAGGGCTACAGGGTCTATGCTGTAGAGCAGGTCGATGAGAGTGTGATGCTCGATGAGTTTGAGACACAGTCCGGAACCCCTACAGCCATAGTATTCGGTAACGAGGTTGAAGGAGTGGACGAAGAAGTAATACCGCTTTGTGACGGATGTATTGAAATACCTCAGTTCGGTACCAAACATTCTCTCAACATCTCCATTGCCGCAGGCATCCTGATTTGGGAAATGTGGCGTAAACTGCATTAGTCCTTGCTTTCGGCAGACAAGACAAAACAGATACAACCATTTTCAAGAAACTACAAACCCCATGCTTCAGATTGAGACATGGGGTTTATTTATGTTCAGGAGATGCCTCTCCTTAATAGGTAAAGGGTATTTCCTGAAGGTCCTTGTCGTCAGACGATGTTCCAACCATCAGCACAAATCTTGTGCCCGGTTTGGGCATCTCTAGCTGCTGGCTGTAGGAGTTAAAGTATCTTAGCATATCGGGTTCTATCTCTATGCTGAAATGGGTGTCGCCATACGATTTGATACGTTCAAAACCAACCAGACTCTTCTTGGGACCGTTGGGGTCGTCGAGATTCTTCAGATAGATCTGTACTACCACATTACCGATACCTTTCGAACGGGCCATACCATTGAGCGTGAGAGAGTGTCGGTCGAATTGGAGGTCGCTGATAATCTTGTCTTTGTATTCAAGACCGAAACCGAAGGGGAATAGAGGCTCTTCGGTCATATAACGGTAGGTGCGGCCTTTCATATTGTAGTCTGCGAAATCGGGCAGCTGCGAAGTACTCTTGTAGAAAGTAACAGGCAGACGGCCAAAAGAATGACTGCTCTTGGTAAGCGCGTTTGCAACAGCAGTTCCGATATCCTGGCCTCCATACCAGCCCACAACTATAGCATCCACATCGTCGATAACCTCATCGAGCGCTATGGCGCTTCCCGTGAAGAGTACCAGCACGATAGGCTTTCCGGTCTTTTTCTTGAGGTCCTTGATCATCTGAACCTGCACCTGGGGCAATTCTATCTGAGTGCGGTCGCCTTTGCTGAATCCGGGCAGATCAACCTGCAGCTCTTCGCCTTCCAGTTCGGGGGAGAGTCCGCCAACAAAGACGATGATGTCATTCTTCTTGATCTTTTTCCAATAGGAGGAGGGAGTCTGGTATTTCTTGTCAGCATGGTTGCATCCGCGGTCGTAGTAAACGGTCTTGCCCATATTGCGGAAAGCCTTGACTACGGTCGTCACATAGCGGGGAGTACCGTTATAGTTGCCCAGGGCTACGACCGAATCGTTGGCGTTGGGTCCTACTACGGCCACGTTATGCTGGGTGAATGGGAGCAGGTCGTTGTTCTTTAGCATAACCAGACTGGCCGATGCCGACTGCAGGGGCAGCCTCTTGTCTAGGGGCTCATATCCGGCAAAGGTCTGCACTCTGGGCTGGTCAATCCCTACGAGGAGACGGGTCTTAAGGATGCGGCGCACATGCTGGTTGATGCGGTAGGCCGAGAAGTAGCCCGAGTCGAGAGCCTCACGCAGGGCTTGCTGACCGCTTCCGCATTCAAGGTCTATCTCGCTTCCGAAAGCGTCTGCGGCCGCATAGGCTGCCGAGGCGTGGGTGCGATGGCGGGGAATAACGGTATCCTGTTCCCAGCAGTCGTTCAGAGCCCAGCAGTCGGTAACCATCATTCCGTTGTAATGCCATTGGTTACGCAATATGTCTACGAGCAACTCTCTGTTTGTACAGCAGGGAATGCCGTTCAGACGGTTGTATCCGCACATCACCTGCTGCACGTTGCTTCGTTTGATGATGTATTCAAAGGCAGGGAGATAGGTAGTCCACAGGTCGCGGGGAGTCACTCTTGAGTCAAACTCGTGGCGCAGCCCTTCGGGGCCGCTATGGACGGCCAGATGCTTGATACAGGCTGCGGTAAGCAGATGGTTTGTGTCGCGTCCCTGAAGTCCGAGCACGACAGCCAGTCCCATACGGCCGGTCAGATAGGGGTCTTCGCCCCAGGTTTCCATGCCGCGTCCCCATCGTGGGTCACGGAATATGTTGATGTTGGGAGTGAAGAAGGTCAGACCGGTATTGTCGAGATAAGATTCGTTGCGTTGGGATTCGACAAACTTCATGTGGGCTTCGAGGCCAATGTTGTGGAACACCTGTTCTATCAGCTCAGGATCCCATGTTGCGGCCAGTCCGATAGGCATCGGGTATACTTCGGCAAACCCGTTGCGGGCCACTCCGTGGAGGGCTTCGTTCCACCACGAATAGGGCTTCAGCCCCAGTCGGGGAATGCCGGGATTCTGGTGTGCCATAAGCGAGATCTTCTCGTCGAGGGTCAGGCGCAGAATGAGGTCGCTGACGCGGTCGTCGATGCTGATGGTAGTGTCTTGATAAGCGTAGCGTGGCTGGCTGATGCCTCGGGTGCCGAGGGCACAAAGAACGAACAGGCAGGCCAGAAGTAACGGATGCTTCATGTCTCTTTTTTGAGATGTCTAGGCTGCGTCACGCAGCGTATGGGTTATTATCTGAAGGTATCTTCTGAAAATTGATTTCCGATAAGCCTTCGAGGCTCAAAGTAAGTAGCAAGTGGCCAGTCCTTTCAGCTGATCCACTTGCTACTGTTATTGTAGAAGGGGTTTTATGCCTTTTATTCGGCAAGCTTGTTGTCCGAACCGAGCACATTCACAATCTTGTGCATGTACATCTTCTTCATACTCTCACGTGCAGGCTTGAGATACTGACGGGGGTCGAAGTGAGAAGGATTCTCGGCCAGATGTTTGCGGATGGCAGCAGTCATAGCCAGACGGCTGTCGCTGTCGATGTTGATCTTGCACACAGCACTCTTGCTGGCTTTGCGCAGCTGCTCTTCGGGAATACCTACAGCTGCCTTGAGGGTGCCGCCGTTGGCGTTGATGGTCTCAACCTCTTCCTGGGGAACAGAGCTCGAGCCGTGGAGCACGATGGGGAATCCGGGCAGCTTCTCCTCGATGGCGGCGAGTACGTCGAATGCGAGGGGAGGAGGAAGCAGACGTCCGGTCTTGGGGTCAACGGTACATTGTTCGGGGGTGAACTTGTATGCGCCATGACTTGTTCCGATGCTGATAGCCAGGCTGTCTACGCCGGTCTTGGTTACGAAATCGATTACCTCTTCGGGTTTGGTATAGTGGCTTTCGGCTGCGGAAACCTCGTCCTCAACGCCGGCCAGTACGCCGAGTTCGCCTTCAACGGTTACGTCAAACTGGTGAGCATATTCTACCACTTTCTTGGTCAGGGCAACATTCTCGTCGTAGGGGAGGTGGCTGCCGTCAATCATCACGCTCGAGAATCCCATATCGATGCAGCTCTTGCAGGTCTCAAAGCTGTCGCCATGATCGAGATGGAGAACGATCTCGGGATGAGCGCAACCAAGCTCTTTGGCATACTCTACTGCACCTTCAGCCATATAGCGGAGGAGGGTCTGGTTGGCATAGTCGCGGGCGCCACGGCTCACCTGCATGATAACGGGTGACTTGGTCTCTACCGATGCCATGATGATAGCCTGCATCTGCTCCATGTTGTTGAAGTTGAAAGCGGGTATTGCATATCCGCCGTTGACTGCGCGGGCGAACATTTCGCGGGTGTTCACTAGCCCTATCTTTTTGTAATCTACCATGATATACGTGTTGTTATATATGTTTGTCTATTGGGTTTTCGATTTGCAAAGATACGAACTTTTTTTTAATTGTCTTATAATTATAATAAAAAAAAAGCTCCCGTGGCGTTCCCGCCCTCTTCCTGGTCCTGGTCTCCGGGCTAGTATTCCTTTGCCGAGATGCTGATGTCGACAGGTTTGGCCGACCGGTTCCCTATGTAGCGGAACAGAATCGTTATCCGTGCCTCCTTGTACAGACCCAGGGTCTCTTTGTCAATCACCTTTCCGATGTTCTCCAGGTGGTCCTTCTTCAGGTTGGCCTGCTCCTGCAGAATAGCCTGATACGAGATGATGTTCTCGTCGTAGGTATACTCCATGATGTAGGTGTTCGAGCTTCGGTAGCAGTTGGTCATCCTGATGCCCTCGTCCACCTCTATCGGCAGCTGTCCCTCCAGGTTCTTTATCTCGTTGTCGATGGCCAGATAGGCACGCGTTCTCCCCGAGCTGTTCTTGTAGTTGTCGAGATATTTGCGCATCGATTCCGTGCCGATTACCATGTCTTTGGTCTTCTTGTACGAGGGGAATGTGTATACGAATCTGATGTTGACCTGCTGCCTTACATATTGGCGTATCTGCTCTTCGTCCTTGCCCATATAGGTGGCTATGAAAGCCTCGGCGTTACTCTCGGTATAGGGCTTGCATACAGCCTCGTACAGGTCCTTCTCGTAGTCCTTGCCCACGGTATAGTGGTAGATGATGGTAAACTCGTCGCTCGTAACGGAGTCGAGCGTGCCCGCTTCCGTCTCGGCGGGGAGACCTATGTTCAGCTGGTCCACGTTTATGTTCCGCTTCTTCTCCTTGCCCGTTCCGCAGCTGCAGATCATCGTTGCCATTACCAGGGCCCAGACTATGGTCGTTTTCATTCTCATTACAGACATTTTTTTTTCTTGGTGATATGGTTTTTTTCTAGGTTCGGCCTCAATCCGTCATGATGTGCCCGATTGACAGCCTATGCCTTCTGTCCTATGCTGATTGTCAATATTCCGAAGGTTCTATGGTCAGCGTCAGGGTCTCTCCCGATTTGTCTCCCGTGTAGCTGTACACCACCACTATGCCCGCCTTCTTGTATTGCGCCTTCACGATGGGAGGCACGTTGGCGACAAACTGTTCCAGAAGCACGGCTCTCTGGGCCTTGAGGTTCTTCTTCAGCTCGCCTATGGAGACTTCCTCTTCAACGATTTCATATTCGTATACGATAGTCTTGTCCTTGCGCGACATGCTCTTCAGGATAGTCGCTTCGTCAACCTGGAGTGGGAGAGAGGCCTTGAACGATTCAGCCTGCTGGTCTATGTAATCAAACACGCGTCCGTCGTCGTCCAGCTGCATGGTGGAGTTTATGTAATCCTCCAGTTCCTTGCTGTTTATGATGATGCGCTTGGGCTCCTTGTGGCCGGGAAAATGATATTCGTATGCCACCACTATCTTCTGTTTGATAAACAGGTCTATGCCGTCCTGAGCCTGGTTGACAAGCATATCCATCAGCGATGCCTTTATCTCCTGGTCTCTGCCCGAGCTGAGCGTCTCCCACAGCATGTCGGCCACCTCTTCGCCCAATGTCGACTGGTAGAAGATCGTGTCTCCGTGGGCCCACACCTTTTCCAGGTTGAGGAGCTCTCCCATCTTCATGGGCAGCATCTTACTCTCTTCTTCGACAATATGTTGCAGCAGAGTGTTCTCTTTCACTTTGTCTTTGTGGCTGCACGACGAGGCCATCGACGCCGAGAGGGCGAGGCCCAGGGCTATGGCAGCAAGATGTATCGGATGTTTCATAATCGGGAGTTCAATTTCCATAATAACGCATCCCCTCCGTTTTTATTGTGCTTCCCCCCCCCTCATAAGTCCGCTTCGCAGAAGTCCCGTTCCCTCCAATAGCGTTCCGCGAGCAAAAACAACCAGGCGGACACCCTCTGCCGAGGATGCCCGCCTTTTTCGGAGGTCCCTTTCCCTTTTTTGAGGAGGACTATCTGTAGGTGTAGCTACGTTTGATGGTTCTTTTCTTTCAGCCATATCCTGTTGCAGGCAGGATAGCACAAAGTGCCATATTTCTCCATTCCCCACTTGGTCCCTCTCCCCGGGTATCGTCCTCCATCAGGTCGCTGATTCCCAATCCATACACAAGCATATCCCGTCAACAGACAGGATATGGCGGAACACCCTTCTTCAAAAATAGCGAATTTTCTTTCTCCCATTCAAGAAATAATTGTAACTTTGCAAGTTGAAAAATATTATTTTACAATAAGGAATTTCAATATAATATACTGAATTACAACACAAAATCCAGCAAGGTATACACCTGTCATCGAAGAGACATAAACACAAAAAGGTAAATTAATCCTCCAGGAGAATAAGGCAAACGGCAAAGACGTTTAGTGAGTCACGATTTGATAGTAACATCTCTATAGCATCGAGAACGGATTGATGGGAAAGCATAGTGGAGAACTTGATGCAATGGATTTACCATTCAACTGGCGATACATTCCGGTTGATTATCCGCAACCAGAGGTTTACATGTAAAAAAAGAATTATGGCAAATCAGAAACCAAAACCTACGATAGTACTCGAAGATGGAACACTGGCACAATGCCAGGAGCCTATAGTTGTGTCCGCAAGCAGAAGCACAGATATACCGGCATTCTATTGCGACTGGTTTTTCCATCGCTTAAAAGTTGGTTATTCAGCATGGACAAACCCATTCAATGGGGTAAAAATGTACGTAAGCTATTCCAAAACACGTTTTATTGTATTCTGGTCAAAGAATCCACGTCCACTACTCAATCATATCGATGAGTTAAAAGAGCAAAGTATTGGTTGTTACATACAATACTCTCTCAATGATTACGAAGAGGAAAAACTTGAACGTGGTGTCCCCCCTCTTGCTGAAAGAATAGACACATTTAAAAGACTCGTTGATGCACTTGGCTTTGGTAGCGTAATTTGGCGTTTTGATCCACTTATGCTTACCGATGATATTGACATTGACAAGTTGCTAAAGAAAATAGAAAACATAGGCGATCAACTGAAAGGTTATACAGAGAAACTGGTATTCAGTTTTGCAGACATAGCTTTGTATCGTAAGGTTAAGTCTAATCTTGAGGCAAATGGAGTATCCTATCATGAATGGACAGAGGAACAAATGACAGACTTTGCCAGCAGATTGGTAGAATTAAACAAACGTAAAGGTTGGAATTATAAGTTGGCAACATGTGGTGAGAAGGGACGTTACCCTGGTGTTGAACCTAACCATTGTGTTGATGATGAACTTATAATACGCAGAGGTTATCATGATAAGGAACTTATGGCTTTCCTTAAGGCTAATATCAAGCCAATGCCAGAGCAAGACCTTTTTGGAGAATTAGAACCACTTCCCGAAGACGCAATAATTCTTGGTAATGGTCAATATGCTACAAGAGGTGACAATCGAGATAAAGGTCAGCGAGAGTTCTGTGGATGTATGAAGAGTAAGGATATTGGCCAATACAACACTTGCATCCACATGTGTGAATATTGCTATGCCAATACAAGCAAGCAATCTGCTGCTATGAACTACAAATGTCACAAGGAAAATCCTTGGGCAGAAACAATAACAGGAAAATAGCTATTAATATGACATACGAAGAATTATTATCCCAGACTTCGAACATTTCGTTTGAAACAATAATGAAGTTGTCGACCCAAACAATACCAGATGCAAAAAAATATGCACCTTGGTTAGGGCTTTCTCATGGAGTGAAAATCCTCGAAAATACAGATGAACTCGCGCAATACATCTGTGCTTATGGAACTATGCACAAAGAGAAAATAGATTTGGCATTGGATTCAATTGAGGATACATCGATCTTCTTTACAAACGAGCTGACTATAGTGGATTGGGGATGTGGTCAAGCATTAGCGACTGTTTGCTTTTTGGATTATCTTCGAAAACTTGGAAAGATTCCAACAATTAACAAAATCGTATTGATTGAGCCTTCATCCGTGGCTTTAGGAAGAGCTTCGCTTCATATTGAGAAGTATGTTTCATCTGATAAAATATTTACCATAAACAAATATATCAATGATGTATTGCAAGATGAAATATCACAAAATAAAGGTATAGTATTACATTTCTTCTCTAATATATTAGACGTTCCATCGGTAGATATATGTCACGTACATAAAATAATATCTCAAGGGGTGACCACTAATCAAATATTCTTTTGTGTTGGACCTCAAAATATTGGGGCATCTCGAATTGCGGCTTTTGGTGAGTTATTTAGCATTACATCTAACGATTTGATAGAGGAACATACTGGCAAATTATCTACACGTGGTACTGTCAATATGCTTGTTTTCCGTAAAGAAGGATTCAACACTGATGTTGTCAAAGTTGGATACAATCATTATCGTCAAATACAAGATGAGAATAGCATCTTATTGAAGAGGATAATAGATAATATTAAACCTGCACAAACCCTGCAAGAGAGAGTTTTACAGTTCTATAAGGCTGTAATCGAATTAGAACGTAAGAAATCCTCGAAAATAGAAGATAGTTATATAGCTCCTTTACATTTAGAAGATAATGAAGGAAAATCAGTTATCAATGTTGACATTCAAGATAATCCTGATTTTGAAGTAGAGTTCAAGAATAACTTTGACCCCAAAATTACGAAATGGCCAAGAAATCTAAATATTGGATTAGGCATAATAATTGACGATAGGGTTTATCGTCTGTTGCAATATGTATATCCGCATGAGGATTTGGAAAAAATCGATATAACTTCCCAGTATGTACAAGTGGAATTATCTTCGTTTACATTGAATCCAAATGTTGCAGATGAATTAGACATAAGCTCTGATGTGATTTCTATAATAGAAGACACCATCAAGGAAAATAGTATTTCTCTCGAAAAGATTGAGAATGTGCTACAGGAAGCAATTGCTAATAATTTAAGCATTGACAGAAATGTGATGCTGGCATTGTCTAATGAGGAAATAGCACTTGCTCAAACGAATGCAGAACTAAAAGCTATGTCTGCTAAAGATGTAGGCGTTTTGCTTTCTTCGTTCTTGATTGGTGATATAGAGGATAATAGTATTGCCAATATAGAATCAGATACACTATTGCAAGTTGAGAAAATTGACGAGAGTCAACGTAAGGCTATTGCGACAGCTCTTAATAGCAAGGTTTCTGTTATTACTGGACCTCCTGGCACAGGTAAAACTCAGATGATACTCAACCTTATTGTAAATGCATTGGTAATGGGAAAAAGCGTTCTTGTGGCTAGCAAGAACAATAAAGCTGTAGATAATATTAAAGAACGTTACGATACTGTAGATTCAAACGGATATTTATTGCGATTTGGATCTCGCGAGACTGTTGCAAACACTCTAGTGCCATATTTGGAAAGCTTAACAACAAGGATTCCACACATTAACTACGACAAGGATTCATTTACGATTTTAAAAGATCATTACAATCAACTGATAAAGAAAGTAACTGATGGACACAAATTACTAAAACGACACAATCAGTTAAGTTCTGAGATTTGTGACAATGAAGCCGCATTAACATTGCTTATTGCGGAACTTAATCTTGCAGTAGAGGAGTTTGAATCGGAGAAGAGTTGTTTAAACAACGAATATACAGATTATGACTTGGAGATAGATAATAAAAGGCAAATAGAAACTGCTGTTGTTACCTTTAAAAAACATATTTCCTACATAGGGTCGAAGAATTCATATCTGTCAAAATTATTCTTCAAATTGTTCCGAATGGGCTCATTTAAGAGTGTTGTAATGAACGATCTCTTAAATTTGCCTATTAGCGTAGGTCGTGTTATTGAAAACAAAACTGGGATACGTAGTGTTTCGGACATAACAAATATGGTTGACTTATTGTCACTTTGCAATACTACCAATTTTGTACTTGGCAGAATATTAGACTATTGGGGAAATGTATCAAGATTAGAGAAGAAATATAATACACTTATCGCAGATCTAAAGCGTAAGATAGAAAAATCAAAGCAATTATTAAGTCAGCAAAAATCAGAATTCTCAGAAATTGAAGTAATATATGACCAAATATGCGATTCTGTAAAGAATGCAAAGGATGAGATAACCGAGATAGGTAAGAATTTGTTAGATTTGGTTGTACAGGGTTATCTTGTTTCTGAAGGATCTACATCTGCCATTTCAAGATATAAGTCATATTTACCAGACAACATTCCATGGAGATGGGAGGATTTATCTGAATATGAAAACAATGCGAATGATTTTTTGAAATACTTTAGATTGAATGCAGTTACAAGCCTTTCTGTAAAGAAGTCATATCCTTTAATGAAGGAACTATTTGATATTGTCATTATTGATGAGGCGTCACAATGTGATATTGCTTCAGCATTGCCTCTATTGTTCCGTGCCAAACAATTGGTCGTTATAGGGGATCCTATGCAGCTAAAACATATTAGTAGTATCAATTCAAATGAAGAGATGTCTATCAAAGAAGTATTGTCCATCGCAGAAAATCCATTAGTTCAATATGCAAATAAATCACTTTGGGATTATTGTAATGAGTTAATTACAACTTCAAATCGAAATAATCATTCTGTTGTATTGGACTGTCATTATCGTTGTCACCCTAAAATAATTGGATATTCGAATGAAAGATTCTATCGCAGGTTGGGAATCAACCTCAGCATTCAAACAAACGAAAGACATCCCGAAATAGAACCTCAAGGAATAGTTTGGGAAGATGTTGTTGGTATTCAAAAGGGTGACACCATAAATATTAATGAGGCAGAAGTTAAGAAATGCATTGAGCTTGCTTATATGTTGGCTGAAAAATATCCTACGATAAACATCGGAATAATTTCACCTTTTAGAAACCAGGCTCAAGAAATTAATAAGCAACTTTCGGACAAGTATGGCGAACGGATTGTCGCTGATACAGTCAACAAGTTCCAAGGAGATGAACGAGACATTATTATATACAGTTTAGTCGTTACGGACAATTCTCCGGAAACCAAAATTCGTTGGATTGACTATGGTGTGCCAAATCTTGTTAATGTGGCAGTAACAAGAGCTAGAACAGCTTTGTATATTGTCGGCAACAAGGAGTATATCCGAAAAAAATCACCTATTCACTGTCCGTTGGGATATTTACTAAATTATGTTGAACGCGCTTCAAAGATACACTCAGATTTGCGAACTTATACTTATATCATCGATACTAATATATTCGTCAATTGTCCTGATATAATAGACAGAATTCCAGCACGTGAATATGTGATTATATCAGCAAAGGTCATAGATGAATTAGACAAATTAAAAGTGACATTATCTGGTGACAAAAAACAAAATGCAGAAAAAGCACTTCGCTGTATAAATCAGAATTTTGGGCATCGAAAGTTGCGAATGGAGTGTGCCGATTTGTCTTATCTGCCTGTAGATTTCAACCGTAAAAGCCCTGACAATCAGATATTGTCCGTTGTTATGAAATACAGAAATCAGAATCCAATACTCTTAAGTTCGGATAATGGATTGCTAGTTAAGGCTAAAGGATTGGGTGTTAAAACAAAAACGTTAAATTCATTCTTAAAAGAATATTAGAATGAGCATAAAAGAATATATTGACAAAGCAATTAGAGAGGGACGTGACATTACTATAGGTTATCAAAAGAATGATGGAACACTCTCAAAGAGAACAATTAGTAACGTACAGTACTCTGATGAGTTTGGTGATGGATATATATCAGGCTTTTGCCATCTTAGACAGGAGAACAGAACTTTTAAGATAAGCAGAATTCGAGAAATTGATGGCATATCTGCTTATGAAGGTCCTACTACATTAGGTAAAACTGCGTACTCAACCAAGACGGCATATTCATCAACGAAGCCTGTAGCAACAACTGCAGCAGAGAGTACTTCAGGCTCAAAGGTGACTTCTGCTCCAAAAACAGCTTCACAAAGTAGTATATCAAGCTCGTATTCTCGTCCTTCTACATCCTATCAACCAAAGCATAACCCCCAGCCACAACCAAGAAATGAAGGATGTTATATCGCAACTATGGCTTATGGTGACTATGACCATCCGCAGGTTCTTGCTTTGCGAAGATTTAGAGATCAGAAGTTGCTAACGACAATGTTAGGTCGTTTGTTCGTGAGATTCTATTATGCCGTATCACCCCAAATGGTTAAAGTCCTAAAAGGACATGAGAGAATTAACAGAACAATTAGGGCGATGCTTGATAGATATATTGAGCATATAAGGAACTAACAAAGGTAATTTTTAATAAGGGATATTCTATAAAAGATACCTAGCAATATGTTCCTCTATCAAAAACTAATAGATCGTTCCACTCTGCGTCAGGGATTTCAGATGAATAAATAATTTAGTTTATGACTACAGAAGAATTTGTAGAGCTTTGCCAATGTGGCGAGACAACTACGGTACAATATAAGGAGTGCTTCACCACTCAGACGAAGATAGCGCAGGAGATGGTGGCTTTCGCCAATACGCATGGTGGAGTCATCATGTTTGGCGTGCAGGATAAGACGGGCGAAATGCTTGGACTTACCTTCAAGCAGTTGCAGGACACTGGGTTGGAACTTGGTAACACGGCTAACGAGCAAGTGAAGCCTGCCATCTACATAGAAACTGAGGTGGTAAAGGCTGATGATAAGCGTTTCCTTGTTTGTTACATTGCAGAAGGCAGGAACAAACCATACAAGACGAACAATGGTGAGATATGGGTGAAGCAAGGGCAGGATAAGCGTAGAGTAACGGAGAACTCGGAAATACTCGAACTTTTTCAGGATTCTGGTTCCTATTATGCAGAAGAAGCTACGGTGAGAGATAGTTCTGTTAACGACCTTGAGATGACCTATCTGCGTGACTATTTCCAGAAGGTTTATGGCAAGGCGATTGAGGACTTCGATCAGCCTCTGGAGTCGATGCTTCGTAGCCTTGGTGTAATGAACGGCAAAGGCGAACTGACGCGTGCTGGTGTACTCTATTTTGGTAAGCACCCTCAGCAGTATGAGCGTGCGTTCAAGATCAAGGCTGTGGCTTTCGTTGGAAATAGCATTGGCGGTAGTCAGTACATTGATAGTCGTGATATTGAGGGCACGATTCCTTGGATGTTCCGCGAAGGTATGGCATTCCTCAAATCCATGCTTCATCATCGTCAGGAGGGACAAAACTTCAATAGCGTGGGCGTGTTGGAAATTCCTGAGGTTGTATTGGAAGAGTTGCTGCAGAATGCACTTGTTCACATCGACCTATTGCATCCTGCTGCCGTGCGTCTGCTGGTGTTCGAGAATCGTATAGAGATTATCAATCCAGGTAGGCTTTATGGTGGGTTGAAGGTTGAAGACATTCGGCTTGGTGCATCTAAGCAACGTAATCCTCTGATGGCAGACTTTGCTGCTCGCACGATGATTTTCCGTGGGCTTGGTAGCGGCATCGTGAGAGCTCTGCGCGAGAATGTTGTGATTGACTTTATCAATGAAGACGAAGCCAATCAATTCCGCGTGATCATTTGGAGAATCAATGACAAGGAACAAATTGAACGATTCCGAGAGGAATTGTATGCTGCAGAGAACATACAAAAGAATGAGGGTTCTGACAATGATAGCATACAAAAGAAGGATAAGTACATACAAAAGACCATACAAATGGATATTGATTCCATACAAAAGGGCATACAAAAGGTGTTGAGTGAACGTGACCAGTCAATTACCGAACTCCAAATGTGCGTACTTCTATATTTTGCCAAGCATCCAATGGCGACACGCAAGGATTTCATAGAAGCTACAGATGGAGCAACAGAAGGTGGAACAATTTCTGCCATTAGCCGCCTACAAGGATTGCGTCTGTTGAGTCGCCAAGGTGGCAAAAAGAATGGTTACTGGTTTGTAGTATTTGAGTGAATATTTATGTTCCTCTATCAAAAACTCATAGATCGTTCCACTCTGCGTCAGGGATTTCAGATTCCGGTGGAGTTTCATCACCTGCTGAAGGCGATGCCTGGTGGTATGCCTCTGCATGGGGAGACGCGAAACGTGAAGGTGGTGATAGATGGCGTGGGGTATGATGCGCAACTGAAAAACCAGGGCTTCGACCGCTCAAAGTATGATGGCCATGAGGACGTGATACAGATATGGTACAGCGAAGGAAGTGCATTGGTGAAGCGCTTGCGAGAGGTATTCTCTTCCACATGGAACTATGTGGAAGAGCATCAAGAACTTGCCAGAGAACATCAACCGCAAGTTCACCATCCGCATTCCCGAGGAGCATCAGGAATTTCTTGCCCTAAGTACCACGGATTTGCCAAATGTATTCGTTGCAGATTGCATAACAACCGCTGTAAAAGCAGAAGTGAAGACAGAGGTAAGCACAATGTCGGAACTCGACTTTGAAACCTTCGAACCACGTGAGGACAAGAGTGCAGGCATCAAGCAGGTCACACGCCTCCAGAAGGTTCGTCAGCTCGACCGCTCCATAGGTGACTCCCTAAAACAGCTATACGACTATCGTTGTCAGATGACAGGCGAGAAGGTGGGCGAAGAATACAACGCTTTGGTGGTGGAAGCGCACCACATCATTCCCTTCACCGAGAGCATGAACAACGACACCTCGAACATCATCATCCTCTCGCCCTCGTACCATCGTATCATGCAAGGTAATACGAAATACTGCATCAACATAAAGTTAGTAAACCTTTTCCTTAACATGAACGCATGAACGTGTTAACGAAATGCCCATTTGCTTAACATGAACTCATGAACGTGTTAACAAAAGGCCATTTGCAAAACATGAAACAAATATGAAAAGGAGATGAAAAAAGATAATAATCCGCCTATGATACAAATATTGTATTTCCTCTACTTATTATTAATGTTTTATATCAATAGTAGGCAAGAGTTAATTTCGCCAAGATACAAAGATTTTGTTAATTATAGATAGAAACTTTAAAAAATATGTTGCATTTTGTGGTCTTGAATGCTTCAATTATGCCACTCGGCTCGACGCCTTCGCATGACTTGTTCTGACCTGAAAATTTACGGAAATTTTCGATCTGTTTACGATAATTTTCGTTTCGGAATATATAATCCCGAGTGTATATCCATAAAATTTTTCGAGTCAACCTTCGGGGCTTCGTTTCGCTCGGATATCCCTATAAAATCCCTATAAAATCTTCAGGGAATCTTCCTTGGCGACAATCGTCAGTCACGCCTCATTGAAGGGGAAATTATTTTTTTTTCCCTCCCTCCCCGCGAGACAGAAAAGGAAGGGACGAGACCCGGAAATACAAAAAAATCGTATCCTATTTTGGCAGGTTTTTTCTTTTTCAATTTTGGCAAACCTATATTTTGAAAAAATGCCGAAATCAAAAAATTGATATTTTTATTTCATTGAACCACAATGTAATAAACAGCATTATTTTGGGCAATTTAACTTTTTAGAAAAATTGGATTTTTGCCTTGTCGTAAATGGATGCATCTTTGCAACCGAAATCGAGAAAACGATTGACGAGTTCCTTGACACGGTTGCTAAACTACAGGTCCTCTCGGAGGGGCATACAAGGGTATGCCGGCGGGTTCGTCTCCCGCAGGACGCACTAAACTGTGCGTTTTTTTTGACACAAACCTGGATTCTTGGGCCGCTTTTTGACAAGAATCAGCAACTTGAAAAAATCAATAAACAAGCAGAGTATTTCAGGGTCGATTTTGATCCGTTTCCCCAAGGTCTTTTCTTCCGATGTTTGAAAAAACCGAAATGTTAAATGGTTTTAACAAAAATAGGACATAAGTGATTCACAATAAGATACAATCGTTTTCAATTTCCGATTTTCGGCAAAACGAAATCGGCAAATCGGCGGCGGAATAAATGTTGCATCTTTGCAACCGAAATCGAAACACGATTGACGAGTTCTTTGACACGGCTGCTAAACTACAGGTCCTCTCGGAGGGGCATACAAGGGTATGCCGGCGGGTTCGACTCCCGCAGGACGCGCTAAACTTCGCCTTCTTCTGTTTATTTTTTGTGGGATTTGGCGTTCGTTTTTTAAGACACAAACCTGGATAAACCTCCTTGTGGGATACTTGGCGCTCGGCTTTTTGACACAAACCAAGATAAACCTCCTTGGTCGAGGACAGGACTCTACGAGTCCCTATGGAGGGCTGGAGTCGCCATGAGCTTACAAGCAAGCTTGACGCTCCTGTCGTCCCCAACCCTCCGAGCCTCCGGCTCTGTCCTCGCCCAAGGCGATAAACCTAAATAAACCCTTGTCGCTATTGCAAATGCCAATATCTAATGCCAAAAGCTAAAGGCTAATAGCTAATGTCAACAACAAGCGACCCGGGTTTATTAAGGTTTATCGCCTTTGGCGGGGCTTGGCAGATGTGGGGACTTATTTGAACGAGAGCTTGCTCTCGGGCAAATATGGGCACATATATGCAGAAGATGCATAGCAGCTTCAAAAAGAAGCCCTGCCAAAGGAGGTTTATCTTGGTTTGTGTCTAAAAAAGACCCCACAAGAAACCCAAGCAAGAAACCCAAGCAAGACAACCCCAAATAATTAATAAATAATAATTCAATATTTAAAACCCCGTGAAAAGGACACGGGTGCTGAGAATGGCAAGCACGAGGACGATATTCCCGGGTAAAGCTAGCAACAATCTGAATGTCTTCCATCGCTCACAAATTCTCACAAAAATGAAAAAGAATCTTCAGATGTGCATCGACTTGAGAACCTATCTCCACAACGACGAACTCCCCTTGCAGGGCAAACCCTACCAGGGCACTCTCACCCAGGTCGACGACGACATGGTCTACTTTGTAGAGAAGTGTCACTCCGAACATCGCAACCGCTGTCTCTACAACGGCAAGCAACTTACCATGACCATCAGCCGGGACGGTCAGCCCCGTTTCAACTTCAAGCAACTCCATATGGGGCCAGGCTTCGTAGAGAAAACCTATATCCTCGAACTCATCAACGATCTCCTTCATGCCTTCGAATGCCTCGGAGAGAAGTAAGGTTCAACATTACCTCCAACCCCCAAATCTTCCAATTCCAAATCTTCCAATTAAAAAAATGCTATGTCAATACCCCTTTATAGAATACTTAACTAATTAATAATTAAATATATATATACGAAACAGGCGATATTGACCCTCTCAAAAAACAATTGGAAGAACTGGAATTGGAAGATTTATACCACTTAATTTTCCCCTAAAAAGCACAACAACAATGAAATACGACATCACCAAACCCCAACCTCCTAAGATGCCAGAGCTCGGCAGAGGCACAGATTGTATCAAATTAGTGCTCTCACAGACCTCAAAAGACATGCACGAACCCCTAGTTCCGATGATTTTCCCCATACTTGGCGCCCATATGAGCGGAGTAGAATTTCAATATCCCGACCTGAATTGGAAGGAAACGACAGGAATGATGGCCAACCTCGTTGCAGAAAGTGGCGGAAACAAGGGTCAATTGTCCAATCTGGTGGAAGCCCTCTGCCGCGACTTCCGTCTGCACGACGACCTCGAACTGGAGAAGCTCGTAGAGTGGCAACGCCAGGTAAAGACCAAGAGTTCCAACAAGGAGAAGCCTCCCCGCCCCGACGTGGCCTTCTGGTTTCCGCCTGCCGACGTCACCAACGCCGCCTTCATCCAGAACGCCATGGCCTGCGAAGCCCTGGGCGGACGCACTCAATACCTCAACCTGCCCGAGGTGGAGATGGCCGACCGTATGTGCGGAGGCCACAAGCAGATTTCGCAGATGCTGCGCAATATCTACGACCGACAAAGAACGGGCACCCTTCGTGCGACTGCCGATGGCGTTACGGGCAACCCCGTTCTGCGAGTCAACTTCACCATCTCGGCCACGCCTTACTCTTCGCGCAAATTCTATAAGAACGACCTCTTCAACGGCACCTTCGGCCGTATGGTCTTCTCCTACAAGCCCCGTACCACCCGCGACGGACGCATTCCCCGACAGGGCAGATATGACGACGATTTTTTGAAGAAGCTCGACGAGTACCTTTTGCGTCTCGACGTGTGCAAGGGACGATTCATCATCAGCCGACTCAACAATCTCATCGACTCGATGGCTCAGGACATGGCAACCCTTGCCGACCTTACCGACGACGACGTGCTGTGGGATATGTCCAAGCGAGCCCTCGTCTCGGCCTGGAAAGCCGGCTGCATTCTCTGGGTGCTCAACGACCAGACTTGGACACGTCCTATGGGCGAGCTGGTAGAGTGGCTCGTCTACCACGACATCTGGAGCAAGCTGCAAATCTTTGCCGACCTGATCAGCCAAGGTGCCGATGGCGCGGATGAAGCCCAGAAGCGTGGACCCAAAAATCTGCTTGATAACCTTCCCGAAACCTTTAACACAGCACAAGTAGAGGCCCTTCGAGTTACTCTCGGAAAGAGCAAAGAAGGAGCAAAGAATCAATTGTACAAGTGGGTGTTCCGTGGTTTCATCACCTTCTCCGAAGAGACGGGGCTCTACTCCAAGACGGAGGCTTACCTTAACCGACGCAAGTGATGGACAGGACCGAGATTCAGAAGCTCCGCGATCTCCCCATCGAGGAGGTCGCCGGGCGACTCGGCCTGCGAGTCAACCGCCACACAGCCCTCCCCCGACTGCAAAGACTTCGGAGAGTACTACATTCAAAACCCGTCCTCCTAGAGTGTTTTTTTTAACACAAACCTTGATTCTTGTGGGGCGCTTTTATAAACACAAACCTTGATAAACCTCCTTTGACGGGGCTTCTTTTTGGAAGATGCTTTGCATCTTCTGCATCTGCGGACTCAATTTTTCCTTTGTGAGCAAGCTCCCAGGAAAACTTGACCCCACATCTGCCAAGCCCCGCCAAAGGCGATAAACCAAAATAAACCCGGGTCGCATATTTTTGTCGTGTAAAGCATTCATATTGCGATATTACACAGGCTGATTTGATACGGGACAACGATATGGAATCGGAACAACAAGATGAGACATAGAATACATCAATAGCAATAGCGACAAGGGTTTATTTAGGTTTATCGCCTTGGGCGAGGACAGAGCCGGAGGCTCGGAGGGTTGGAGGCGACAGGAGCGTCAAGCTTGCTTGTAAGCTCATGGCGACACCAGCCATCCACAAGGGACTCGGAGAGTCCCGCCCTCGAACAAGGAGGTTTATCTTGGTTTGTGTCTAAAAGCGACCCACAAGGATCCCGGTTTGTGTCTATAAAGACCCCACAAGGATCATTAAAAGCAACAAGCAAATATTTTCTTGCATGCAAACGGCATAGTGGCAGCACGCATAGTGCAAAGACCTTTGATTTCTGCCTTCTTCGTGCTGTCTGTATGCTTTCTGTAACTAACCTCTAAACCATCATTCTATCATGAATCTCAACCGACCCATACTCAAACGCAAGCTCGCCCAGCTGTACTATCCCGACCACAACCCCAAGACGGCCCACAACCGTTTTCTGATCGAAATCCGCGAAACGCCCGGCCTGATGAAGGCCCTTTCGCGCCAGGGCTACGACCCGAACGTAAAAAAATGGTATTTCACCCCCGCCCAGATCAAGGTGATTGTGAGGTATCTGAAAGAGCCCTGAGAAGATTCCTTCCCATCCGTTCCCCGCCCGTCCCACGGAGTGAGAAAAAGTGAGTACTTTTGCAAACGATTTCGAAGTCAAAACCTCACCAACCATCAATCCCCAAAAACCTATGAAAAACACCTTCTGCTCCTGGTCGCCTTTACCTTCGCTTTTAAGACACAAACCAAGATAAACCTCCTTTAGCGGGGCTTTGTTTTTGAAGCTGCTTCGCACCTTCGGCATCTGCGAGCTCATATTTCCCTGAGAGCAAGCTCTCCTGCAAATCTGATCTCACAGCTGCTAAGCCCCGCCAAAGGCGATAAACCTGAATAAACCCTTGTGGGGTCAAACTCTTACGAAAACGATGGCACATCTGACGGACAGTATCAAAGGCCAAAAGCCGACAGCTTATGTCAATAATAATTGCGACCAGGGTTTATTAAGGTTTATCGCCTTGGGCGAGGGAGGAGCCGGAGGCTCGGAGGGTTGGAGGCGACAGGAGCGTCAAGCTTGCTTGTAAGCTCATGGCGACACCTGCCCTCCAAAGGGACTCGGAGAGTCCCGCCCTCGAACAAGGAGGTTTATCAAGGTTTGTGTTAAAAAAAAGCCCACAAGGACCCAGGCTCGTGTTTCAAAAAGGCCGGCGTAGCGGAAAGCAAATCAATTTATTAACCTAAAAAAACCGAATCAATATGGCACAAATCAAACAAGTCGGAGCTGGACGCAAAACCAGCGGTAAGGTAGACGGCCTGGTCTACGTAGTTCGTCACGGCGTGACCTATGCACGCGCCCTGCCCACCATGCCCAAGAGCATGTTCAACACCCCCGAGGCGCGTCTGCGTCAGGCTAAGTTCACCCTCGTACAGTGGTACCTCAAGAGCCACGCCGGAGCCATCGAGTCGCTCTTCGACCGCAAGGGCAACTCCAGCCCCCGCAACCAGTTCTACAAGCACAACGCCAAGGCTCTCAACGCAGCCTTCGACTCTCTCGCGCAGAGCTACGTGGCCGGCCAGGTGGTGCACGAGAGCGACATTGAGAGCGCCGTTACGGCCTACGCTTCTGCCAACCGCGAGGCCATACTCCTGGCCAACAAGGCGGGCTACCAGAGGGTCTATCTCACCGGCGCCTTCCCCTCGCAGGTGACCCTCACCCGCGACCAGACCGGAACCATCAACGTCGTCCTCGATAACGGCAACAGCCAGAACAGCCAGAACGGCCAGGGCAGTCAGCCTGGAGGCAACGGCCAGACCGGGGATTCCGGAACCTCCAACCCCGGCAATACGGGCTCGCAGGGAGGCTACGACGGAGACTAAACGAAGGGGGTAATCCCCCCTTCAAAACCTCCCCGCTTCCGGGATCTTCTTTAAGACACAAACCGGGAGCCTCAGGTGGGTCGCCTTTAAGACACAAAGCTTAATCCTTGAGCGAGTCGCTTTTTAGACACAAACCAAGATAAAGTTTTCCTCTTCATTTCTCTCTTGAAAGAGAAACGAAGCAAAGAGTTCAAGGCTGAGCGTCCGAAGGCTAAAAATAAGCACGAAGTCCTAAAGTTCAAAA